>CAJWUF010000082.1 GCA_913047395.1 uncultured cyanobacterium
GCTGGATCTGTACCACCCAGCTCTGGTACACAAGCCGCCCACCAGACAAGATGATCCTCCCGATTAACAGGGTTTACAACTCCACCTGGGTTAAGACGACGCACATAGAGCCCCCTCCCATCACGGGTTACCCGCAGAGGCCTTTCGAGATTGCAGCTCACCGACTCGGTGTGGATATTGAGGTCATATGACCACTCCTTCCAAAGTTTGAAGCGGCGCAAATCCGGATCAGACTTATCTATCTCGAGAGCGTAAATCCCCAAAAGGAAGTCTCCGCCTACATCAGGACGCTTAATCAGCACAACCAAATTGGCCGGCCGACTCTTCTTCATCTGCTCAATAACCTCCTCACGGTCAATAGCCTCTGTTGGAGGAATGCAGAAAAGGAACAGAGCCGTCAGGCTCAGACCGGCGATCCTGAGATATCGACGCATGCGAGATCGAGAAACGGAACTTTCCCCCATGTTGCCAACCCTTGCTAGTGGATCTAAGCAGGACTCTCCCCTGGCCTTGGACTATCAGGCAACTACGCCTTGCGCTCAGGAGGTTGTTGAAGCCATGTCCGCCTACTGGAGTGAGCACTGGGGGAATGCCTCGAGTCGCCAGCATCGCTCTGGGTTAACCGCTGCTGCTGCTGTGAGTCTCGCTAGAGAACAACTGGCCTCATATATGCGAATCACACCAGAGCAAGTGATCTTCACAAGTGGAGCCACAGAAGCTAATAATCTGGCTCTTCTTGGCCATGCCAGAGCAAAAGCAGAGCAAAGGGGTGCTCCAGGTCACCTGATCACCGTGGCCACTGAACACCATGCAGTACTCGATCCCCTACGCCAACTGCAAAAGGAAGGCTTCCGGCTAACGGAACTCCAGCCATGCGCCGATGGCATATTGGCTCCAGAGCAGCTGGCTGAGGCCTTTGAAAACGACACGCTTCTAGTCAGCGTGATGGTCGCCAACAACGAAATTGGCGTCATCCAACCCCTAAAAGAACTCTCAGAGTTGTGTCGAAATCAAGGCGTAGTGCTGCATAGCGATGCTGCACAAGCCTTTGGTCACAAGCATCTTGATCTAGATGCACTGGGAATCAAACTAATGAGCCTCAGTGGCCACAAGCTTTACGGCCCAAAAGGTATTGGCGCACTAGTTGTAAATCCTGAAGTGCCGATCAAACCCTTGCAATGGGGAGGAGGCCAAGAGCGAGGCCTACGGCCTGGGACCATCCCCGTACCACTGATTGTGGGCTTCGCTAAAGCCGCCGAACTTGCTTTTAAGGACCTCACTAGCCGCCAGGAAAAACTCAGCCAGCTGCGTAATCAGCTCTGGGATGGTTTAAAAGAACGCCTGCCCGATCTCATCCTCAATGGATCCCTTGAGCACAGGCTGCCCCACAACCTCAACTTCACGGTTCCAGGAGTCCGTGGCAGCAGCCTGCATCGACAGTTACGTCCGCTAATAGCTTGTAGTAGCGGCTCTGCATGCAGCCAAGGTGAACCATCCCATGTGCTGATGGCCTTAGGTCGCACGTCGTCTGAGGCAGAAGCATCGCTTCGGCTAAGCCTGGGTAGAGACACCTCAGCAAAGGATATAAATCAAGCCGTGGAATCCATTGGCAATGTCGTAATCAACTTAAGAGCTAGATAACAAGAAACTGGCTCACAACCTGTATTGCTAAAAGAGAAAAGCTTAAGAGGAACTATTTGTGAGTTCACATCCGGCAATGAATTCCTGTGAATAGCTGTGGCCATGCTGATAGGGATCGCCACCACGGCCTACCGCCAGCCATTTGAGGCCACAGACAACAGCGGGCTGCTTAGTGCCAAGTAAGCAGCAAAAAACCGCCAATACCAAGAAGCGCTAAAAAAATCTGCGCCACTCGACTCACCAACAATCCAGCAACAACAGCAAGACCGACAAGGGCACCACGACGTGCTGAAGACAACCATCCAAGCGCCAACGGAGGTCTAGTGGCGCTAAACGCTTCCACAAGGGCAGCACCCAACCAAGGGCCAAAGAGGGCGCCTAACAGCGGACCCCCAAAAGGCAGAGCCGGCAACAGTCCCACCAAGCCAAGCAACAGCCCCAATCCAGCACCCAAAACGGCCCAGCGACTTGCTCGTAAACGAGCAGAAGCAAGGGCCACAGCTAACAGATCAGCGATGAGGCCAAGAAAAAACACTGTTAAGGCCAACACAAGGGTGGGCCAACCTGCAGCCCAGCCAACATGCCAAACCCATAACCCCGCCCCGAGTGGCAACCACAACAAACTCGGCAGTACCGGCAGCAATGCTCCTGGGAGAGCTAACAGTTGCACTCCAAAAGCCCACCACCAAATCGGATCAGAGGGCATCAGCACTGATCGCTTGAGGCAGCCGGCGAGCAAACCGACACTTTGCACTACGACTGCGGGGATTGGTCTCTATCTCAGCCTCACTTGCTACTAAAGGCTTACGGGTAACTCGCTCCAGGCGCTGATCATTAAGAAAGGCGGTTTTGACGCGTCGATCCTCAAGGGAATGAAAGCTAATCACACCGAGCAGCCCCCCTGGCAGCAACCAATCGGGAGCCTTTTGCAAGAAGCGATCTAAAACATCCAACTCATCATTAACAGCAATGCGCAGGGCCTGAAAAGTGCGCGTAGCTGGATGAATGCGACCACGACGCGCCTTAGGCGGATAGCAACCAGCCACCGCATAGGCCAGCTCAGCAGTGCCAGCGTAGGTTCCCTGCTCGGCTAAATCGTGCTTAATGCGCCGGGCTATGCGACGTGACAAGCGCTCCTCGCCATAGGCATAGATGAGATCTGCTAACTGAGTTTCATCGAGACGCCCAATCAGCTCAGCCGCCGTTTCCCCCTTCTCTGGGTTCATGCGCATATCAAGCGGACCATCGAGGCGAAAACTAAAACCCCTTGATTCCACATCCAGCTGAGGACTGCTAACTCCCAAGTCAGCCATGACCACCACTGCCGCCTCAGTTGGTGTGAAATCAGCAAAGTTAGTAGCCACGATCTGCACCCGATCCCCAAAGCGAAACAGGCGCTCAGCGGCGTGAATTCGAGCAGTGGGGTCTTGATCTAAACCGATCAACCGCAATCTGCAATGGGCATCAAGCAGCAAGGCACTATGACCGCCGCCACCAAGGGTGGCATCAATCAGCAAGCCGTTATCGAGCAGATTTGCGGGCAAAGCAGCGACGCACTGCAACACGGCATCGGCCAGCACTGGAACATGCTTAAAGCCTGAATCATTAGGAACAGATGGGTCTGACATAGGTTCCTTCCTAAGATCCCACCAACGCTTTGCAACCCACGGCCCCATGACGCAGCTGGAAACGCGTACGGAGCCGATGGTGGTCAACTTCGGCCCCCATCACCCCTCGATGCATGGAGTATTGAGATTGGTGGTAACTCTCGATGGTGAAGACGTCATCGACTGTGAGCCGGTCATTGGCTATCTCCATCGGGGCATGGAAAAAATTGCCGAAAATCGCACAAGTGTGATGTTCGTGCCCTACGTGAGCCGCATGGACTATGCGGCAGGGATGTTCTACGAGGCGATCGTGGTAAACGCTCCAGAGCGCTTGGCAAATATCTCTGTGCCAAAGCGAGCGAGCTACATCCGCGTATTGATGCTCGAGCTCAATCGAATTGCCAACCACCTGCTCTGGCTTGGCCCATTCCTGGCCGATGTGGGGGCGCAAACACCCTTTTTCTACATCTTTCGCGAAAGAGAAATGATCTACGACCTGTGGGAAGCCGCCACAGGCCAACGATTGATCAATAACAACTATTTCCGCATCGGTGGTGTTGCCAGTGATTTGCCCTGGGGCTGGCTGGAGAAATGCCAAGACTTCTGCGATTGGTTCGGCCCCAAAATCGATGAATACGAAAAACTGATCACCAACAACCCAATCTTCCGTCGACGCATCGAAGGATTGGGCTCCATAGGAAAAGATCAAGCAATTAACTGGAGCCTTTCAGGACCAATGCTGCGAGCCTCAGGGGTGCCATGGGATCTGCGCAAAGTAGATCACTACGAGTGCTATGACGACTTCGACTGGGATGTCGCTTGGGAGAAAGAAGGTGACTGCTATGCGCGCTATCGAGTTCGAATCGAAGAGATGCGCCAATCGCTGAAGATCCTGCGACAGGCCAGCGAGATGATCCCTGGAGGTCCAACTGAAAACCTTGAAGCTCATCGCATGGCAGAGGGTAAAGACAGCCCCTTTGCTGGTTTTGATTATCAATACGTAGCCAAGAAGGTTGCACCTACTTTCAAGATCCCCAACGGTGAGCTCTACACCCGGCTTGAATCAGGCAAGGGTGAAATCGGCGTCTTCCTACAAGGCAACAATGACGTCACTCCCTGGCGTTTCAAAATCCGCGCTGCTGATCTAAATAACCTACAAATCCTTCCCCATATCCTCAAAGGAGCGAAAGTGGCCGACATCATGGCCATACTCGGCTCGATCGACGTAATCATGGGCTCTGTAGATCGCTGAGGCACTGAACCGCTTTCTCCGACGGATCCAACATGCTGGATTCCTACTACCGGCTGCACTGTGCGGTTATCTGTGGCTTAAGGGCATGCACCCAGACCTGGTGGACGGATGGTCATGCCCTCTTCGTAGCCTCACAGGCATCCCCTGCCCCACCTGCTTCCTAACAAGAGCTACCGGTGCTGCACTTACAGGCAATTTGGAGGCATCAATTGAATGGCATGCCTTCGGCCCTCTTATTGCCGCAGGATTAATCGCCTGGTCGGTGCTGGCCATCCAGCAGCGGCGCCTGATTCTCGTCGGCGTCCCGAGCTGGCCCCTGGGCTGGGGCGCTCTGGCCATGCTGATCTACTGGCTGCTGAGATTAGCGATAAGTTTTGGCATGGGGATAGAAGGTTTCCCAGCATTCCCTAAGGCCTGATCTATTCGCGCAATCTAAAAACAAGCTGGCGGAGATTAGGCATCAAAGAAATTGATCAAAAATCGCACTCAAGCCAATAGGTATCAATATTGCCATACGCAATTAGCAGTGTTCACAACAAATATTGCAGTGTAAATATCAAGAGAATTACCTAGCATTTCAAGATGCTCATCAAAGATAATGAGGTTGGCATTTGATTAATTCCTCTGACTATTAATTATTAAATACAGCCAGCCTCGCACTTGCATTATTTTTACATTCAGCCATGCAACCCTTGTCATGGAATATCTAAATTATGGTAATGTTAATAGCTAAAAGATTTCAATGATGCTACAAGTGCTGCACAACTAAAATCTACTTTCTCAAATGCATAAGCAATGCGGTTAAGGCAGCATCAACGAACAGCTCAAAATTATTGCAGTGCGCTTGATCTGCAATCAGAATTGCGAAAATGAATCCAGAAAACTGGTTGCGACTAAACCGGGTCGTGCGCTTTGGCGACACTGATGCGGCAGGTGTGATGCATTTCCATCACCTGTTTCGCTGGTGCCATGAATCATGGGAGGAAAGTCTTCAGCACTACGGCATAGCGTCAGAAGACATATTCCCAAGCAATCGCAACGGCGACGTCACACCAAAGGTGGCCTTACCGATAATCCACTGTCAAGCTGACTTTCGTCGTCCGATCCAAACTAGTAACAGTTTGGTTGTGGAGTTACGCCCTGAGCAACTCAATCCAAACAGCTTCCAAGTTCACTTCGAATTCCGTCACGACAACCAAGTGGCAGCAATCGCCTTAATCCGCCATCTAGCGATCAATGCCCAGACACGTCAGCGCTGCGCACTGCCTGAGGGCATCGCTCGTTGGCTAGAGGCTTCAAACCTGGGGAGGATTGGGTCAATTTGACCCACAACAAAGCTCCCAGCTGCAGAGGTAGCAAACTTGCCATCAAAGCAAAGGGGTGAAACATACCCTGCGGAGAAGACGAAAAAACAGTGCAACTCAGGAGAGCTGATGCCACAAGCATCAGCCTTGGGAATGTAAGCGCCGAGCGAAAGTTCATTAGAACCACTCCCTCTGACCATCGATATAAATCTCTTTGAATTCTTCAGGTGTCTTGGTTAGATAAATTATGCCTTCAATCAAGCCGATTATTCCCATCACAAAACCAGCAAAACCGCAAGTTGCAATAGTCAGAACAAGCATAATAATTCC
>CAJWUF010000083.1 GCA_913047395.1 uncultured cyanobacterium
TCCCACACCAAGTTGAACTCCGCATAACGCCCACGGCGATACAACTGGAATTGACGCTCTCGATCTCCGTAGTCCTGCTCCTGACGCTTCTCAACAATCGGCACATAGGCAGGTAAGAAAGCTTTTCCACAAGCCTGAGCAAGTGCATATAGCTGCTGCCAACTTTTCGGCTGAACGCCCAATTCTCTAGAAATACCAGCTGCTAGACCATCTGAATCTGGACCTTTATAAATGACTCCAGATCCATCCTGGTAGTCGTAAAAAATCCCACCCACACCACGGGCCTCTCCGCGGTGCTTAAGGAAAAAATATTCGTCACACCAAGGCTTAAACACCTTATGGAGCTCTGGGCTAATCGAATCACAAGCCTGCTTGTGAACACGATGAAAAT
The DNA here is from genome assembly GCA_913047395.1 of uncultured cyanobacterium. Classification (GTDB taxonomy): domain Bacteria; phylum Cyanobacteriota; class Cyanobacteriia; order PCC-6307; family Cyanobiaceae; genus Prochlorococcus. Next base: position 392 of record CAJWUF010000083.1, read on the forward strand.
GACGAGCATCCTCTAGATAAGGATAAAACGGCGTGAGATCAGCACCACCGCCAAACCACCACACCGGTCCTGCCTCGAAATAGCGATAGTTGAGGTGAACCGTAGGCACATATGGATTACGTGGGTGGAGCACCATCGAGGTGCCAGTCGCAAACCAGGGATGCCCCTTTGCATCAGGTCGCTGATTAAGAATCGACGGTGGCAACTCCTGGCCGTGCACCTCTGAAAAGTTAACGCCGCCCTGCTCAAAAATCCGTCCATCACGAATTACCCTTGATCGCCCGCCGCCACCTTCTGGGCGATCCCAACTGTCAGTCCTAAAAGTCTGAGCCCCATCAAGCCTCTCCAAGCCCGCACATATCTCATCCTGCAAGCCAAGCACCAGCTCACGTGCAAGTTCTCGCGAATTGGAAGGAGGCACTTGACCACCACTCACAGAAGCACCCATAACCCTGCTTATAGAGATAGAGAATGATTGGGACTCAACATAATTAGACTACTGGAGTCTGGTTATGCCACGCAAATCCTGTTTGCAAGTAAAGACATCCAAAGAGCTCCTACTTCAAAGCAGTCATGTGTATCCACTAATACAATCTTCTCATTTAAAGGGAAGGCATGGCGACGGCCGAGCAGGCAAGTAATGCCCTTGATCAAGTAAAAGACTCAGGCAGCGGCCGCTCCGCCGTCGAACTGGGCTGGATTGACAATATCCGTGTAATCCATCCTCGAGTTATCGTCCGCCTTGCCCTACCTGGTTTTGCCCAAAGCCAAAGGGATCAATTGGTACAAAAAACTCGAGAAGTACTACTAGAGCTTGATGGCATTAGTGATGTGCAAATTGAAATTGGCAATGCTTCCAGCCAAGAGGGCATAGGCCAGGCTGGCCATGGGCAACCCGCTGGGCTCCAGGCAATTCCAGGAGTGCATAAGGTTATTGCCGTAAGCAGTGGCAAAGGCGGCGTTGGCAAAAGCACAGTGGCAGTCAATCTTGCCTGTGCACTTGCCCAAGAGGGCCTAAAAGTAGGCCTGCTCGATGCCGATATCTATGGTCCCAATACTCCGACAATGCTTGGGGTCGCTGACCGCACGCCTGAGGTGAGCGGCGAAGGTGCTGAGCAATGCATCATCCCAATCGAAAGTTGCGGCGTGGCCATGGTGTCCATGGGTCTGCTAATTGAGGAGCACCAACCAGTGATCTGGCGCGGCCCGATGCTGAACGGAATCATCCGTCAATTCCTTTATCAGGCTTGCTGGGGCGAAAGAGATGTTCTGGTGGTTGATCTGCCTCCAGGCACTGGAGATGCCCAACTTTCACTGGCACAAGCAGTCCCTATGGCAGGGGTGATTATCGTCACAACTCCTCAGAAAGTTTCACTACAGGATGCCCGACGTGGACTGGCCATGTTCAAGCAAATGGGCATAAAAGTGATGGGAGTAGTTGAAAACATGAGCGCCTTTGTCCCCCCTGATCAACCAGAACGGCGTTACGCCCTGTTCGGTGCTGGAGGAGGAGAGCAACTAGCTCGAGAAAATAACGTACCTTTGCTGGCCCAAATTCCCATGGAAATGCCAGTCCAAGAAGGTGGCAATGAAGGAACCCCAATAGTTCACGGCCGACCCGATTCATTAAGCGCAGCAGCCTTCAAACAATTGGCGAAACAAGTTCTCGATTGCGCCTCCCAACGCAACTGAACATGCGCCCAAGCAACAGCCAGCGACGCAATGGCATGTTCTTCCGCTCTAAGGGGCGTCTAAGCAAGTGGTGGAAGGAACTAGATCGAGTGCTCTGGGGTGTCCCATTGGCAATGGTTGCCATCGCCGGCTTACTTATCGCCAGCACTCAAAGGCAGGCTGATTACGCCGACTGGTATCACCACTGGATTACCGCCGGATTTGGCTTCTTAGTCGCTCTATTGCTGGCCCGATTGCACCTAAAGAAGCTTCGGCCGCTATTGATTCCGCTCTACGCACTGACTGTGCTGAGCCTATTAGCAGTTCGACTAATCGGCACCTCAGCCCTTGGAGCTCAGCGTTGGATCAGCATCGGCGGGGTGAATGTACAACCATCTGAATTTGCAAAACTCGCCGCAATCCTTTTACTAGCAGCAGTTCTCGACCGCCACCCAATAGAGCGCCCCGTCGACCTAGTGAGGCCTCTGGCTGTGATTTCTGTGCCCTGGTTTCTCGTCTTCATCCAACCCGATCTAGGCAGCTCGCTCGTATTTGGCGCCTTACTAGTGACCATGCTCTATTGGTCCGGCATGCCCTTGGAATGGGTGCTATTGCTCCTATCCCCGCTATTCACAGCACTAATTGCAGGGTTATATCCCTGGGCTCTCTGCGCATGGATTCCTTTATTGGGCCTCCTTGCCTATCGCTCCTTGCCATGGAAACGCCTGGCTGCTGCATCAACATTGGCGCTGCAAGGTGTCGTAGCAGTTATTACCCCGTGGCTTTGGCTACATGGCCTCAAGGACTATCAACGGGAACGGCTAGTGCTATTTCTCGATCCAGCCAAAGACCCCCTTGGTGGGGGGTATCACCTATTGCAAAGCACTGTAGGGATCGGTTCTGGAGGGCTATTTGGTACAGGTTTGCTACAAGGTCAACTCACCAAGCTACGTTTCATTCCCGAGCAGCACACTGACTTCATTTTCAGTGCCCTAGGTGAAGAAACAGGATTCCTAGGAACAATCCTTGTCGTAACTGGCTTTGCGCTACTAATGGGACGACTACTACAGGTAGCCAGGCAAGCACGCACTGACTTCGAATCGTTGGTGGTTATCGGCGTGGCCACGATGGTGATGTTCCAAGTGGTGGTAAACATCTTTATGACCATCGGCCTTGGTCCCGTCACTGGTATTCCCCTACCATTTATGAGCTATGGCCGCTCAGCGATGGTGGTTAACTTCGTAGCGCTAGGGCTCTGTCTTTCTGTTTCAAATCGCAGCCAGACAAGACTAAATAACTGGTGAGCGACTCCATCTCGCTGACAACCATCCAAAAGCGACTTGCAGAAGGCGCTCCTCCTGGCCGAGTTGATGAGCCGACAGTTAGACGACTGTGGTGGGCAGCTTTGGATACCTTGCAAGATGACATCCTGCTACCAAGGAATCCTGATCAGGGCATCTGGCTTGCAGCGCCCCTACCGGCACTCTATGAACCGAGGTTGCTCAATTGTTTAAAGGGTTGGGTCTGGGCACCAGACGAGCTCGAAAACCTCCAATTAGCTCATGGCGGCCTCTTGCCACCCAGTCGCGTTAGATCGATCCAAGAGAGAAGCTATTCAAACGTCGGGGGCTACCAAAGGCTGCCACTACGCCAGGAAGACGGCCACGATCCACTCCTATTAATCATTACCCAAGATGTTCAACTAGCCCTAGCCCTCCAAGGCGAACCTGGCCAGCGCCATCTACTGATGCGCAGTGACCCCAAAACCCTCAGTGACCTGCTGAAGATGCTGGACCTGAGGCTTGACAGCGAAGATCCTGAACATGCCATTCAGCTTCGCCAAGCACTTGCAAACCTAGGCCCTTTGCAAAGCAACCCTGAACTAGAAAAAATCTTTTGGCCTCGACTTGCAGAACGACTGGCTGGTATGGCACCCAGCCTCACCCTGCAATCGATTCCGGAAATTTCGCACCCTCCCAAGTCCAGGGAAGAACCCAATCAGGGCAGCAATGCTGAACTCAATCTGCTGGAAGCACTCACCCATGAAGTGCGCACCCCCCTAGCCACAATCCGGACCCTGATACACACCCTGCTACGGCGAAGCGATCTTCCTGGTGTAGTCGTCAGCCGTCTGCAGCAAATCGACGCTGAGTGCACTGAACAAATTGATCGATTCGGTCTGATTTTTTATGCCGCAGAGCTTCAACGGCAGCCACCGGATGCCTCGATACTCGCCCATACCGACCTGGGAGCCATGCTGACCATGCTTCATCCAGCCTGGAGCCAGCAACTAGAACGCCGTGGGGTAAAACTCCAACTCGATATCACACCTGATTTACCAGAGGTACTCAGTAATCCTGGACGTCTTGAGCCAATGCTGGGTGGATTGATTGACCGCACTAGCCGTGGCCTACCTGCAGGCGGAAAGTTATCAATGACACTTCGCCCTGCAGGCCCCCGCCTCAAGCTTCAAATCCTCAGTCAGGTTAATAACACTAAGGAACAAGGAAGCAAAGACAATGATCAAAACGCCGATCTCGGACCAGTACTCAGCTGGGACCCGAACACAGGCAGCCTGCAACTCAGCCAGGCCGCAACCCAACGAATGCTTGCCAGCCTTGGAGGCCTCCTCACACAGCGTCGTGACAAAGGACTAACGGTTTTCTTCCCCATCGCAGAAGAGAACAATTGAGCTTAAAAAACGATCAACAATGTTGACGGGTGTGAAGCTTGCCGCCTAGCAGTGCCATACGGCACAAAACGCAGTGCTACTTTTCACCAGTAACGGCATGCCGATTCTCGAGGATAGCTATGACAGCGACGGCTTTAACAGGTCAATACCCCAAGTATCTGGGGAGCACCGGGGGCCTTCTAAACTCCGCTGAAACCGAAGAGAAACACGCAATTACCTGGAGCAGCGCAACTGCACAGGTATTCGAACTGCCTACTGGCGGCGCAGCTGAAATGAATGAGGGAGAGAACCTCATGTATTTCGCTCGCAAGGAGCAATGCCTTGCCCTAGGCACTCAACTACGTTCAAAGTTCAAGATCGATAACTACAAGGTTTATCGAGTCTTCCCTGGCGGCGACACCGAATTCCTACATCCCAAAGACGGTGTATTCCCAGAGAAAGTAAACGAAGGCAGAGTCATGGCGAACCACAACCCTCGCCGAATCGGGGAAAACACAAATCCAGCCAAATTAAAGTTCAGCGGTCGCAAAACCTACGACGCCTGAGCTCCTTCCAGCTGACTTGTCTAGGGATCTTCAACTAAACGGCACCGGCTGCGAAGATCCCTTCATGCTTAGCTCTGATCGTGCCGCATTCTTTGAAGCAGCTTCACGCGGTGCCAACTTCATCCCCTTGGCCCATAGTTGGCCAGCAGATCTTGAGACGCCCCTTACTACTTGGTTGAAAGTAGGCGCTGGCAACCCTCCTGGAGTACTGCTCGAATCGGTAGAAGGAGGTGAAACCCTTGGCCGATGGAGTGTAGTGGCATGCGATCCACTCTGGATAGCCACTGCGCGAGGTGATCGCCTAAAGCGTTGTTGGCGAGAAGGACAAACCGATGAAAGCATCGGCAACCCATTTGAAGCGCTCAGGGAATGGCTAGCGCCTTATCGCACCGCGACCCTCCCGGACTTGCCCCCCCTCGGACAGCTCTACGGCATGTGGGGGTTTGAACTGATCCAATGGGTCGAACCCACTGTGCCGGTTCACTCCAGAGACAAAGACGACCCACCTGACGGCATCTGGATGCTGATGGACAGCATCTTGATCATTGATCAAGTAAAACGCCTGATCACTGC
>CAJWUF010000084.1 GCA_913047395.1 uncultured cyanobacterium
AGCCTTGGATTTGGGCGGAATGCAGATCCATGGCGAGCACTCTGTCTACGCCAGATTTCACAAGCAGGTTGGCAGTGAGTTTGGCAGTGATCGATTCGCGCCCTGCTGTTTTGCGGTCGGCTCTTGCATATCCGTAGTAGGGGACCACGGCCGTGATCTGCCTGGCAGAGGCTCGCTGACAGGCATCGACCATGATCAGCAGCTCCATCAGGTTGTCGTTTACTGGAGCGCAGGTTGGCTGAATCAGAAAGACATCGCAGCCTCTGATCGATTCTTGGATTTGTACATAGAGCTCACCATCGGCAAATCGTTTGCAGATCCTTGGACCGTCTGGCACGCCTAGGTAGGCAGCGATTTCTCGGGCAAGAGCAGGATTAGAAGTGCCGCTGAACAGACGAAGACGGCGCATGTCGTGGCTGATGCGCGTCGGTTCGGTTCGGGCTGCGGTAAGAAAACTGGTCACGTGCCAGCGAGCAAGATCAGCTGTACTTCGATGCTAGATGCTGACTCAGCGCTCTTCCAATCTTCTTCATTCGGTAGGTTCGCCTGATGATTGCTCCCATCCCCTTTTTGGTTGGTGCAGGTCCCCTTCCGGAAAGTCGGATGCGTGCGGGTTGCTTGCTTTTGGCTGATGTTTGGGGAGGTGGGTTGATCCATTTTTGCTGTAGTGAAAGCCCTCGGCAGCTTCTTGGTGGACTGTCTCAGGAGAAGGGACTGGTGCAGTTGAGTGGCGATGCGGCCATGCTCCATCTTGAGGGGGGTAGCTGGCTAGAAGCTCTTGGAGCGTGGCGCCAGCCCACCGTATTAATGGTTGCGCCTTTGCTCTCTGGAGATATCCCAGGAGTAGCGCCTGCTTATGTCGCTCTTTGTAAGAACTTTGCGGTTCCTCTAATAGGGATTGTGCAACTTGGGGGGGATTGGGATAACAACAAGCGACGGGCCGACGGTTTGCCATGGTGCGGATTGGTTCCTGACGATCCCTCCGAAATGATGTCAGCCTCAACGGGGAGTTGTTTAAAGCATGAGTCCTCTTTGGAGAACGTGGCAGTGCTGTTGCATCGTCGGATGCTGCTTTCCTAAATTATGGATGTGGATGCCTCTAGTCAGTTGCCCTTAGGCCAGAGCGGCATGGGATGGTTTGCTTTGAGTTGACGCAGGGTTTGTTCCCCGGCCCTTGGGGCAAGAGGTAATTGACTAAGGATGGGGAACTGATTACTGCTAAGCACTGCTGCCGTAAGGCTCATCCACTCTCGTTGGGATAGATCGGTTTGCATTGTTTGCGATAGTTCGTTCAGCAGTTTGGGTAGTTTCTTTATGGTGCTGGGTTGTTGCAGTTGCTTGGCTAGAGCGTTCAATATCCATTGCTGTCTTTGACGTCGAGCGCCTTCTTCTTTCGGAGCAGAGCGGTAGCGAACAAGTTGCTCTACTTGGTCTCCATTGAGTTTTTGTTGACCTGCTTGCAAGTTCACTAAGTAATTCTGGGCTTTGTCTTTGCGTTTGATTGATTCGTTGAGATTCACTTCCAATTCTCCGAGTTCATCTATAAGGGTGCGCAGAGCCTTGCGGGGAATAACCACATAGCGTTGTGGCTCCCCTTGTGGAAGACCGACGAGTTCAGAAATCACATCAGCGGTGAGTGCAACCCCTCCCTGCCTGTAACTCGCGGCCAGCGGTTGGATTTCATTGCTGCCTGGAAGAGTCACAGCTAGTTCAATTGGCAGTTGGAGTAGCTCAACAGGTTTCTTGGCTTCTATCTTCACGAGCATCAGGCTGTCGGCATTGGCTGGCCCCATAGGTGCTGCTTGGTTTGTGAGATCGTTCAGTTGGTTTGAATCGATGCCCACCAACATGATGGTGACTGGGCTATTCGGAAGCGGTGCTACTGAAGTTGCTTCGTCCATTGACGGGTCGCTGGCAACTTGATCTTGCTTCGGCCAGATCAGTCCTAGAGCCGTACTCATGAGCCAAAGGCCGCTCAGGGTTGCAGCTAGGCGAAGCAAGGTACGACCAGGATATTTCCCCAACCAGCGGTGCATGCCTGATTGAGAGGTAGTTCTGCCTGAATCTTGTTTGGGCATGAACCTTGCTTAATAAAGCGGGTTACCAGTCTTGCTTAGCCACAGCTAATTAGGTTTGAAAGTCAAATAGCTCTTGGATTAACCGAGATCTCTGATTTGGTTGTGGCAAATGGCAATGGCTGCTCTAGATGTTGCCTTTGCCTAGATCCCATTGTTGTTTTCCCCGTCTGGTGTGTTTGATGGTTGAGCGCAGTTCAGAATTCGTACGCACAACTGGGGTATTACTCCATCCCACGGCACTACCTGGGAGTCCGGTCTGTGGCAGTTTCGGAGAGCCTGCGCGTGTTTGGTTGCAAGCTCTTGCTTGTCATGGCATTGGTGTCTGGCAGTTGCTGCCTTTGGCTCCTCCTGATGCAACAGGGTCTCCCTACAGCTCCCCTTCAAGTTTTGCTCTTAACCCTTGGCTACTTGATGGTGAGGACCTTGTAAATGAGGGTTTCTTGCCCGCGTCGGTTCTTCGTGAATTGCCTGGGTCAGCTCCTGCAGAGGCGACATGCTCATGCGTGGACTTTGCCTTGGCAGACCTCCGTAGTCAGCGGCTTGGAATGGCTCTGAGAGAGGCTTGGTCTGCGCAGGCTGTTGAGCAGCATCTTGCCTTTGAACGTTGGTGTGCGCAGCAGTTGTGGCTTGAGGACCATGCCTCATTTATGGAGCTTCGCCGTCTGCATCATGGACTCCCTTGGTGGGAGTGGCCAGTAGCTCTGGCAAGTCATAAACGCAGGGCTCTGAATATCTGGCGGGCTCAGCATCAGGAGGCTCTGCTTGAACACCGTTTGCTGCAATGGCATCTTGATCGGCAGTGGCAAGCGCTGAGAAGACTGGCAGGTGAGCTTGGTGTTCTGTTGTTTGGTGATTTGCCCTTCTATGTTGCCCGCGATAGTGCGGACGTTTGGAGTCATCGGGGCCTGTTCTCGATCCTTCCGGGAGGGGAGCTTGAGATCCAGAGCGGGGTTCCACCTGACTATTTCTCCAGCACAGGACAGTTATGGGGTACCCCGGTTTATCGCTGGTGTCGCCATCGCTGGAGTGGATTTAATTGGTGGCGCAGCCGATTTGCGCGTCAATGGCAACAAGTGGATTTATTGCGACTCGATCATTTCAGGGCACTTGCGGCCCATTGGGCGGTTCCTGGATCTGATAGCACTGCAGAGCATGGAGAGTGGCGGCCTTCTCCAGGTGCAGCTCTATTGCGAAGGTTGAGGCGTGATGCTGGCGGCTTCCTGCCACTTATTGCAGAAGATCTAGGGGTAATAACTCCGGATGTGGAAGATTTGCGCGACGAATTTGATCTGCCTGGAATGAAAATTCTTCAGTTTGCATTTGATGGCAACCCCGAAAACCCATACCTCCCGGAAAATATCAAGGGTCATCGTTGGGTGGTTTATACAGGTACACACGACAATCCAACGACCCTGGGCTGGTGGCAGCAGCTTGATTCTGAAGTTCGTGAGCGGGTGGTAGATCGATTGAAGTGTGCTGTGCATGATCCAGGTTGGCAGTTGCTTGAGCTGGGTCTTGCCACAGAAGCTTGTTTAGTGATTACCCCTATTCAGGACTTGCTGCATCTGGATGACGCGGCGCGTTTCAATATCCCTGGCACTGTTGAGGGAAATTGGTGCTGGCGGATGACGAGCTTTGACTCGGATCTAGATGGAGCTCTCTTTGGTTACGGCGAGAGAGGTGCCGTCTGGGGACGTTCGTTGGAGTCGGCAGCTGGTTTGCTTAGAGCATCGGCGAATCGGTAAATACCAGGTTTTCCAGGTTCATGAGCATGTAGTTGGCCTCTCCAGATCACCCGGTCCCCAAGACTCGGTGGAGGCTTTATTTCGAGTTGTAGTGGCGCTATCAATTGAAGGGTCAGGGTCCCTTGAGCTTCTCTGAGATTTGTGCGGTTTTCTCCAGCACTGGTGATTTTTAGCATTCGTGGCTTGCTGAGGTTGATCTCCAGTAGTCCTATTCCGCCTTGAGATTGATGCTTAGTAAGAGTTGAGCTGAGCCATTCTTCAGGAGATCGTTCTTGGGCTTCCTTTAGAGGTCTTAGTCCCGCTAGAGCAGGGTTGTCTCTCTTTGGCGCTTGTTGATCTCCGAGGGATTCGGGGCTGACTGTGATTGGTCCCAGTGTTTGACTGTTGAGGGCCGCAAGATGTTTTTGCTGGTTATTTAGAGCCAAGAGGCTGCTGAACATAACTACGGCATAAATCACACTTCCTTGCCAGGTGGTAAATACGTCGATGCTGCCAGGTGTGAATCGACTTAGGTTCCGATTGGAACTGGGTTGGTTCTTACTATTTCGTTCTGGCATGGCCCCACTGAGGCTGCCGGGGACCAGATCAAGGTGTTGCTCCAGTAGCGGAAGCATTGAGCACAGGTAGGCCGGTTCTGGCAGTCTTGTTACCCAGCCACGTTCGATTGCTTCAAGAACTGGGGTTGTGATTCGTGTTTCTTGAGCCAAATCACGCAGGCTCATGCCGCATTGTTCGCGACGCTCTCTTAGCTGGCGTCCAGCTTCTAGTAGTGATCTTTGAAAAATCTGCGCAGGATCTTCTCTGTTAGCAAGTTCAGATTTTGATTTTCGCCATGGAATGTTTATACGCATCGGTATTTCAATTGCAGGGCTCTTTAGATCGCATTAATGCAAGGAGGGCTGGGCGATTTCCAAAAGAGGAGTCCATTCTCTCTCTTTGAGTTCGCGCCAACTCCCTTCTGGTAAGGCGTCTAGCTCAATATTTGCAATGGCAGTTCGCTGCAGATCGATTACGGGATGACCCAGTTGATCGGCTATACGACGGATTTGCCGGTTGCGGCCTTCTCTTAAAACCACTTTTAGAAGGCTTTGGTTTGATTCTGATTGCAAAAGCTCTATATCGGCAGGCAGGGTTGTTTTTCCATCCAGCATTACGCCATTGCGCCAGTGGCAGAGCGTAAGGTTTGAGGGTTTTCCTTGCACCTTGACTAAGTATGTTTTGGCATGCGCATAGCGTGGATGGGTCAATCGCAGCGTGAGCTCACCATGGTTTGTGATTAGCAGGGCGCCTCGGCTATCGGCATCAAGTCTGCCCACAGGGTGAAGACCCTTGCTTAGCTTCACGGGTAGCAGGCTGAGCACAGTGGATCGCCCGTAGGGATCATGGCAACTACTTATAACTCCTATAGGTTTGTTGAATAGCAATACTTTCTTCCCGGTTTGGGGATTAAGGAACACGCCATCAACAGAGATCTTGTCAAGTTCTGGATCGGCTTTATCGCCAAGCTTGGCGATAAAGCCGTTTAGGCTTACGCGATCTTCTAGTAGTAGTTGCTCTGCATGGCGTCTAGAGCAGACACCTGCTGCCGCAATAAGCTTCTGCAGTCGTTGTTGTGTCATGCCAATGTTTTTGGCAAGGGCTTAGGTTCGGATAAAGCATTATTTACGATAAATCCTGCACGACAAAATCTAATAGCCATCGCAGTTGCTAATGATTGTCAACTCATTTGCTGAAAACAGACATTCTTTGTTGACCACCCTTGGATGTGCAGCAAAAATTCTCTTCCTCAATGCTTGCCCATTCTGTTTATGGCGTGAAATCCGTCCGCACATCGATGATCGGTTTTAGAGAACGATGGTAAGTTAGGAAACCAGGTTGTTTCGTTATTGAGCATGGCTCCCTTGGCGTTGCTTTCGGATGTCGACCTAATGCGTTCGTA
>CAJWUF010000085.1 GCA_913047395.1 uncultured cyanobacterium
AACGGAGAGGGTGGGATTCGAACCCACGGACGGTTGCCCGTCAAACGATTTCGAGTCGTTCGCTTTCGACCACTCAGCCACCTCTCCAGACGCCCATGAAGACGCAAGGCAACTTTAAAGCGCTGTAGCCACCATTGAGAGGGAGCCGCTGGCTTTACTACTTACCCACAGCCGACCTGCAGTGTGTTGCTCCAACCAACGCCGCTCCGGCAAAGTCGGCACAAAGCCCAGCCAAGTACCTGTCAGATTCTCAGGCTCAGCTGAAGGTCTACGCCTCAAGCCATCTAAACGCTGAAGATCACGCCAACTCCAGAATGCCTGACGCGTTGGCAATAGCCGCCAGCGCAGACGGCCAGCACGTAACTGCAAAACCTGACCTACTCCAGCTATTGGCCTAACTTCCAGGCCAGGACTGATAAGCCTCTGTCCAACCTGTAAGGGTCTTTGGCCTTGGTGTTCAGCTACAACGGTATGAGCTAGCTGCTGCCAACAAGCAGCCGCCTCACTTGCGACTGGGTCCAAGACCATCGCCCAATCAAGGCGGGCATGACCAAACGCTTCACTAAGTCGGCGTGACTGACTGCAACTCAAATCATCACCATGGGTGCTCACCAAAACTGCACGGCCCCGATGCCTAGCTAGAAGCCATTGCCGGCCGTATTGATGAACCAACACAAGCCCATCGCCCATCTGCCCAACAACCTGCAACAACGAACAAACCAGCAGGCCAAGCACTCCACATTGACGCCACTGACGCAACTCCGAAATCAAACAAGGCAGTAACCCCAGCACCATCAGCAGCACCAACCAAGGCTGGGGATGACCAGTAAATAACTGCGCCATTGGCCAAGTGCTGATCCAACTCACCAGAGCAATCAACAACTCGGCCAACTGCTTGATCGGCCAACTGATCGAGCTCAGCAACAGAGTTACCCACGCAACCGGCAAGAGCAAGTAAAACCATGCCAACGTCATCGCAAAGAGGGTGAGCAGCACCAATAAAGGAGCAGCCAGCAGGTTGGCCAATAGGGCATACAAAGGCATGGCACCAAAATGCATAAGCTGCAATGGCAAAGTCCAAGCCATCGCAGCTAGTGGCACTGCTAAAGCAGGTGCTAGCCCCCGAAGCAATGAAGGCAGCGGCTTAGCAAGAGCCAGCTCCAAAGGCCTAGCTGTTACAACCAGTCCAGCAGTAGCAGCAGCACTGAGTTGAAAACCAATAGAACGAGCCCAGGCGGGGTTCATCAACAACATCACTACCAATGTCGCCAGCAACACCCCTAAAGGACGACTACGACCTCCGCCCTCTTTGATCAACAACAACGTGCTAGCCATCAACACAGCCCGAACAACAGAAGGCTGTGGTCCGGCCAGTATCAAGAAGCTGATCAGTGCAACTGCAGCGATCGTCAAACGAAGATGCCTTGGCAGCCGCCGAGCGATAGCCAACGACGCACCCAGCAGCACGGAAAGATGAAAGCCTGATGCCGCTAGGGCATGGGATAGACCAGCGACCCGGAACGCCTTAAGCAGATCAAGCGGCAGGTCAACTTGAGCACGACCCAAAACCAAAGCTGCCAACAAGCCTCCCGAGCGCTGACCAGCCAGCTGTTGTAAGCCGATGGCGACCTTACGTCGAGCATCGGAGACAGGCGTCCATGGGCGCTGCAACACCAGCACCTGATCAGCCGAGAATTGACTCCAACTGCCCTGCCGCTCCAGCCGCTCCGCTGGCCCTGGCAAGAGCGGATGAGGGCCTAAAGCTGGAGCACGCAATTGACCATGCACACGAATTCGCCAGCCCTGCTGCAAAAGATCAGGGCAAGGTCTTAGCTGAAGCTCGGTGCGGCCATGGCGCTGCAAACCATCGATCCGCTCCACGGCAAGCAAAACACGACAGCTATCAGCCAGCGGCCGGCTATCACTAAGCAGCCGGCCGTCAAGGCTGCTTTGCAGCAATGGGAGAGAGATGCGATCCGCAGAGGCTGAACTTGGCAACAGCCGCACTGGGTCCAAAGAACCAGGTCTCGGCTGTCCCCACCAACAGGCCCAAGCCACAAGTACAGGCAAGATCAGCGCCAACGCTGTAGCACTGCTCTGTGCAATGCCAAGGCGAATCAACCAGAAACGAGCCGTGATCAGCAGCAACAGAGCGATGCCAACCAGCAGCTGCGCTGAAAATGGCTGAGCACCAAGCACAAGCGCTGTCAGGGCAAAACCCAAAGCGCCCAAAGCCGAAGGGAAAGACCCTCGCAAGCAATCTCAAACGACTACCTCAAGAATTCCCCGCTCGTCATTTAGCAGAAGTCAGGATCAGCAAAAACTTCCTAAAAAAAGCTTGCTTCTAATGATTTCATCCATTCAGTCAGGAGTCTGATAGTCCTATTTCCAACCAAATTGAGCCATGAGCTTTATGGCCTTGGCGTTATTGGCACCAAGCTGGCTGATCGTCACACGATCGGGTCGAAAAGGAACGAACTTACTGAGCACTGAAGAAGACCCATAACCACGTAAGGGAAACTCATAAGTGGGGCCTGCCATGCCTTGACTACCATCAGGAGAAGCAAGATATTCAAGCAGTTGTATCGCCTCCTTCTTGTTCTTGGCATACCTGGCCAAACCACCTGCACTGACGTTGACGTGGGCAGGATCAGGTGTGATGACCTTGAGCTTATTAGCTAGAGCCTTGTCATTCGCTCCGCTAGCTCCAGCACGCATCCGCGCAACGTAGTAGTGATTAACGATGCCAACGCCACAGATACCCTGCGATACAGCACGAGCAAGGGAAACATCTCCACTAAAGTAAGGCTGTGAGACGTTCGATACCATTCCCTTCAACCAACTCTTAGTGGAAGCCTCACCACGCATTACAAGCTGATCTGCAACTAGCGACTGGTTGTAGACGTTGTTGCGCTTACGAAGACAAACCTTGCCTTTAAAGGAGGGTTTGGCGAGATCGGCATATGTGCGAATACTGCCAACGTTTACCTTTGATGGATTGGCAATAATTACCCGCACGCGACGGGTAAGGCCATACCAGCGCCCCTGAGGATCGCGATAGGCACTTGGCACTTCCTGGTCTAACTTTGCTGAGCGGGAAGGCTGCAACAGGCCAGCTTTTGCGGCGTTACTAATACGTGCCGCATCAACAAGGATGATCACGTCTGCCTGAGAATTTGAGCCCTCACGCTTCAGACGCTCTACCAATGAGATCCCGGAAGACTCAATCAGCCGAACCTTGATACCTGTTTGCTGAGAAAACTTTTTATAAATTTGACGGTCAGTGTTGTAATGACGACCTGAATAAACACGTACTTCTCGAGCATTTGCAAGACCTGTTTGGCTAAATCCAACTCCAAAAGCGAGAACGACAGCCAGACCTGAATAAGTTAAACGTGCTTTCAAACCCATTGCTGATAAACCACTAATAATCCAACCCTCACATTATTAAGAGCGCTCAAAACGTCCTTGCGCATTCAATACCAGCTTCCGTAACAAATGATGCGCTCGTAGCTCAGGGGGCTCAGCGCTCTCATGATGGGAGCACCTCAGCAAGCTCTATGGACCCCTTGACCCATCCACTGCTTGATGAGGCAACGGTGCGCCAAATACGTGAAGCTGTTTTGGCCGATGAGACCTCTTGGCAAGACGGTCGCAAATCAGCTGGATATCAAGCAGCAAAAGTCAAGAACAACCTCCAATTAGATCGCAAATCAAAGACAGCAAAGCAAGCCAGCCAGCAGGTGATTGAACGACTGGAGTCAGATCCACTGATAAAGAGCTTTTCCTTGCCACGACAAATCCACGGAGTGATGTTCAGTCGAGCCGGTATTGGCCAGGGCTATGGAATGCATGTAGACAATGCCTACATGAGCTCAGGGCGCAGCGACCTCTCTTTCACATTGTTCCTAAGCGAACCCGAAAGCTACGAGGGTGGATCGCTATGCATTCAGACTGTTCAAGACAGTAAGCATGTAAAACTTCCAGCTGGACACGTCGTCGTTTACCCAAGTACAAGCCTGCATGCGGTGGAAACTGTTACCGCTGGTGAGCGGTTGGTCTGCGTGGGCTGGATCCAAAGCCACATCTGCAGCAACGAAGACCGCACCATTCTGTTCGGCCTCAATGCAGGTGCCCGCGCCCTGCTTGCCGAGCATGGTCGCTCATCAGAGCTAGACCTGATTTTCCAGGCCTATACCAACCTGCTGAGACGCTTGGGGGACTAAGGGCAAGTGCATTTGATACCAAGCCATGTATGGAATCGCTTAACCAAGGTGAAGTGAAAAGGCCAGAATAGAAATTAAATTTCCATTTACCGGAATGAGCAAGAAATCACCTGTAGCAATATTCCTTGCGGCAACTGCCCTGCTAGCAGCAAACGCACTGCAGCCAAACCTTAGTCACGCTGGCGAAGGTGAAGGCAACATGAATGGTATTCATCATGCTGGCGAAGGCGGTGAAGATGGAGAGGGTGGAGAAGGCGGCGAAGTTGGCGAAGGTGAGATGGGCGGCCTTACTGAGTGGTCGACAGATCAAGACATCGATGCAGATAGCAAACCTGATGAAGATGCAAAAAAAGCCAAAGAAAAAGCGAAAAGGTCAAATATCTGCATCCCTATTGGCGAAGGGGAAAACTGCTGGTAGGCAAAAAGTAAAACCTAAACCCTGCATCAAAAATCAACTCCAAATAAAAACGCTTCCACTCACTTCAGTGGAAGCGTTTTTATTGCCAAAAGCCGGCAGAATGATTTACCCAGACAAAGACCAAAAGCAACCATACAGGAGCCATTTACATGAACTATCTACACACAAAGGACCCTTAAATCACATCTATTAATCCAAAGTATCAATAAACCTTAGAACCAAAACCAAACCCTCTAGACAAAAAAAGCGTCCACCGAAGTGGACGCTACTTTGTATAAGTAAAGGGGGAATCAAACCCCTTTACTTAGAACTTGAAGGTAGTTTGAACTAGGGCACCGAAGGTACCGAAAGTATCGGCACCGGCACCACCATGCTCCGCATCAGAGCCGGTTTCCTGACCGAAAGGACGGCTTAGATAGAAGACAGCTGGAGTAACAGAAATGTTGTCTGTTACCTGGAATTGATACCAAAGCTCGAAAGCCATGTTTCCATCATCAGGAGTGTCATCACCCTTAGCTTGGGTTACCCACTGAAGCTCCGAAACTGCAGCACCAAGTGTATTGCCCTCCATGAAGGCATCCTTCCACATCATGCCTGCGAACCAAGCCATGCTTTGGTCACGTGTTCCATCAGAAGCCTCATCCGGCAAGTTGTAACTAGTGAAGTCGTAACCGACGCTGAATGAAGGAATAAACCCGGAATCTTCTGGCTGCCAATAAGCCCTAAATGCTACGCCGTTAGCATCAGCACCACAGGAAGATGTACCCCTGCATTTGCTATAAACACTGGCACCACCATCGGTTGTACCAAAACCTTGTGTCATCCCTTGCTGGGTATAGGCATAAGCCGCAGACACTTGCCACTGAGGGTTGCCGTAATCGACCTTGGTAAGGAACTTACCTTTGGAGTTGCCGTTGGCCAAACCACCGTCAGAAGAATCGCCGTTGTAGCCATATTTAGCTACATAATTGGCGCTAATACCAAATCTTGCATCCATCGGATCGTCAACCTGCTGCTTCCAGGCAAGACCAGCACCTTGACCAGTACTTGC
>CAJWUF010000086.1 GCA_913047395.1 uncultured cyanobacterium
TTCGGGACGAAGGGGCCGCAGGTTCGAATCCTGTCATCCCGATTGATCGCTACAACTTGAGTTAATGCCTTCGGCATTAGACATGAATAGGTCTTGTGATCAGTACGTATGCCTCTACCTGGGGATATGTGGAGCTCTACAACAGCTATTGATGGATTTGCAATGCCTAGGTCAAAGAAAAATTTGTCCAAGCTGCTTGACTTTTGGCATAGAGGGTTAAGGCCTATGTGGAGCCTGAAGCGATGAAGTCAGTAATTCTGATTTTGATAGCCACAATCGCGACCGTTTTTTTTGTTCTAAATCCACGCATTGTTTTTGATCACGGCCGACCGATTTATCTTGTTTCTTGTCGTATGGAGTGGTCTGCTCATTGGTTGGGAGCCTTTGGGAAGGGCGGCCTACTCGGTGTCTACTCACTTGACAGTGCTGCTCAAGCCGTTGTGTCAAGCACACCTGTTGAATATGTCTCAAAGGACGAGCAAATGACTATTGCCATGAGCACTGTTATGAAGCCCTGCCGCTGATTGCTTGCGTTTTCAGAAGGGTTGCGGCTTTAGCGATGTTGGAAAGTCACGAGAACGTTATGTCACCTAAATCACCATGCAAAGTAGCGGTAGTCTCGATTTTAGAGAAGACGTTTGCTTGGCAGTGGCGATTGACGACAGCAACAACGCCCCTCACTACATATATATGCTTTGGTTAGAGGCTTATGCCCATAGGCGGGTTTTGGTGAGCCAGTGAAAGTTGCATTGGCTGATGTTTTGGTGCTTGGTGCTGGTCCGGCGGCTCTTGCTATTGCTGTAGCACTGGCAGAGGAGGGGCTAAAGGTTTCAGCATTGACAGTTGGCAGGCCCAGTGAGCCATGGCCATATACCTATGGCATCTGGGGTGAGGAGGCGGATGCCTTTGATATGGGTCATTTGCTCGAGTATCGCTGGCATAACACTGTGAGTTTTTTTGGCCTAGGTGCCGCTGACCCGAAGGCTGCCTCTAATCGAGCTACACCTCATCATCGTGACTACGGTCTCTTTGACAAGATCAAGCTGCAGCAGCATTGGCTTGAGCAATGCGAGGCGGCAGGAGTGAAATGGCATCAAGGTCTTGCTGCTGACTTGGCTGTGGATTCCTCTGGCAGTACCGTGACGACCGATGAAGGCCTAGAGCTGCGAGCTCGTTTAGTGGTGGACGCCACTGGCTATAAGCCGGTATTTCTACGGCATATCGATCAGGGACCAGTGGCTGTCCAGACATGCTTTGGCGTGGTGGGACGCTTCAACAAGCCGCCTGTGGATCCTGAGCAGTTTGTATTAATGGACTACCGCTGTGATCACCTCACGCCTGCGGAGCAGGCCGAGCCACCCACTTTCCTTTACGCGATGGACCTAGGTGATGGGCGCTTCTTTTTAGAGGAGACATCGCTAGGGCTAGAGCCTCCAGTGTCATTAGAAATCCTGCGCTCGCGGTTGGAGCGTCGACTAGCCCATCACGGTCTAAAAATTACCGAGTTGGAGCATGAGGAACTTGGCTTTTTTCTGCCGATGAATTTGCCCTTGCCCGACTTACAGCAGCCTCTGTTGGGTTTTGGTGGGGCCGCGGCGATGGTCCATCCTGCATCTGGTTACTTGGTGGGTAACTTGTTGCGCCGAGCACCAGTTGTTGCAAAGGCTGTGGTTGCAGCAATGGCTGATCCAGAGGCATCTTCGGCAGTCATTGCAGCGGCAGGTTGGGCAGCTCTATGGCCCAAGGAGTTACGCCGTAAACAAGCTCTTTATCACTTTGGGATTGAGAAGTTGATGCGCTTTACGGAGCCTCAACTGCGGGCCTTCTTCTCCAGCTTCTTCGCCTTGCCTTCTGTTCAGTGGTATGGCTTTTTGACCAACACCCTCAGTCTCCCTGAATTGGTGGAAGCCATGTGGGACATGTTTGTCACCGCTCCTTGGAGTGTGCGCTGGGGGTTGATGGGTATGCAGGGGAAGGAGTTTAGGCTGCTTTTACGTTTTCTTTTCCCGCCTGGTTAAGAGTGAGCTGAGAAATTTGGCGCTGCTTTTAAGTATTTTGCCTGGATTGATTTGGTGGTATCAGGCCAGTTCGGCACCGGGGTAACCCCGAGGAGTAACAAACTGTCCGTCCTCTATACGGCTGCTGCTGTTGCCAATAAGCACCAGGGTGAGCATATCTACTTCCTTTACTGGCATCGTCTCGAGTGTATGGAGCTTTATGGATTCCTCCGCTCTTCCAAGTTGACGTGCCAATACCACTGGCGTGCTGGCGGGCCGATGCTCCAGCAATAGCTCACGGGTACGACCTAGCTGCCAATCGCGCCCCTTGGAGCGAGGGTTGTAAATTGCCACCACGAAATCCCCGCTAGCAGCACTACTTATGCGGGATTCAATCTTCTGCCAGGGTGTGAGGCGATCGCTGAGACTTACGCAGCAGAAGTCGTGCATCAATGGTGCACCGACCTTCGCGGCGGCTAGTTGTAGGGCTGATATGCCTGGGTGCACCTGAAACTGTGGCCGATCACTGGTGGGTTGCTCAAGCCATATTTCTAATGCCAGGCCAGCCATTCCATAGATGCCACTTTCTCCTGAAGACACCAAGGCAACTCGTGCTCCTTGTTTGGCTAGCTCTAAGGCTTGAAGACAGCGATTGCGTTCGCGTGTGAGTTGGCCGTCTAGGCGGGCTTGATCCGGCCGTCGAAGTGGTTCTAGTAGATCAAGGTAGAGGCTGTACCCAACCCAAATGGCACTACGTGCAAGGGCGGCACGGGCATCGTGGGTAAGAAAAGCTAGATCCCCTGGACCGCTGCCGATTAGGTGTAGTTCGCCTCTGTTGGGAGCAAAAGGTTGGTTGGCTTCGCTGATGGCGATGGTGGCAGCACCGCATTCAGCGTTATTTGCATGGTGGATCTGTTTGGGCTGCAACAGAATGCCTTTGTTGGCAGTTGCTAGGAGCGCTGCAGCCTCAGCGACTGAAGATGTTCCGATAGCTGCTCCGACAACGAGAGAAGGTGTTGGGACATGCACCTTCGCAAGTTGATCAGCGTTGAAGAAGTGCAATGGCCAGCCCCGCGCCTTGGCCAGCGCGAGTAGAGCTGGCTCATCTGCTTTCAGGTCAATACTGGCAATACCGGCAACTGCTTCTGAGGCAAGACCTGCTTTTGTAAGGGCAATGCTTACGGCTCGCTCCAGCAGGCTCAGGCTCGTATTGCGTTCGCAGCCAATTCCAATCCAGAGGCTGGCGGGATGCCAGCTGCAAGATGTTTTTCTCTCTGGGCCGATGCTCAGCTGAGCGTGAGGAGAACCATGGCTGTTTGCATTTTTTGGGAAAATCTCTTTGGCAGCAACAGTCGTTGTCCATAACGGGGAACCAGAGTGCTGGATCACGTTTGGCTTTTCACCTTGGGCCTGACTAAGCATCAACTGATGCCAGATCTCGCGGCTGCCGCTACGTCGCCAACCCCAGGCTTCACCAAAGCTGTCGAGGGCTAAGCGGTTTTGGCTGTTGGCGTCTCCAGTGATTACGGATTGGCCACCTAGTTCGGCAGCTAGTTCTAGTGCTAGTTGTTCAGCACCGGCTTGATGAGTGCCCAGTAATGGCACGATTTGTTTCCCCTGGGCATCAAGTACCACGACGGCGGGATCTTTGTCTTTCCCAATCAGTAAGGGGGCGATTAAGCGAGTAACGGCACTGATTGCACCCACGATGAGTAGCACACCTTTGGGGCGCCAGTGATTGCGGAGCACTTCACTTGCAGCACCTACCAGTAGGGCCTTGGGTAGCTTGCCCAGGGTGGAGGCCGCTCTCGGGGTGAGGGCCAGTTGATCCACGTGGCGGCGTTTTTCAAGCAGTTGCAACAACGGCCAGGAACTGCTGGAAAGTCCAAGGGCCAGACGCGGAGAGCTGCTTGGTGCGGCGGGGTTGGTCAGGGTAGGTCGGTTGTGAGGAGTGTTGGTTGCCGTTTGAGTTCAGGTGGACCGAGGTGTGATTCCTAGGGCATTTTTGTTGGCTAAATGAATGGGGCTTTAAAGGGTTGAGCTATTTGGATCCTGAAAGTCTGGGGCAGGCTCTGATGTGAGCGCTCGCTCTTGTCCTTGTGTGGTTTCGTTCTGAGGTTCTGAATTTGGGTCTGGATTGAGTTCTTGTTCGACTCCGACCTCGATTTCCTGTTCTGGTTCAGCGACCTGCTCTAGTTCAGTGTCTTGCGCTTGTTCAGATTCGACTTGGTTTAAGAGGTCTTCAGTCTGTTTTGCAGGGGGAGTCAGCAGCGGTTCTGGTACTGGTGTTGATTCTGTTGGTTGTTTGAGTGATGGGGCTGAAGGGATAACAGGGGTTTCTGTTGTTGATGCATTGGGCAGTTCATTCAAAGTTTCGTCAGTTGGAGGCTGCTCCTCTTCAAGTTGAGGCTCCCCTAGGAGCCTGGCTAATTGGTCTTTCGTGAGCTTTGCTTGCATCCAAGAAGGTTGGTCTGTTGGCTTGGGTCTGACGATCCTGAGCTGGTTATTGAAAACTGGATCGATTGGTTCACCTGAGCCATCGAGCAGCTCCATTTGCACAGTTATTGGGCCTGAGCTTGAGGGCAGACCTTTTATCCAGATAGCTTCTTGATGATCAATTTGGAAGCTTTCACCATTCACGCTGAGCCGTAGACGCCAGCGACCATCGCCTTCTTTTAAGTTCTGAATTGGGGCATTCCAGATCAACCAGTCCAGGAGAAGTTTTTTGCTACTACTGAGTTCAGAAGGACTAACTGTGACCAGCCAAGGCTCATCCTCAGTTGGTTGAGTGCTTTTCATGGCTTGCATCTCATGCAGACGCCATTGCAGGCTGGCTTCAGGATCCTTTACTGCCTCTCCCCAGGGGTAAGCGGCATAGGCACTAAGTCTGTGGCTGCCTGGCAGTAGGCCCTCCATAGGAATTCTCAGTTGGGATCCGTCTGCTTGGCTGATTCGAATGGGTGGGTTCTCGTCAAGTTGCACCACAACATGGGCACCGAGGCCAAGCTCTGGATCATTAGCTAGAGGCCAGTCCTTGATATTGAGTACTAGTTCCCAGGTTTCGTCGAACAGCACAGAGCCGTCGGCGGGACTCTCCAGGCTTAGTTGGGGGTGATGCTTTGCTAGTTGTTCACGGATTTGCTGCACTGCGCCTGGCGGGGCAACCTCCTGCAGGGTGCTAGTCCGAATCGATTTGGTCAGTGGTTGAGTCACTGGACTCTCTCTGCCCTGGTTATTAAATGGCCACGCTGGCAGGGCATTTGCCGGAGCGATTCCATAAAGGCTGAGGAGCAAAACCAGCAAAATGCCCTGCAGCTGACGAATGAACATGCCACGCCAGGAGGACAGATTTAGTTGATGTCGCCGGCCCGAAAGCGGCATGGGAGGTATGCAAGATTTGACCATTCTGGCCAGTCACAAATCACAGTCTTGAAAGGGGCAAACTCTTGCTAGGGGAGCAGTGTTGGATTAAATGATTGATTTATGTTAATTAGTGTCGAAAATATGCATGTTTTGCAGTTGTAAACTTACGTGTATTAACGATCTGCTTCTGTTAGCGGCCCTTCTGCAGACACCAGGCCCTAACTGATTAGCGACCGGATAGAACATTTGTTACTTGATGCCGTAGTGAGTGGTGCTCAGCTTTATGCTTTACGGAGCGGTCCCCTTGTAGGGGCC
>CAJWUF010000087.1 GCA_913047395.1 uncultured cyanobacterium
AGAAAGTCCCGCATGTCTTGGGACGCAGGCCCGGGACGAAGCAGCTGCATGGTTGTTGGAACGGCCATCAAGCGGAACGGCCATCAAAATTATCTAGTTACTGTGGCGCACGTTGTTCGTTATCGGGACTATGCAGCTCGCTTATTTCCATGTAGCTGCGGACGTGCCTGAGGGAGACAGCTCCGATGCCGCTGTCGTTATTGACGTTCTCAGAGCTACTACCACCATTGCCTGGGCTCTAAACAACGGTGCCGAGGCTGTTGAGACCTTCGCTGATTTGGACATACTCAGGCAGAAAGCTGCCCAATGGCCTGAGTCTTCTCGCCTTTTGCTTGGTGAGCGTGGTGGTAAGCGGCTTGATGGGTTCGATCTAGGAAATTCCCCTGTTGCTGTATTGCCCGAGCTGGTGACTGGCAAAAGGCTTTTTATGAGCACAACTAACGGCACTCGCTCGTTGGAGCGAGTGCGGGAAGCTCGTCGTTTGTATACGTTGGCGTTACCGAATCGCAGAGCGGTTGCAGAACAATTACTCAGGGACCAGCCGGCGCAGCTTTGGATTGTCGGTAGCGGCTGGGAAGGTGCCTATTCCCTGGAAGATTCTTTAGCGGCTGGAGCGCTGGCTGATCTGCTCTTGGATGCTGATCCCAATTCTGCTCGTGTGGTTAATGATGAACTCACTGCGGCTGTAGCTCTTTGGAAGCAGTGGAAACACGATCCAGAGGGTTGTCTACGGAAAGCAAGCCATGGACAAAGGTTGATTGGGCTTGGTGATCACGATGCAGATTTCAGCTGTTGTGCTGAGCTAGATCAGCTCTCGGTGGTTCCTGTACAGGTAGAACCAGGAGTCTTTTGTGCCTATTAATTCACGTTGCGATCTAAAGTCTCGATCTCTGTTCCAACTCTGTGACCGACTTTCTGGCAGCCGCATTGCAGCTGACGAGCACCTCGGATCCAGAGGTTAATTTTGCTGCTGCCGAGGAGCAGATTGAACTAGCTGCGCGGCGCGGTGCGGAGTTAGTTGGACTACCTGAAAACTTTGCCTTTATGGGTGATGACGAGCGACGTTTGGAGCTCTCCTCAGACCTGGCAGAGCAGTGCAGCCGCTTTCTTGTCACCATGGCAAGGCGTTACCAGGTGGTGCTTCTTGGTGGGGGTTTCCCCGTTCCGGTCGGAGATGGTCGGCACACAGTAAATAGAGCTGAATTGGTGGGTCGGGACGGTCAGCTATTAGCGAGATACGACAAGATTCATCTCTTCGATGTGGATCTACCTGACGGCAATACCTATCGGGAGTCAGCCACGATTACCCCTGGTCGTGATCTACCCACGGTGGTGGATGTACCAGGACTATGTCGGGTGGGGTTATCCATTTGCTACGACGTGCGCTTCCCTGAGCTCTATCGCCATCTCGCTAGTGCTGGAGCTGAGTTGTTGTTGATTCCTGCAGCTTTTACAGATTTCACTGGCAAGGACCATTGGCGAGTGTTGCTTAAGGCACGGGCCATTGAAAACACTTCATACGTGCTGGCACCTGCCCAGACTGGTTTGCATTACGGCCGTAGACAGAGCCATGGACATGCCATGGTGATTGACCCATGGGGAACGGTTCTAGCTGATGCAGGTGTTCTTCAGGGTGCTGCTATTGCCCCTGTTGATAACGAACATATAGGTCGGATTCGCGCCCAGATGCCCAGCCTCCAGCACCGGCAGTCAGCGCTGTTCTGAGTCAATGGCCTTGGCTCTGACTCGGCGTCTCAGCTTGTTGTTTGTTGGCGCTTTACAGATACCGCTAATTTTGGCGTGTTTGCCTGTTAATGCTGCAAGTGCATTGGCGGCATGGGCACTGGGAAGTGATGGGGTCTTGCTGTTACGTACATCAAGAGGAGCTCGCCTGGAGGCGTTCTTTCAGTCAGCTGATAGCGGTAAGGGGGCGAGGGTCTGGATTGATTTCCCAGGGGAGTTGAGCCGCACTCGCACTCTCCGAGGTAGTGGTCCGGTTCGTGCGATTCGCTTGGGAAAACCAACGCCTGGATCAACACGATTGGTGATTGAGTTTGAGCCATCAGTAGATCTAGATCCAGCACAGCTCAAGTTGGTAGGGACATCGCCAGAGCGCTGGAAACTCAGTTTTGAGGGTTTGCCTACCCGTGGACTTCGTCGTATTGGTGAGGGAGACCTGAGCTCATCACCTTCGAGCCGATGGCCTCCGGGGGTAAGCATTACCCCTACCCGGACCCCTATTAGTGCCTCTGGTCTACCGGAGGTTCCTCGAGGCCGCTACAAGGTTGTGATTGATCCTGGCCATGGTGGTCCTGATCCTGGCGCTATCGGGATTCGTGGGCTGCGTGAGAAGGATGTAGTGCTCGATATTTCCCTTCAGGTGGCCCAGTTGCTTGAAGCTCGAGGGGTACAGGTAATCATGACGCGCTCAGCCGATATAGATGTGGACCTTCCGCCAAGGGTGGCGAGAGCCAACCGTATTGGCGCAACAGCATTCGTAAGCATTCATGCCAATGCCATCAGCATGTACAGGCAGGAAGTAAATGGCATCGAAACTTTCTATTTTTCTGACGCACGCTCAGCGAGACTGGCATCTCATATCCAGCGGCAGGTACTTAATGTCTCTCCAGGCAGTCCCAATAGGGGAGTGAAGCGAGGAAGATTTTTTGTGATCCGGAGAACCAATATGCCCTCTTCCCTTGTAGAGACAGGTTTTGTTACAGGACGGCTGGATTCTCCTCGGCTGGCATCATCGGCCCATCGCCGCAAGCTGGCCCTTGCTATTGCCACTGGCATTCTCAATTATCTGCAGGGGGTCCGTTGAAGCATCGCTTGGGTTTATTTGATAGCGGTGTGGGTGGTCTGACTGTGCTCAGACGATTGTTGGAACGCCACGGGAAGGTGCCATGCGTCTATCTCGGCGACACTGCTCGAGTTCCTTACGGCAGCCGCCTTCCTCAGGAGATCAAATTAATTGCCAAGGAAGTCGTCCAATGGTTAACAGATCAGCAGGTGACAGCTGTGGTGATGGCTTGTAATACCACTAATGCTCTGGCTTCTGATGTGGCTGTAGAGGTTGCGGAGGGGATTCCTGTGGTGGGTTTAATTGAAGCTGCAGCAAGCATGCTTTCGGAGAGCCGTGTGGGAGTGCTGGCTACGCCTGCTGCTGCTGCTTCCGGTGCATACCGTAAGCAGATTGAGATCAGTCGGCCTGGCACGGTGGTTGTTGAGCAGGGATGTCCAGCCTTTGTTCCATTGATTGAGGCCGGTCAATTCAGCAGTGAGGAGCTTTTTCAGGCGGCTTGTGAGTATGTGAAGCCACTTTTAGATGCTCAGGTAGAAGCTGTGGTTCTCGGATGTACTCACTATCCCCTTTTGGAACCAACATTGCGGCAGTTGCTACCAAAGCATGTGCGTTTGGTGGATCCAGCTATTGGCGTTGCGCGTCAGTTGGATGAACTTTTGGGTAACCCCACGATCCCAGTAGGAGCAACGTTTTCACTGGCTTCTACACGTTTCTGTGTGACGGCTGATCCAGAGGGCTTTGCAACGCGGGCAACGCGGTGGCTGGGAGAGCGTCCTCAGGTTGAGCTGGTTTCTCTGCAGAATCCCGCCTGCGCCTCGTAGGATCATTCCACCGAGGGGATCCATGGCCACCGTTACTGAGCTGCTGCAGCCGGTTGAGCTGGATCTTGAGACCCTGCTCACTGATCTGCGTAGCTTGATTGGTGCTGGTCATCCCATTCTTCAGTCAGCGGCAGAGCACTTGTTTAGTGCTGGTGGTAAGCGACTTCGTCCGGGCATCGTGCTGTTGATCTCCAGGGCCTTATCCCCAGATGGTGATTTGTCGGCCCGACATCGTCGGCTTGCGGAGATCACCGAGATGATCCACACGGCGTCTTTGGTGCACGATGACGTCGTCGATGAGGCGGCCACTCGCCGAGGGGTGGCCACTGTTCATAGCCGCTTTAATCATCGTGTTGCTGTTCTAGCGGGCGATTTTCTCTTTGCGCAGGCCAGTTGGCATCTGGCAAATCTTGACAACTTGACTGTGGTGAAGCTTCTCAGTCGGGTAATTATGGATCTTGCTGATGGTGAGGTTAAACAGGGCCTTTACCGCTATGACACCGGCCAGACCTTTGCCACATATTTAGAGAAGAGTTATTGCAAGACAGCGTCGCTGATGGCTAACAGTGTGCAAGCAGCCGGTGTGCTCAGTGGTGAGAGCGTTGAGAATCAGAAATCACTGCATCATTTTGGCCGTCAGCTTGGTCTGGCCTTTCAAGTTGTCGATGACATCCTTGACTTCACAGGCAGTGAACAACAATTAGGGAAACCTGCCGCGAGTGACTTGGCCAGTGGATATCTCACGGCTCCTGCGTTGTATGCATTAGAAGAGCATCTAGCTCTTTCTGGATTGATTGAGAGGGAGTTGAGTGAAGAGGGTGATCTAGAACAAGCTCTTGAGTTGGTGCGTGATTCACAGGCCATTCCACGTAGCCGTCAGTTAGCAGAGGATTTTGCTCGGGAATCTCGTGAAGCTATTACTTGGCTGCCAGATTCACCGTGTCGGCGGGCATTGATGGAGCTGCCTGATTTTGTGCTGAGCAGGCTCTATTAAGCCTTTTAGAGTGCATCTTTGACTTGGTGCAAATATTCAAGAACTGTTTTTAGCTCAGTGATACGACGAGGATTTTTATTTGAAGGTGACTTGTCACTATTGAGGCAGGCTTCTTGTTCATTATTAAGTAGCCAGACTTGACACCCTGCTGCTAGGGCGGCTCTTGAGCCGGCTTGGGAGTCTTCCAGGGCCCAGCAGGTTGAGGGTTTTACCGCTAAGCGCTTGGCGGCTAGTAAGAAAGGATCTGGTGCGGGTTTGCCAGCTTTAAGAGATGGATCATCTCCGAGCACTCGTGTTTGGATTAGTGCCAGCCAGGAGTGGTTGAGACTTTTGAAAGCCACAGCATCTGAGGTGCTACTAGAGACCAGAGCCATTGGTAATTTGTTGTCATCGCACCAGCGAACTAGTTCTTCTGCACCTGGCATGGCTTTGGCCTGACTTAGCAGTTGCTTTGCTATGGGCTGTCGCACG
The DNA here is from genome assembly GCA_913047395.1 of uncultured cyanobacterium. Classification (GTDB taxonomy): domain Bacteria; phylum Cyanobacteriota; class Cyanobacteriia; order PCC-6307; family Cyanobiaceae; genus Prochlorococcus. Next base: position 5,093 of record CAJWUF010000087.1, read on the forward strand.
GCTAATAACTGCTCATTTCCCACCGGAGAGTCCAGCCAGTTATTTATCTGTTCAGCACAGTCAAGTCGCCGTCGACCCTTCAACGTGATCAATTGACTTCTGCTGAGGCTTGTCCCGAAGAAGTCGGCAGTTTCAGACCAGGCCTGAGCATGTAGGGGTTCAGTATCGAGTAATAGACCATCTAGATCAAATAGGCAGGCTGCAGGTAAGTGCATGAATTGATCTGCAATGTCTCCTTTGGATTAATTACAACGCAATATTCAGCTTTTTCTATATGTTTGATGCGCTTCGATAATTATTGATATTAGGTTGTGTTGAATTGATCATTATTGCGACTGCTTTCACAGTGGTGCTGCTTCTACATAGCGGTAAATCACAGATTGCTAGTAATACCTGGTATAGCTTTGCGGCGTTGTAGAGATTGGCGTTACTTAATTGATAGCAGTTGGCGAACACTGGCGTATATATGGTCAGAGAAATGGCACGTGGCAGATAAAAGATTTGCTTTGATTTAATTAATTAAACTCGGATCTATTTGCTGGAACTAGCTTGGCTTAACTG
>CAJWUF010000088.1 GCA_913047395.1 uncultured cyanobacterium
TTGATGCAACCAAAGTGTCGATAATCACGACCTACCCGTTGCTGAACATAAAAAATAGGTCCAGGCGAGCTGAGCTTAACCAGCACAGCTAAAAGTATAAAAATGGGCGCACCGAGGCTGATCACAGCCAGGGAAAACACCACATCTCCAAACCGTTTAATAACTCTCCCCAAGCGACTCTGCTGCCGGATCAATTCATTTGCAGGCAGAGGTGAGAGTGGAGCTGAAAGCACTTCAAGATGACGACGGGAAGCTTCTCTGCTGATGGCGCGACCACCGGTATGAAGAACAGAACGCCTTGGAGCTGACCCCATGATGTCTCCCCTGCGTCTGGCCTACTAAATAACAGCAGCTGAGCTCCAAAAGCTCAGCAGGGTCACTCACTACAACGGCACAGCACGCTAAAGGCTTTTACCAAAGCTGAGGTAGTCCCATCTCAAAACGCGATTCTTAACACAAAGACACCCCGAGATGTGGCCAACGCTGAAGCGTTAAATCAAATCTTCTAGAACCTTGCCAGTCGTGATGGATTGCTAATCAATTCATCAAGAAGTCTCTCAGCCGATTGCAGCAACACTGCTGCGTTCCGAAGCTGGGGTATGTCCACACAAAGCATGCCGATCCACGCCCTCCTTGAGGATGCCCTCAATCAACCTGCCATTGGTGAAACCGGTCGCTTTCGCTGGCATGCAACTCCCGTGGGCATTGCCGCCTTATGGAGACAGCAGAGTTCTCCACTCACACCACCCTTCGATGATGCGCTGCAAGAAGGCCTACAAGTCGGGCTAGACCTCAGTCGAGAAGAGAGAGAATTCCACCAAGTCAGTCAAGGCCTTGTACTTCTATTTCACTCCTAAGTAGAAAGCCTGGTGGTGCAACCCAAGTGAGGCTCGATGATGAACTTACCGTTATCCATCAAGCCATTGGGCAGATTTCATGGCTTGGCAATTCTGGATTGATCGCGGAGGAACATTTACCGATCTAGTCGGCATCTCTCCAACTGGACAGTACGTAATCAAGAAGCTGCTCTCAGAGCAACCAGATCAACCAGGTGATCCAACCGTCCGTGCAATCAAGGAGGTCTTGGAACTCAAAGAAGAGCAACCAATCCCTAATGGGCTAATAGAAGAAGTACGCCTCGGTACCACCGTGGCCACCAATGCCTTATTAGAAGATGCCGGAGAACCGGTCCTTCTCTTTTGCAACAGTGGTTTCAAGGATCTACTGCACATCGGCGATCAGCATCGTCCTGAATTATTTGCTCTGCATATTCGCCGCCCACCCTTGCTGGCTCGAGCCGTTGTCGAAGTAACAGGCCGCATTGATGCCAAAGGCCAGGAAATCGAACCGCTCAACCTCGATGCAGCTCTAGAGCGTGAAGTGCAGCGGCATGCCAATGCTGGCTTAAACAGTTGCGCCATTGCCCTAATGCATGCCTACCGCAACCCCAACCACGAACTGCACTTGAAGGACTGGTTGAATCAACAGGGGTTTAACTCGGTGGTCTGCTCCCATCAAATTTGCCCCCTGCCACGTCTGGTACCTAGAGGACAAACCACCCTTGTTGAAGCAACCGTATCGCCGGTTTTGTTCCGTTATCTGCGCCAAATCCGCAAGGCGCTTGGGCCATCAACACGTCTACGCGTAATGAGCTCTAGCGGTGCATTACAACCCCCTGAATGCTTACTCGCTAAAGACACAATTCTCTCTGGCCCTGCCGGAGGAATGGTTGGTGCCGTCGCAGCAGCAAGAGCATCAGGCCTGAGCGAAGAACCTCTACTGGGCTTCGACATGGGTGGAACCTCCACCGATGTCTTCCATGTACCTTCACGACAAAGTGAAGATGACTGGCAACGCAGTCCGGTAACAGAGATTGCCGGGCAGCAATTGATGGCTCAGAGGCTACCGATCCATACCGTGGCAGCTGGTGGTGGATCAATCATCAACAGCAATGGTGAAAGGCTCCAGGTTGGTCCTCACTCAGCTGGTGCTGACCCCGGACCTGCCTGTTATCGCCTCGGCGGTCCACTGACGATCACGGATGCCAATCTGTTATTGGGGCGCCTACAAGTGAACGAATTTCCAGCGTTATTTGGCACCTCTGCTAACCAACCCCCAGACCTAGCGATTGTGCAAGCACGCTTTGCACAACTTGCCAAGAAAATCGGCAGAACACCTGAGGCAACCGCAGAAGGTGCCTTGGCAATCGCTATTGAACGTATGGCCAACGCAATCCGGCAGGTGTCGTTACTGCGCGGCCATGACATCCGCGCAGGCGTGCTTGTGGCATTCGGAGGCGCCGGTGGTCAGCATGCCTGCCGTCTAGCAAGCCAACTAGGCCTAAAGAGGGTGCTGCTTCATCCCCTAGCAGGAGTGCTTTCGGCCCATGGAATGGGACATGCCCGTCAAAGTCAATTACGCGAAAGGACTGTGCGTGAACCCCTGTGCGAGGCCCTATTGGAAAAGCTTCGACAGCTGATCAAACTAGAGCAAACACAAGCCGATCAACTACTACAAGCATCAGGAGACCTTAAGAGTGATTTTGATTCACCAACTCCAAAACGTTGTGCCCACGTTGAAGTGCGATATGCATCCAGCGAACAAGGCTTGATGCTTTCTGTTGATCAAACAACTTGCTTCCCGGATTTACTGAAGGCCTTCAAGGACGCCCATCAACAGCGCTTTGGCTATGTCCCCACTGGCAATGAATCCTTAGTAGTAGAAAGGCTCGAGGTGTCAGTGGTGGCACCAGCAACCCAAAGCAGTCAACACTTATCACTGCCAAACGAAGGGTGGCTTCCAGAGCCGTCAGCGAACGACGAGCATCGACTTGCCAAGGTGCATTGGCCAAACCTTGGCTGGAAGTTGGTGCCTCTATATCAACGCGATCGCCTGGCAAAGGGGGCTTCTCTTGAGGGTCCTGCACTGATCTTGGAAACAACAGGTTGCATCGTGCTGGAACCAGGTTGGCGAGCAAGCGTGGATCAGCAAGGCTCTCTATTGCTAGATGCCATTGCTGCGGATTCGATCATCACCAGGCAACCACAAATACTCGCCAACCAAACGCCAGATCCGGTGATGCTGGAATTATTTCATCACCGCTTCATGGCCATTGCTGAACAAATGGGAGAACGGCTACGGCAGAGCAGTCGTTCAGTGAACATCCGCGAACGACTGGATTTCTCCTGCGCCCTATTCGATCATCAAGGTTCCTTAGTAGCCAATGCACCCCACATTCCGGTTCACCTTGGCTCAATGGGCGAATCCGTAGCCGATCTTCTCGCTCAGATTGCTGCTGGTGAACGCGAACCACTCAGTGCAGGCGAAACAGTTCTCAGCAACGATCCCTTTCATGGTGGCACCCATCTACCTGACATCACAGCGATTACGCCTGTTTTCACCACTAGTGAGCAGCCAAGCTATTTCGTCGCCAGTCGAGGCCATCACGCCGATGTAGGTGGACTCACCCCAGGGTCAATGCCTCCCTTCAGTCGCAGCATCAACGATGAGGGACTACTCCTACGCAACGTGACCTTCGTGATCAATGGTCAACACGATCACAAAAGCTGGGAGCAACTCCTTCATAGCGGCAGCATGCCACCACGAAACCCAAGCGAATTGCTTGCCGATCTACAAGCGCAAGTTGCCGCCAACCAATTAGGAGTTCAAGCACTGGAGGCTCTTGTTGTTGGTGTGGGTAATCAACAAGTAAGTAGCTATATGAAACATGTGCAAGCCAATGCTGCTGAGGCAGTGCGCAAGGTAATTCCAACATTGGTTGATCGCGCCTTTTCTGTAGAACTCGACAATGGCGCAAAGCTTTGCCTGCAGCTCTCAATTGATAAACATCAGCGAACAGCAAGGTTGGATTTCACGGGCACCTCAACCCAGAGATCTGACAATTTCCAGGCCCCACTGGCAGTAACCAAAGCAGCTGTGCTTTATGTATTCCGCTGTTTGGTGAAGGATGCAATCCCACTAAATGCTGGCTGCTTTGAACCACTTGAACTAATTGTTCCGAAGGGCTGCCTGCTCAACCCACGCCCTCCTGCTGCTGTAGTTGCCGGAAATGTGGAGACCTCGCAAGCACTCTGCAATCTGCTATTTGGAGCGCTCGGAGTTATGGCTGCAAGCCAAGGCACGATGAACAATCTCACCTTTGGCGATAGCGAGATTCAGTACTACGAGACCGTGGCCGGCGGTAGTGGTGCTGGTGAAGGTTTTGATGGTACTGATGGCATCCAGACTCACATGACCAATTCCCGCCTCACCGATCCAGAGATCATTGAGCAGCGCTATCCAGTACGGCTGGAGCTCTTTGCGTTGAGAAGAGGTAGTGGCGGGCTTGGGCAATGGAGCGGTGGTGATGGGCTTCTGCGACAGTTACGCTTCCTGGCCCCGATGAGTGCATCAATTCTCTCTGGATCCAGACAGGTTGCACCCTTCGGCCTATCAGGCGGCCTACCTGGAGCTTTAGGCGCAAACCAACTTGAGCGAGTCAACGGTAGCCGTGAGGCACTGAAAGGATGCGCAAGTATGAATATCGCGGCCGGAGAGGCTTTGCTGATATGCACACCTGGTGGAGGTGGTTACGGCGCACCGCGGGAAAAACACTAATTAGCGATTAGTTAAAACAGCTTTAGTTGATATTTTTTAACCAACAATTGAACTAGAGCAGGTCTGAAGCAAACAATTGGTTCTAAATAACTAGTTATTTAGAACCAATCAGAATCAGACGGATTTTCTGGATCCTTCAACTGATCATCACGACGGCTACGTAGAGATTCCTGCTGAGCACTGCTATAAGAACCTGCTCCAGAATCGTTCAGGCGGCTATTACGATTGAGATCAGAGCGTTCACGCTCTTGGAAACTCTCCGAGCCAATGCGAGAGGTTGATTTGGTTACAACTGCTCGTTGATAAATCTGTTCATGTATGCCGGTATCAAAAACATGCGAAGGTAAAGCCTGACTATTATTTTCGTTTTCTTCTTCTCTACTTAAAGGTCTAAAAGCTGAAGACTCAGAGATGACCTCAGTGAGAACAGCTTTTGGAACATGTACCGGATCTGAAAATGCTAAGGAAAGCCAACCACCCTTAGGCAAATGATAACCAAGCTCTAGCAGGTATTCGCGATCATCCATGGGCACCGGCAGCAGCCATTCATTGGCTTGCAAGTCAACAACAATTTCTTTTATGGCATGCGCACTGATCAAAGCATCAGCAGGATTACAAAGATCCACCAGGCGAAGGCACAGGCTGGTGGCTTTCAACTTACTGGCCCGTTGATGATCGGCTTTACTGATTTTCCAGCTGCAACGTGCCCAGCTCGAATCCTTGGGCTGAAAAGCCACATAGGTGCATTCCTGGGCAGAGCTGGGCTGCTTCTGCTTGGCTGCGACCTGGGAATCAACCTTGGACCTGCTGAGGAAGGACTTGAACCGCTGCTGAACTCCCTGAACAAGGCTGGAAACCCCTGCACTGATTGACTTTTCTTCGCCTGTCACAGGAGGTTGCATTGAAATCAATCAATTCTTTTAGGACATTTCCGACTAAAAAATCAGTTTTGCAAGAATCCGCTAACAAGCCCAGCAAGGACCTTGCCAGGCATTAGCACATGGCTGCATCTAGGCCAATGAAGCGCTGAGC
>CAJWUF010000089.1 GCA_913047395.1 uncultured cyanobacterium
TTTGCTTTTGCTGGTTTTGGTCTTGGTGGATTTGTCCTTACTGTCTTTGCCCTTTGTGGAGGGCTTAGTGGGTTTAGCTTCGTTTTCAGGTTCCTTTTCAGTAATCGTGTTGTTCTCCTCTAGCCAGTCCATCAATTTGTCTTTGAGCAGGTCTTCGCTTACGGCTTGATGCAATCTTTGCGGATCAATATCGCGTTCACCTGAGAGCTCGCGGCTCACCTCTTTTACCTTGGCGCTGATTTCACTGTCTTCTACCTTTATATCTTCTGCTTCTGCTAGGGCAGTCAGGGCAAGGCTGCGACGAAGGCGTTCTTCGGCCTCAGGGCGTGATGATTCCATTAGGGAACGCACTAGCTCAGGGGTAAACATGGACTTCACATCTATTCCTTGCTGGGCGAATTGACTGGCAGTTTGTTCAACTAGGTTGCGGATTTCTTGTTGGACAAGGGTTTCTGGCAGATCTACTTCCAGTTGCTCAACCAATGCTTCTAATAATGCATCGTGTCGATTGTTGCGATGACGTTGTTTTGCGTCTTCTTTGAGACGTTCTTCTAGATCTTCGCGAAGCTCTTTAAGGCTGGCTTTATCACTGGATTGTTGGGCGAAAGAATCGTCAAGATCAGGTAGCTCGTGGGTCTTGAGGTCCTTGAGGTTGATTACAAAGTTGGCTTTGCGGCCGCGAGCATCTTCTTTTGAGTAATCGTCTGGGAATTGGCAATTGACCGTTTTTTCATCGTCTAAGGCCATGCCGATGACTCCTTCTACAAAGCCTGGGATCATTTGCCCGTCTTTCAGCTCGACATCCATGGACTCGCTACTGCCACCTTCGATTTCGCTGCCATCGTCCTGGTAAGTGCCCTTGAAACTAATCACAGCGATATCGCCCATTGCGGCCGGGCGGTTTTCGACGGGTACAACGGTGGCCAGTTGTTTGCGGGATTGTTCGATTAATTCGTCGACCTTGTTGGGATCGAAAGTCGCTATCTCTGCTTCTGCTTTGAGGTCTTTAGTGGCTTTTAACGTTGGTTTTGGTGCTACGTCTGTCTCGAGGGTGAGGGTAAGGGCTTCACTTGGCTGGAAGTTTTCCAGAAGTGTTTCAAACTCGCCGCTTAGTTCTGGTTCGCAAAGTGGCTCGATCGACTCTTGTTCGAGAGCTTCACGCCAGACAGCATCAACGAGCGATTCCAAGGCCGATGCACGGATTCTGACCAGGCCGATTTGTTGCAGCAAAACCGCGCGAGGCACCTTGCCCTTGCGGAATCCAGGCAGGTTGACGGTGCGGCTTAAGCGGTTTATTGCGGCGTCATAGTTGGCTTGGCAGCGTTCTGCTGGAACCGCTATTTCCACAGCAAGGCGGCTTTTGGGGCGCGGCGTGGTTTTGACCTTTAGTGCTATGGCACTCATTGATGGACTATTGCGTGCAGCCCACCACCCTATGAAAGCGCCAGTTCATCTCTGGACACGTATTGTGGTCTCAACGTCGTGCCTGACTCAGGCTGTAGCGCTTTAACCAGTGGCGCTCAATTCTTTACTTAGATCGACCCTCTTTACTCAGTCAATAACCTGATCTCACCGCTTGCTTCCCAGATCGTTTCTTCCCGACCGTCCCCTCACAGTTGCTGTGCTTGGCGCCAGTGGTGCAGTGGGTCAGGAGCTGCTACAGCTGCTGCAGGAACGCGCGTTTCCGATTAGCGAGTTGCGCTTATTGGCATCTGCTCGTTCTGCTGGTCAATTACAACCTTGGAATGGTTCCAACCTCAGAATTCAGGAGGTGAATGAAGCTGCCTTTGAGGGGGTTGATTTGGTGTTGGCCTCAGCGGGTGGCTCTGTATCTCGTCAGTGGAGGCAGGCGATCAACACATCCGGTGCAGTGATGATTGATAACTCCAGTGCCTTCAGGATGGATGTCGACGTGCCACTTGTGGTGCCGGAGGTTAACCCTGAGGCGGTTGCTCAGCATCAAGGGGTGATTGCAAACCCGAATTGCACCACGATTTTGCTAACCCTGGTGCTTGCACCTTTGGCGGCAAGTCGTGCTTTGCGTCGCGTTGTTGTTAGCACTTATCAGTCTGCGAGTGGTGCAGGAGCACGAGCTATGGAAGAGCTCAAACAGCTCAGTCAGATTGTTTTGCAAGGGGGCGAACCTTGTAGTGAGGTGCTGCCTCATTCCTTAGCCTTTAATTTGTTTCTTCATAACTCCCCGCTGCAGGCCAATAGCTATTGCGAGGAGGAAATGAAGATGGTTAATGAAACTCGCAAGATCATGGGTCTCCCTGATTTGCGCTTTACTGCGACTTGCGTTCGGGTTCCTGTACTTAGGGCCCATTCCGAGGCAGTGAACATTGAGTTTGTTGAGCCTTTTCCAGTTGAGGAAGCTCGTCAATTGCTTAAGGAATCGCCAGGCTTGGAGTTAATCGAAGATTTTGATCTCAATCGCTTCCCTATGCCCACCGATGTCACGGGTCGAGATTCTGTGGCGGTGGGTCGAATTCGACAGGACATTAGTGATCCCAATGCTCTCGAGCTTTGGCTATGTGGAGATCAGATCCGCAAAGGTGCTGCTCTTAATGCAGTTCAAATCGCAGAACTATTGCTTTCGTCATCATGAGCTCTGCTGCTGAGTTGTCTCCTACACCTTTTGGTCGTTTGCTCACGGCAATGGTTACACCCTTTGGCGGCGATGGACGAGTGGATCTGGCTCTAGCTGGTCGTCTTGCTCGTCATCTCGTTGATGAAGGATCAGATGGATTGGTTGTTTCTGGCACTACTGGTGAGTCACCCACTCTCAGTTGGCAGGAGCAGCATCAATTGTTTGAAGCGGTACGTCAGGCAGTGGGACCAGGTGTGAAGATTTTGGCTGGCACGGGTAGTAACAGCACCGCTGAGGCGGTAGAGGCAACCAGTCAGGCAGCTATTGCCGGGGCTGATGGTGCTTTGGTGGTTGTCCCTTATTACAACAAGCCCCCGCAGGAGGGCCTTGAAGCTCATTTCAGGGCTATTGCCCAGGCTGCTCCTGAGTTGCCCCTGATGCTCTACAACATTCCTGGGCGTACTGGTTGTGCACTTGCTCCAGCGACTGTTGCAAGGTTGATGGAATCTCCAAATGTGGTCAGTTTCAAGGCCGCTAGTGGCACTACTGATGAGGTGACGCAGTTGAGATTGTTATGTGGTTCGAGGTTGGCCGTTTATAGCGGTGATGATGGTTTGTTATTGCCCATGCTGTCTGTAGGGGCTGTAGGGGTGGTGAGTGTTGCCAGTCATCTGGTAGGGCGTCGGCTGAAGGCGATGATTGATGCCTATCTCAGTGGCCAAGTTGCTGTTGCCCTTGGTTATCACGAGCAGTTGCAGCCTTTGTTTAAGGCTCTATTTGCAACCACTAATCCGATTCCGGTTAAAGCAGCCCTCGAGCTCAGCGGCTGGCCGGTTGGACCTCCCCGCCTTCCTTTGCTCCCTCTTGATTCCACCATGCGAGATTCTCTTTCAAAGATCCTGAATGCCTTGCGTCAGACCTGACGCCACGGCTTTTTTCACGTTGCTTGCTTGATTCCTTCATTTTTTGCTTCGTGCGATCGCTTCACTTCAGTTCCTCAATAGTTTTCTTACGCTTTTTTCATGACGTCTAGTTCCACCAGTTTCAAAGCCACATCCACTAGAGATGGCAAAGACAAAAAGCCCTGCTTACGTGTGATTCCCCTTGGCGGTCTGCATGAGATCGGCAAGAACACCTGCGTATTCGAATACGGCGACGACATCATGTTGGTTGATGCTGGCCTGGCATTTCCTAGTGATGGCATGCATGGCGTAAATGTGGTGATGCCAGATACCAGTTATCTACGCGAGAACCAGAAGCGCATTCGCGGCATGGTTGTTACCCATGGCCATGAAGATCATATTGGTGGGATTTCACATCATTTAAAGCACTTCAATATTCCGGTGATCTATGGCCCTCGTCTGGCCATGTCAATGCTTCAGGGAAAGATGGAGGAGGCTGGTGTAACCGATCACACCACTATCCAGACTGTGAGCCCGCGTGATGTGGTCAAGGTTGGTCAACACTTTTCGGTGGAGTTCATCCGCAACACTCACTCGATGGCAGATAGCTTTTCGCTTGCCATCACTACTCCTGTGGGCGTGGTTATTTTCACGGGCGACTTTAAGTTTGACCACACTCCTGTGGATGGGGAACATTTTGATATGGCACGCCTCGCTCACTACGGTGAACAGGGCGTCTTATGTCTATTGAGCGATTCAACAAATGCTGAGGTGCCGGGCTTTTGTCCACCTGAGCGATCTGTATTTCCTTGCCTTGATCGTCACATTGCCGAGGCAGATGGCCGAGTAATCATTACTACATTTGCTAGCTCCATTCATCGAGTTTCGATGATTTTGGAGTTGGCTTTAAAGAATGGTCGCAAGGTTGGCTTGCTTGGTCGATCCATGCTCAATGTGATCGCTAAAGCACGTGAGTTGGGGTACATGCGCGCTCCAGATGATTTGTTTGTACCTATTAAGCAGATTCGTGATCTGCCAGATCGTGAGACTTTGTTGCTGATGACTGGAAGTCAAGGTGAGCCATTGGCAGCTCTAAGTCGTATTTCCCGCGGTGAGCATCAACAGGTTCAGGTTAAAACCACCGATAAAATCATCTTTTCGGCGAGCCCTATACCAGGCAATACCATCTCTGTTGTCAACACCATCGATAGGCTGATGATGTTGGGGGCCAAGGTTGTTTATGGTAAGTCAGAGGGTATTCATGTTTCTGGGCATGGCTACCAGGAGGACCAGAAGCTGATGTTGGCTCTTACAAAGCCGAAGTTTTTTGTGCCTGTGCATGGTGAGCATCGCATGCTCGTTTGTCACAGCAAGACTGCGCAGTCTCTGGGCGTTTCAAGTGAAAATATGTTGCTTTTGGATAATGGCGATGTGATCGAGTTGACGCCTGATTCGATTTCTAAGGGCGATGCGGTGAAGGCTGGGATTGAACTACTCGATGCCTCTCGTAATGGCATCGTTGATGCTCGTGTTCTGAAGGAGCGACAGCAACTTGCAGAAGATGGTGTGGTGACCGTGCTTGCTGCAGTGAGTACAGATGGGGTGATGGTTGCACCGCCAAGGGTCAATCTCAGAGGCGTTGTTACTGCTGCTGATCCTCGCAAGATGTCGCTTTGGACTGAACGAGAGATCAGTTGGGTGTTGGAGAACCGTTGGAAGCAGCTGATTCGTCAAACGGATGGCAAAGCGCCTGAGGTGGATTGGATGGGTATACAAAGGGAAGTGGAAGTGGGCTTGGGTCGCCGCATGCGTCGCGAATTACAGGTTGAGCCTTTGATTCTTTGCTTAGTGCAGCCTGCACCAGGTGGAACTCCTCCTTATAAGAGTTTGGTTGATGATGAACCTGACGATCGTTCGGTTTCTCGCAATCGAGGCGATCGTGATGCAGCTGGTGGCGGACGAAGAGCTCCAGCACCTGCTCCTGTGAAGGTGGCGGCGGCTGTGGCAGAAACTTCGACTACTGCTAACGCCTCTGATCAATCAGATGTGAAGACTCAATCTGAACCTGAGTCAGCAGAGCTGCCTTCTGGTCGCACACGCCGCCGCCGCTCAGCGGCGGCGTAAGGCCAGCCAGAAGTTGTTGAGGCGAGCTTT
>CAJWUF010000090.1 GCA_913047395.1 uncultured cyanobacterium
GCATGGCGCGGCAAAATCCCGCCATGCTTGAACAGTTTCTAGTTGTTTTAGCCCATAACGAACATTTCCTTGAATATCGAGCCATTGTTCAGGAAGAGATTCGAGAACAACTCGAATTACTTCCACCAGAGGAAAACAGCTCACAAAAAACCCTGCAAGCTGTCTGAGTTAAATCTATGGAGCTCAATCTTGAACGTAGGACCTGCCGCTAACTAGGCATTCCTCAGCTCGTTGTAGTTCTCGGCCCATATATAAGGCATGATCGAGCCTACTTAAAGGATGTTCTCCCTTCCCTTCTGTGAGCTGAATCCCTAGTTGTTTGGCTGTTTGTCCTCTATAGACAGTGGCTGGAGTACGCGCTCCTCCTCGACAAGCAAGAACCTCACCGGTAGCCGGATCTATGGCCCTGCCTCGCTCATCAATGTCGTTGAAGAAATGTTCCACAACTAGTTCTCCGGCAGATGCATCTACACGGATCAAGAAATAGCCACTTGGATCAAGAGCGATAAAACGCTGCGAAAGCTGATCGTCAACGGCACTAATCACGTCAGACGTTGCTGTGAGTTTTATAATGCTCTCGACCATACCGTAAGTTCACAACTAAGAGCCCTAATTTACAAGATTGAACAATTAGGCCGGCAATTCGTACTATTTCAAGACCTAATTCAACAAATCAAAGCCCTATAGCATCGCCTGCCTTTAGGGCGCAAAAGGGATAAAACCCCTGTAGAGCTAATCAGAGCCTTAATGCCTAAGAGCAAGCTCATCAAATTCTTTCTTGAGAGAAGCTATGCCTGATCTTTTAACAGTGTTGAATATATCCGTCGGGATAATTAGGCATAGAGTATGAAAGGGGAAGCCTTCTGGCTTGTTTTAGAGCAAGAAACTAGTTTGCATTTGGAATAAAATAAAGGCAGGAGAATAAATCAAAGCTTAGGGAGCGCTGGCTTACATTTTGGATACTTCTTTGCAGTTCGCTCGATTACCCATGAGTATGTATCAGATCCATGGGCTTTTTGAATTGCTTCTCCAATCACTGAAATGCTTGTGCTTGCATTCTCAAGGCTCAGATGTCCCCATCCAAACCAGGAGCAAGTAGCATCTATCCAGCCAATATTTCGCCCTAGATTAATCATCTCTGTTTCTCTTGTTAGCTCAGTTTCGCTGCCATTGTTTGTTTTGATGTCTTCTTTGGGATTGGCGGCTACGGGCATTGTGACTAGGATTAGGTGCATCAACAGCAGCAAGTGGGACATTGCTTGGAGAAAGCCTTGGCTAAATATTATAACCCTCGTTGATTTAGAAGATGGAAGCCTTTAGTCATTGTATGGATATCTAGCTGAATTACATATAAAAAATATTCATTTGAATTCTTGATGGCTCGCGCTTGGTAGTAATTCGATTTTCAGTTTCGCCTATCCAAAACTTATCAAGAGAGGCGTATGAGCTCCCTCCCATTTCTCAACAGAGCAGCATTGAAACTCTCAGAGCAAATCAGGCAAATTGCTTGCAAAATCTATAAATGCAGTCAAACCATTCATTGCATATACTCTTGCTAAAATCAGGCTAGGGAGTAGTGGGAAAACGTCAAGTCACTTCCCTTTTTAAGATTGCAGTTGGCCTTAAATGTCAAGCAAAGTAGGTATTGCTCATGCTTTGACTTTTAGGGCTTGAGAGTCTGTTTTGTATTTGTATGATCCATGGCGAGATAATAAATGATGAGTTGTATTTTATTGATGTTTCTATTTATAGAAGTGGCAAGTCGATTTGAAATGGAGACTCTCTATTTGCGGCTTTGATCTCTTTAATCATTAGTTGATTTGATTGAGGCAACCATTCGCGAATCATACTGTCCATACGATTGTCATACCAGCGATGCAAGCTGGCGTGGGGCTTTGCTAAAAACCCTCTGCGGTGTTTATGTCTGCCACCAGCGCCAGGATCAAAGCTTTGGATTCCTTTTTCCAAAGCCCAGGCAATAGGAGAGTAATAGCAAACTTCGAAATGGAGGCAGTTAATCTCCTCTACACTTCCCCAATAACGTCCCCATAATCTTTTTCCATCTTGTATGCACAGTGACATCGCTACTGGATCTTTTGGGTTATTGCGGTGGGCACTGAAAAGGACCACTTGATCCCTTAGTGGTGATTTACCTAAGGCTTCAAAAAATGACTTAGATAGATACTTGCTACCCCATGCACCCCAACGTGCGCAATGCTGCTCGTAGAAGTCATACATGCGCTGCAATAGCTTTAGATCAAGCTCTTGCCCTGTTAAAGCTGATATTTTTAGCCCTGCCTGATTGACGGCCTTTCGCTCACGTTTGATATTACGCCGCTGATTAGCATCGAAACGGTTTAGATAATCTGAGAAGTTATGCAGTCCATCTGTATACAAAAGACTCTGCTGATTCAGCCATGTTGCGCAGCCAGCCGCCTCCGCTAGAGGACGCCATTGTGGATCTACATAAAGGAAATTGCAGCTGAGGATTTTGTTCTGGCTAGCAAAGCTATCGATGGTTTGCAGCATCAGGGTTGTTAGCTCTGCCTCGTTTTCTTCTGGTGCCACATAGAAGCGATATCCCTCTACCGGGCTTAAAGGACTCATCCCAAGCAGTTTTGGGTAATAACTCAACTCCAGATTTCCTGCCAGGCGAGCGAAGATTTGATCAAATACAAATTCGCCTGCGCTGTGTCCTTTGAGGTAAAGGGGGGCTACCGCTACAGGAACATCAGCCCGCCAAATTGCTAAATGCAGTGGGTACCAACCCTGTTCTATTGAGATACTGGCTGAGTCTTCAAGCGCAGCTAGCCACTCCCACCGGTAGAAAGGCATTGCCTGCTCCCCAACCAGGCTGCGCCAGTGATGTTCTGGAATCTCTTTAAGGGAATGGTGCCAGCGGGCGATGAGGTTGGCCATTGCATGAGCGCCTCCAGCAAAGATTCCAACGACCATAACCAGCCGCTGCAGAGGATGGTTATGGTCTCTTTTTTGCTATTGATCGTTTCTCGAGTCGCTATTTAAGCCTGAAATGCGATTAGGGAGGACTGCGCCAGGGAGCCAGCTCTCCATTTAAAGCTTTCACTATGCCTACGCTGCTATGGCATTGGTTAGGGCGGGGTATGGTGCGCCTCTGATGCCTAGGCAAAGAATTGACTCTCCCCCCACTCAGCGTCTGGTTAGGTCTTCTGCTGATTGTTATTGGGGTGTGCGTGGGTATTGAGCTTCGCGTGGAATCAGAGTCAGATGACTAGATAACACTTGTTTTTCTGCTCATTTCGCCGCTAGAGGTATTGGTTTTGGCAGGATCTAGTCGTGGTTGGCTCTCAGCCATGAACAGAGGCATCCCTATCCCAGGCACTATTTATCTCCAATGGGAGTTGTGGCTGTTGCTTTAGGTGCTCTGAGGTCTGGGTGTAGTTGAGCTCTTTGACGAATCGCTTTCGTTGTGCGCTGTCTAGGGGGTTAACTTCCAACTGGAAGACGCTCGTCTTCTTTTTGATATGCATGAACTAATTAAACCACGTTGGTGATAGCTGGATCTTGAAAGCCGAACAAAGTGTTCTTAGAACGTAGTGGTAGTTACTTAATACAAAAACAGAGCGTATTCATAGTTACCGTGTTGACCACATCATGCTCAAAGCGTATTCAGCTATACATAACAGGTGGCGAGGTGCTCGTTATAAACGCAAAGTTGACATCATCAATCATGGATTTGTTCTCTGCCTTTGTGAACTGGTTTAGTGAGCTTGGAAAAGATTTGCCAGAAACCACTAGTGAAGATGGTGGTCAGGACTTTTTTTCACGTCTGATGAATAAGATCAGCG
This sequence comes from uncultured cyanobacterium, assembly GCA_913047395.1. Lineage (GTDB taxonomy): Bacteria > Cyanobacteriota > Cyanobacteriia > PCC-6307 > Cyanobiaceae > Prochlorococcus. Next base: position 3,828 of record CAJWUF010000090.1, read on the forward strand.
GCTAGGAAGCTTTTAAGTTGGGCAGAGGGCTCTTCTTCTTGTCGAGGCCTTTTGTCTTATCCGGTTTTTAATTTTGACTAGCTATCAAGACGGTTCTCTTGCCCATTGGCCATCGCTTGCAGGCGTTGGTCAGTGGAAATAACTATGCGAGCTTAGGGAAATAATGCTCTATTCCTGCATAAACTCGGATTTCGCGATCGGTTTTTTGATCAGAAATTACTGATCGATATGCGGATGTTTTTAAACTTGGCGGAATGGCCTTGACCTTCTATGGGGATGCTCGTGGGGGAGATATCAGAGATCTGCAAAGGGCTTAGTCACGCTATATGGGTAGTTAGATCTCAGTTGAGCAAACCAAAAACTGCCATCACCAGTAGTAGTGCACTGGCAAGGAGGCTGATTCCAAAACCTGGCGCCCTCAACTTCGCATCCTTCCAATATCCAACGCCATAAGCAATACGTGCTCCTATCCAGATAAAGCCAATCAAGCTTGCAGCAGATGTGTTGCTAGAGAGAGCTGCTAGCCAGAACACTGGAAGGAAGAACATCATCTGCTCGAGGGTGTTCTGCTGAATACGCAATACCCGCTCAAATTCTTCGGGGCCATTTGTGGCTGGAGCCTTCACCTTGTGGTGGCTACGAGCTATTGCGACAGCAAACATGCTTCCTTGGTAGGCCAAGGCGGCAGTCAAGGTGACAAAAGCTGGCAGTACAGGAATGTTCATGAGAGAGGGTGAGCACAATCAACTCAACGATGGCATCAGGATCGAGTGCTCGTTGCGCTGGGAGCTTCTGTCTGTAAGGGGCTAATTGCTAAAGCTGTTGTGGGCCTACGGCTAGGAGGTGGCATACAGCAGGCTGAGAATTTAATGCTTGATCAATAAAGCGAGCCTATGGAATAGATGAGGATCGGGTATCCCCATTGATTCGAGGGACCTTTGTTAGTATTTTTACCTACATGAAAACAGTACATCCAGCAGCCGGCAAAGGCGATCTATACGAGGCCATTCTGATTGCCTCAACAAGCGGACAGCTTTGGGGTCTTGATCGATCTAGAGCAATAAAGCGGCATGTACGCTCATGACTTTCTCAAAGCTAAGCCGAGCCGAGTTATTGCATGGGAGATTTGCAATGGCGGGAATAGCGTCAATTGTTTTAATTGAGCTACTTAAGACGAGATAGTTTTTGCTTGCGTCCTGCGGCTAATACCTCACCTGTTCTCTAGATACAAGAAAACCCGCCAAAGGCGGGCTTCCTGGAGATCTTCAGCACGTGTGTCCTTGTTTCCAGTGCTAGGAGGCTCTCAACCCCTCACGTTTAAATCATTTCAGCTAAAACTGAATGGAGCATTGCCTTTTGGTCTCAAACTCAACTGGCACAGTGACAGTTCAACCGGCTGCCTTACAGCGGATGAGTAGTGGCAGCATTGATAAGCAAGAGAAGCTGTCGTGAAAATCTCAAAGGGTCAACCATGGTGCGTTTGGGTATTTTCATTGGCCTCAACTGGGTTGGCTTTATAGGCTTCTAATTTCTGTGTGGTATTGGAACCCGGAAGTTGCTTAGGCTTGAACTGGTTTTGTATCAGATCTGCTCTTAAAGAAAATGTAAAAGCCGACCCCTCTTAAAAGAAGAGAGGCCGGCTTTGAAAAGAGTTTTGTGATTAAGCGAAGCTTCTGATTATTGGCACCTGGGGCCATGGGTCCAGGTGTGTGGCTGTTGAACTCCTTTAAGGGCA
>CAJWUF010000091.1 GCA_913047395.1 uncultured cyanobacterium
AGACCTCTGGACTCATGGCTGGGCCTTCAGCAGTCGTCTATTAATCGGATCAACCTTTGTTGGCGCGACCGCAGCAGCACTCACAAGTGCAGTTGCCTATGGGCTGCTCAAAGGGCTGCCAACAGCAAGAAAACGACATCCGCCTTATCACAGATCAAATCAACGTAGGCATTAACAAACGTCAAGGCCTCTGCGCACAACCAGCCAAACAAATAAAACACCTAGGTCACAAGCGTATTACCCCAAAAAACCTTAGTTATTCCACACTGATGCCTTTCAACCAAGCCTGCAACGGCTGCCAATCATCACGCTGATCGATCGCTTGCCAAAACTCCTCAATCACCGCTCGAATCGGGGTGGTAGCAAGATTCCAGCGCTGCAGTCGCGCAGGGAGAGTTTGTGCTTCCGTCGACTCAGCTGAGACAGCTTCTCGCTGCTGGTTCCACCAACAATCTCTCCAAGCAACCCAAGCATCCCGTGGAGGTTGAGGCCCAGCTAAGACCACTGGTAACAAAGCCTCTGGCTCTTCCGGCAAACCGTTAAGCATTATCTGCTCGACAAGACCAGCAAAGAAGGCGCCGTAACCAACAGGCCAAGCCGCCAGCAGCACAAGGGTCTTAAGCACAACATCGTCATCATCGCGATCACAATCGCTCGGAAGACCGAGGCGACGCAGCATACAAGCTCTGTAATGCGATTGATAAATGGCAGCAAACGTCTCTAAAGACTGCTCCATTGGCTGCCGCGGCAACAGCATTGCCAATGGCTCTTGAAGCAGTTTTAGGTTGTTGTGGCAAATCTCAGGTTGACGACCATAGGCATAGAGGCCTGTGTGATCGAAATAAGCAGCCGTAAATCCAGGCTCCCATTGATCTAAAAAAGCGAAAGGACCGTAATCAAAACTCTCTCCCAGCAGCGACATGTTGTCGGTATTAAGCACGCCATGTGTAAAGCCAGCTGCCATCCACTCCGCCACCAACCTGGCCACCCGCTCAACGAGTTCTGCGTAGAAAGCCAACAACTGAGCTTCGATAGCGCCAGCTGCATTAGCTTCCCGAACGGGGTGAGTAGCTGCAATCACTGGGTAGTAGACATCAACCACATGGCGTAACAAACGCTCGAGGCCCTGAGCATCACGCAGATGAAGCAGCCGCTCGCAAGTACCAAAACGCAAATGCGTGCGCGCCATACGCACCATCACTGAACTGCGAGTAGGCGAAGGCTCATCACCACGCCATAGATCCTCACCAGTCTCCACCAGGGAAAGAGTTCGGCTCGTGGTTACGCCTAAACGATGCAACGCCTCACTGGCGATGATCTCTCGTACACCACCCTTGAGAGTAAGTCGACCATCCCCTCCACGGCTCCAGGGAGTAGTGCCTGATCCTTTAGTACCAAGATCCTGTAGCAGTCCATAGCGATCTCGCACTTGACCGTAAAGGAAGCCACGACCATCACCGAGAGCCGGGTTATATGTACCGAATTGATAACCGTGATATCGCAGAGCTAATAGTGGAGTTCGAGCCTCAAAACAACCGTAAGCCTGCTCCAGATGATGATCGCTCACTGCATCAGGCTCCACTCCAAGCTGCCTGAGCAAAGCATCATTACGAAAACGTAATTGAGTGCGCGGGAAGTGCGCGGCTTCTACTACATCCCAATAACCGGGGCCCAGATTCTCAATCTGAGATTCAAAGGGCAATGTGAGAAGTAGATTAATCAAGCTAACACGATGATGTCATCAAAAGTCATTCTCAAATACATAAATAACCCACATTCTTTGAATGCAAATTCTATTCCATTAGCCAACCACACGACAGCGATTTAGACTTACTCCCATGGTCGTATCACCTACCAAACCTGCCACCGTTATGTACTGCCCCTTACGCACTGCTGAAGCTGAATTTACACTTTCATCGGTAAGATTGCAGCGAATCATCGCGAAATCCCAATCGCCTGTAATACTGATATATGGATCACCAAGAATATCTTTATCCACAGAGCTAACAGGACCTTTTATGTAGATAAGCTGACCTTCGTATTTCGATTCAGCCGCCAAAGAGTTGGCTTCAAATTCATCGGCCAAGGCCTTGTAATTAACAACGTATTTAGGGTTGCTATAATCAATAGGTGCTGAACTTGTCTGCTGTTCATCCTCAACAGAACCAGCCGCTAAAACTGCTAATAAAGACAGACCTGCGGCTAATCTAAGAGCGCTACGCATTAAGTCAAAAGCCCATCAAGCCAAAACAGCTTAACACTGATTATCAGAAACTAAAAACCCTGCAAAAAGGCTCAACAAAAATGATAATGAGAAGACTTAGAATAAGATCGATCTGATCAAAAGTGCCTACAAGGATTCCACAGCTCTGAAGCACCTCAGGCATGACTGCAATAACTGCATAAATAAAAACACGTTGACTTGTACTAACTCGCTGCATGTAAATGAGCTCATGCTTAAGAAAACAGCAAGTAGAAAACACCCATAAAGCATTAGGCAAGGAATAAATCAACCAATTCGCTAGTGGTCCTGAAGAGAGCAGGGCATGGCAACGGCTATTCAAAAACTGCTTAGAGCTAGACCAATGAAGAAATGGCACTGCGCGAAATAGACGCTCATACAGCAGAGGCGCATCACGGCAGTTGGCATAGATAGCGAAACCAACCAAGAGAGGAAGGATCACTAAAAGCCATCCCCATCGCCCTGGCCCATTCATATTGCTAAGCCCTAGCCCAAGCTAGTGCGCGCAATATCTAGAACATCGGCCATCGATCGGATCTGAGCCATAGTTGAGGCCAGCTGATCGGCAGAGTTGAGTTCAACACGCAAATCAATGCAAGCGGGTTTGCCGTGGGCTGTCTTCACCCGAGCATCACTCACATTGATACTGCTATCAGAAAGGCGCATCAGGATGTCTTTAAGAATGCCAACCCGATCAATTACTTCAATGCGCAACTGCACTTGGAATCGCTCACTCTCTATATGAGCACCTTGATTCCAGCGCACCGGTAATCGCCGTTCACTGGGAATCGACGCAATGCTTGCGCACTCCTGTCGATGAATCGTGATGCCATGATTACCAAGAGCCACGGTACCGAGAATCAATTCTCCCGGTAGCGGACTACAACAACCCCCAAGGCGGTAATCAAGACCCTCCACTCCAAGGATAGGCACTCCTTCTGAAGGAGGTGCCTTCACTGGGCTCGAGTCCACTTGAGCCACAAGCTGTTTCGCAACATCAGCATTGCTCAGTGGTTTCTCAGGCACGACAGCCTGAAGACGAATTTCTTCGCGCAAACGATTGAGCACTTGCTGCAGAGTCAAGGCGCCAAAACCAAGCGCCGCCAGCAAATCCTCTGTGAGCTGCAGGTTGCAGCGCTCTGCCACTCGCGTCATCGCTTCGCTACTAAGTAGCGCATCAAAACCATCGCGGCCTAGTTCCCGCTCCAATAGGTCTTTACCGCGTTGAATCGTTTCATCACGATGGCTTCTCTTGTACCACTGACGAATGCGATTACGAGCTGTGGGAGTAGCAACAAAGTTGAGCCAATCAAGACTTGGATGAGCTGTCTTACTGGTTAGAACCTGAACAAAATCGCCGTTTTGCAAAGATGTTGACAATGGACAAAGGCGATCATTAATACGCGCACCATGGCAATGGTTGCCAACCTCCGAGTGAATTCGATAGGCAAAATCAACAACTGTGGAATCTTTGCGCAAGCCAACCACATCGCCCTTCGGAGTAAACACAAAGACCTCCTCATCAAAGAGGTCTTCCTTAATCGAGGCGAGGTAGTCGTTATGGTCATCATTACCTCCTTCTTGTTGCCATTCGACCAGTTGACGTAGCCAGTTGAACCGCTCCTTATTTGCTGCTGCAGGAGAGCCACCCTCTTTGTACTCCCAATGAGCCGCAATGCCAAATTCAGCAATCCGATGCATTTCTGGAGTACGAATCTGCACCTCAATCGGCCGATGCCTGCCGATCACAGCCGTATGCAGTGACTGATAACCATTGGGCTTAGCTAAACCGATGTAATCCTTGAAGCGTCCGGGGATAGGCCGGAAGGTGTCATGCACTACAGCCAGAGCGCGATAACAATTCTCCACACTGGGCGTGACAATCCGCAGAGCAGCTACATCGAAGATCTCGTAGAAAGCCTTTTGCTGGCGCTGCATCTTGCTCCAGATCCCATAGAGATGCTTAGGCCGACCACTGACCTCACAATTCTCAAGACCCGCAGAAACAAGGCGGTCACTTAATAACTGAACCGTGGTCTCCAGGCGATCCTCCCGCTCACTTCGCTTGGTAGCCACTTCTTGTTGAATCTCACGGAAAGCCTCAGGCTCAAGGAGCTTGAAGGCCAAATCCTCGAGTTCCCACTTGAAGCGTCCGATGCCAAGGCGATTCGCCAGGGGTGCATAAATCTCACGAGTTTCACGAGCAATGCGCTGCTGCTTATCCGCCTGCAATGAGCCAAGCGTGCGCATGTTGTGAAGCCTATCGGCTAATTTCACCAGCACGACACGGATATCGCTGGCCATAGCCAGAAACATCTTGCGCAGGTTCTCAGCTTGAGCCTCAGTGTGATTGGTGAAATGAATCCCACCCAGCTTGGTGACGCCTTCCACCAGTTCCCGCACCTCAGCACCAAAAAAATCTTCCAGCTGCTCGGGAGTTATATCGGTATCTTCCACTACATCGTGAAGGAAGCCTGCAGCGATCACACTGGCGCTGGCGCCGATATCGCGCAGCAGATCAGCCACGGCCACAGGGTGAACGATATAAGGGTCACCGCTAACTCGAAACTGCCCCTCATGCAGCTGAAAGGCCAAGTCAAAAGCTGCTGCTAGAAGAGCTTCAGGATCGGTTGGGCAGCTCTGCCCAAGACCAGGAGGAATGTGCTCAACGCACTCTTGCAACCATTGCGGCAGAGGAATGCCGTAGTCATCAACACTGCGGATCGGATGTGATCTGAGCTCAGGTAAACCACGCAGCGCTGAACCACAGCCATCATTGGTCTGTGTTGAATTCGGAGCAGTGGTGACGTTGGGCATCCGACCCAGCGGATCAATCCATGGTATTCAGACCCAAGACCCCGTGCTACTGCCGATGCCTAGCTCTTCAGGGCAGATACTCGAGCTCAACCAGTTATGCATGCGCTACCCACGCAGTACTGATTGGACACTGGATGGACTGAACCTAAGCATCAAAGCAGGCGAACGCCTTGCCCTGGTTGGCCCTTCAGGTTGCGGCAAAAGCACCTTGGCAAGGGTCGTTTTGCAGCTGCTACCACCCGGCAGCATTTGCAACGGAACATTGCAACTGGCTGGCCAAGATCCCAGGCCATTGGAGCAGAAGCAGTTAAGACAACTGCGCGGTGAAAGCGTAGGGCTGGTGTTCCAAGATCCAATGACCCGCCTCAACCCACTAATGACAGTGGGGCAGCATCTTCTTGACACTCTCAAAGCTCACCGACGAGAAA
>CAJWUF010000092.1 GCA_913047395.1 uncultured cyanobacterium
CCTAAGCACTGAGAATTCAAGCTCTGAGGACACAAGCTCTGAGGACACAAGCTCTGAGGACACAAGCTCTGAGGATTGAAGCGTTGCGCCTACCAATCCTTAAGCGAGGTCATCTTGCTAGTCTGCTTTGCTCGATAAGTTTGCTTGCTGAATGACTCAGGTCACGGTCGGAGAAAATGAGGGCATTGAATCAGCCCTGCGCCGTTTTAAGCGACAGGTGTCAAAGGCAGGAATCTTCGCTGATCTAAAGCGCCTTCGTCATCATGAGACGCCTGTAGAGAAGTACAAGCGCAAGGCTCAACAGCGCCGTCGCCGTCGCTAAAGCCAGCCAAGCCAATGGCTTTCATGCCACAACCAAGCGGACTGGTTAGCAGGAGGCTTGACAGACGCCCTGCACTTAGCCGAATTAGTTCCTAGAGAACTAACAATTTGCTTGGCCTTAGCTTTTGGCTTCTGTTTTCTATCTAGATCCTTGCTAGATCCACTTGCACAAGCTGAGATCATCAGAGAAAAGATCTCAGCTATAGCAGGGCAAGTGAATACAGCTGAAGGACAATTATGACGAGATCAGAATTGAAATTACTAGCCGCGAAAACCACTATTTCGACAGCTCAACCAGTTTTATCCCAGAAAGCCGTGAGGTTATATCCACTTCCCCTAGGTCTTAAGGCCTAGGGGGCAATCAATCAGGCAACGTGCCAGCATTTGCTAACAAGACGGTGCATAGATTTCATGCACCAACCGTCCCATTCCCTTACTGCGTCAGCCATGGCTAGCGACACCATTTTTGGCCGGATGCTTCGCGGTGAGATTCCCTGTGATGAGGTCTATAGCGATGAAAAGTGCCTGGCCTTTCGCGATATTCAGCCTCAGGCACCGGTTCATGTGCTTGTGATCCCTCGCAAAGCATTAGAAAGTCTTGATGCAGCTGTAGCAGAAGACGCAGAGCTGCTTGGTCATTTGTTGCTAGTGGCGGCCAAAGTGGCACGTCAACAAGGCCTCACTGACTTTCGTACGGTTATCAACAGTGGGGCTAAGGCCGGCCAAACTGTTTTTCACCTCCATGTACATGTAATTGGTGGTCGTCTACTAACTTGGCCGCCTGGTTGAAACTGGTCGCGGTAGTGCTTGTGAGAAGCCACAATGCCAATATCCAGATCAGCCAATGTCCCAATTACAGGCATTCCGAAATCAGCTAATTAAGCTCCGCCGGCTTTCTCAGCCCTATTTCCTTCCCTACAGCGAAACCAACGGCTGGCTGTTTGTTGGGCTATTGGTGGCACTGCTGTTCTGTGTGGCAGGAACAGTTCTCTTCTTGATAACGGGTCTAATGGGCCTGTTAAGCAGCCTTGCACCTGGGCTCACAACGCAATTCCTCGGCGGTGTCCAGGGATCTCTCCGGACAATTTGGGGGAATTCATGGGGTGTGGCAATCAGTGGCCTTTTTCTGGCTGGAATCTTTTGCTTCGTAGCAGCACGCAGTCAGCTTCGGCAGGGTCGATGGCTGCCATGGTTGCTGTTGGGGGTGATCATCCTGATGCTTTTGTCAGTGAACGGCATTAATGCCGGCATCACATTTCTCGTCAAGGACCTCACCAATGCCCTTATTCAGAAGAACCAGGAATCAACATCTCTAAACCTTTGGATCCTTGGTATTTGCTTTATCGTTGCATTGCCAATCCGAAGTTTCCAATACTTCTTTACTGCCAAACTTAGCCTGCTTTGGCGCGAATGGTTATCAAAAGGCTTGATCGGCGATTACATGCAGAATCGAGCATATTACATCCTTAACCCTAATGAAGAAACCGCTACGGAAGTGGACAACCCAGACCAGAGGATCACAGAAGATACTAAAGAATTTACCGAGCAAACTCTGGAATTTTCACTAAATATTTTCGACTCTATCTTGACCTTTTCACTGAATATATGGATACTTCTAGCCATTAGTCGTGAACTGACCTTCGCGTTAATTGTATACGCAGCATTGGTTTCAGCATTAATTATATACGCAGGAAGAAATCTTGTACGTATTAATTACGACCAACTGCGTCTTGAAGCCGATTTTCGCTATGGCTTGGTACATGTTCGCAACAATGCCGAATCAATTGCTTTCTACTCCGGAGAGGCGCAGGAGGGCAAAGAGGTAGGCAGAAGATTGGGATCGGTTGTACGCAACTATAACCTGCTAATTATATGGGAAACACTGTTAAAGGTTCTTCAGCGATCAGGCATATACGGCGGAATATTCATCCCATACCTAATCCTTGCCACTCCTATCCTTAGCGGGCAAATGGACTATGGCAGTTTTTCTCAGGCCAATCTAAGTTACAACTTACTAGAAGGCTCATTGTTCTTTATTATCTACAAAATAAGAGAACTTACACGTTTTTCAGCTTCAATTGGTCGACTTGAAGGTTTTCAATCCAATGTGGCAGATGTTCACCTAGAAAAAAGTGAAGATTATTCCACTACAATTCAACCTTCAAATTCAATTATCCTGCGCAATGTGACTGTAAGAACACCGCGCACGGAAAATGTTTTAGTCAGCGATCTAAACCTAAGTGTTCAAGCTAATCAACGGCTGCTAGTGGTTGGCCCATCGGGTTGTGGCAAAACATCATTATTACGTGTAATTAGTGGCCTTTGGGCATCTCCAACTGGTCAGGTCAGTTCACCACTTAACGGAGAGCTGTTATTCATACCTCAGAAGCCTTATATGACCTTGGGATCTCTACGTGAACAGCTTTGCTACCCCCTCGATAACGCCCGCTTTAGTGATGATCACCTCCAGGCTGTTCTCGAGGAAGTGCAACTCCCCAAAATGCTTGAGCGTTATCCAGATCTCGATGTCAAGCAAGATTGGCAGCGGCTGCTTTCACTAGGCGAGCAACAAAGGCTCGCCTTTGCGCGGCTATTGCTCAATTCTCCCAAGTACGTGGTATTAGATGAAGCAACCAGTGCAGTGGATGTTGCAACCGAGCGCCATCTCTACAAGCTTCTAAGTCAAAGGGAGCTCGCTTTTATAAGCGTTGGTCACAGACCAACGCTTATAAGCTTCCACGACACGGTGCTTGAGCTATTTGGGGATGGAGGCTGGCGCCTGATTCCTTCGGCAAGCTATGACTTTGAATAAACCTGAGCTCGTTTGATGATGACAACCAATCAAGACCTCCCAAGCGAGCAAGCTGAATTACAGAATTCAGGAAAGGGCTCTGAGAATGCAATGGCACAGCCACCGCCAAACAGTGCGACCACTGGAGACCCTCCAGCGTTCGGCTGGAGTGCCTATGCCGAACGAGTCAACGGACGTTTCGCCATGATCGGGTTGGTTGCGGTGTTGCTAATCGAGGTTCTTAGTCGTGAGACCTTTTTGCACTGGGCTGGGTTTGTACCTTGAAGATTCAAATCTTCTTTTCAGATTGAAAGTCGGATCAAATCAACATCCCAACGGCCGTCTCTACTGACCTGAACAGCCAGTATTCGGCCAGGACCATCCAGGCTCACCTGGCGAGGAATACCTTTAGCACTGAGTTCTAACCGCTGAACACTGCCAAGACTGCGGCGATAGAGCAACAGTTCCGTTTGATCATCACGCTGTCTTACAAGCGCCAAGCGCTCACCATTGGCACTCACGCTCACACTGATTGGTTGTGCATCGGGTCGATTCAGGCCTGGTAACGGCACCGGTCTACGGCTACGCAGATCAATCAATTCAATTTTTTCTCGACCCTTTTCGTTACTAAGGCTGGCCAACCAGCGCCGGCCAAGGGCCGGTTCGCGACGACTGCTTGCGGATTGAAGCAGGAAGCGATTGAGACCTTGAATTGGCCTCAACGCTTCTCTACCGCAAGCAGCCAAACCAAAACAAAGCAAAAAAGACGAAAACCAAGTCGACAGACTTAGCAAGTGCACATATCTCATGAGCCGAGCTCAGTTGATGGGAATGAGCTTTGCAACCCTGCAGGTTTGTCCGGCTCAAGTATCTGAGACAAATCAAAGAGCTCCACGCGCCAATGACCCTGATCAGCCACCTGCAGAGCTACCTGACGTGCATCTGGTGCCAGGCTGAGGCGTACAGGATCTCTCCCGCCTGGTAAAGGAAGCGGATGGACTCGTCCACTCAGGCGGTCTTCGATGATCATCAAGCGTCGGTTACCTCTTTGGGTAATCACTGCCAGATAACGACCATTCCAGCTCAGAGAGGGTGAGCTATGAGGCTGATGACGAGAAAAATGGCGTAGAGGCAGGATCTTTCCGTTTTGAATGTCCCTGAGCTGAACAGTTGGTCGACCTCGCTGATCGACGATCACAGCGAGCATCTCTCCATTGCCGCTTAAGGCCGGATCCTGCTGACTGCGCTGCAGAATTCCACCGGGTGCTCTTTCAACAGTATTGGTGCAACTTCCAAGGGCTAAGCAGCCCAAAAGCAAAATCAGTTGCTGCAGATTGTTAGGGATGCGCTTCAGTCGTCAAAACGGGAACTGTTATCCCGAGGACGTGAACTGCGAGGAGCTGAACGCCTGGATTCAGGAAAAGATGAAGAAGGCGGAGCGGCTTCCTTTGTGTTTGCTGAAGGACCAGATTGTGGCTTAGAGGATCTTGTTCCAGTGGTAGGTCTTGTTCCGGCAGGTCTTGTTCCCGTGGATCTGGGCTTTGCTGGTGAATAAGCTGCATCTTCAGCCTCTGAACGAATCGGAGATCCCTGCGGAACACCAGGTGTTGTTGACGATGCATACTCCCCTCTACTTTTAGGCCTTGAATCGTTGTCTAATTGCCTTCTACTAGTGGTTTGTTGTTTAGCTGAAGGACGGCTGCCGCGGCGTTGATCTTGGCGAGTATTGCGACGCTCTCCAAAGTTGGAGCGACTATTTCCCTCATCATCTTGACGACCGAAGCGGGCCATGCGCCGAGAACGTTCTGAGTCCTGGGACCAAGACTCGTCCTCTTGGTTGCCACGGCGACGGCTTGCTGCTTGTTCAGGTATTGCGGCTCTTGAGGTCCTGCGAGGCCGATAAAGATCTCCCTCAGAGCGATCGGCATCTTCACCATCTCCATCTCTACTGGAGAAGCGCCGCCGAAGTGGCTGGGGTTCCTCAAAGCGGTCATAAGACTCATCCCAGCCACCGCTCAACCCTCCTGCAGGGTTAATAGACGAGGGGGCTGGCTCATCATCGAAATACGACGAACGTCTAGCCCCCTCAACAGCAACTCCTCTGAGTCGGACACTTTCGTAAGCGAAAAAAATGGTGGTACCCGCGAGCAGGAATACGCCGAACTGCAAGATCGGATCTAGGCGCCATCCCTGAAAAAAGAAAACCCCCCCACAAAGCAGACCAATGGCTGCAAAAAAAACGTCGTAATCCCTTGCTAAGGCTGGCTTAAACGAACGCATGAAATAGAGCATCGCACCGCCTACGCAAAGCACGATCCCAACAATGCTTCCCCAGTTAAGACTGGCATTGACCACAATTGCG
>CAJWUF010000093.1 GCA_913047395.1 uncultured cyanobacterium
AGCAGTGTGATCACAGCAACACCTGCTGAGCGATTCAATGTTGTTTGTGTGATTGATTTTCCTCAAGCTGCTATTGGTCATCAGATGTTGGCGATTGAGCTCACACCTGAGCGATTTGTGGAGGAGATCGCTCCGGCAAGGACTTTTGGCTTTCGCGAACAGGTGGATCAGCTGCGGGTAGCGGGCTTAATCCAGGGTGGTGGCCTCGACAATGCCTTGGTTTGTGATGGCGATCAATGGTTGAACCCTCCACTTCGTTTTGCGGATGAACCAGTGCGCCATAAGCTTTTGGACTTGATCGGAGATCTTGCACTTGTGGGATTCCCTCAGGCTCAAGTTCTCGTATACAGGGGCTCCCATGGACTCCATATCGATCTAGCCAAAGCTCTCCTTGATGTTTGCCCTGTAACTGTCTCTTGACCGATCCTTCTGCTAATGCTGCTGTACTAACTAGTGAGCAGATTATGGGGCTGTTGCCTCATCGTTATCCGTTCGCCTTAGTCGATCGGGTTGTTGCCCATGAACCTGGCAAACGGGCTGTTGCTATCAAGAACGTGACCCTCAATGAACCTCAGTTTCAAGGCCATTTCCCTGGTCGTCCACTTATGCCTGGGGTTTTGATTGTTGAGGCTATGGCTCAGGTGGGTGGCTTGATTGTTACTCAGATGCCAGATTTGCCCAAGGGGTTGTTCGTGTTTGCAGGTATCGACGCAGTCCGTTTTCGTCGTCCTGTGGTGCCAGGCGATCAGCTCACGATCAGTTGCGAGTTACTCAGTTTGAAGCGGCAGCGTTTTGGCAAGGTCAGGGGGGAAGCCATGGTTGAGGGCCAGCTGGTCTGCTCTGGTGAGCTGATGTTCTCTTTGGTGGACTGAGGACTATGAGTGAGCCTCGAAATCTCTCGGCGATTTCAGCCGAAGGAAAAGTGCAGGTCCATCCTTCGGCTGTTGTAGATCCACGTGCCGACCTCGATTCCGGTGTAATTGTCGGACCAGGTGCGGTCATTGGACCTGAGGTGAAAATTGGTTCTCAGACCTGGATTGGCCCTCATGTGGTGCTTGATGGTCGTTTGACACTTGGTTCAAAGAACCGTGTTTTTCCAGGGGCCTGTCTTGGTCTTGAGCCACAGGATCTCAAGTACCGTGGCGCACCCACTGAGGTGGTGATTGGTGATGCCAACACCATCAGAGAATGCGTCACCATCAATCGGGCCACTGAAGAAGGTGAACAGACCAGGATCGGTGACGAAAATTTGTTGATGGCCTATTGCCATCTAGGTCACAACTGTGAGCTAGGTAATGGAATTGTGATGTCCAATGGAATTCAGGTAGCCGGTCATGTTGTGATTGAAGATCGTGCTGTGATTGGCGGTTGTTTGGGTATTCATCAATTCGTCCAAATTGGTCGTCTTGCCATGGTTGGAGGCATGACAAGGGTTGATCGTGATGTGCCGCCCTACTGCTTAGTAGAAGGGCAACCCGGCAGGGTGCGGGGCCTCAATCGCGTTGGTCTTCAGCGCAGTGGGCTTAATACTCAACAGGCAGGAGAGCTTGGCCAGCTTCAGGAGATCTGGAATCTGCTGTTTAGATCCGACCATGTCATTGTTGAGGGTCTAAGGCTTGCTCGAGAGCAGCAGTTGATGCCAGCGGCAGAGCATCTCTGCGCCTTTCTAGAGGCCTCAATTCAGAAGGGACGTCGCGGTCCAATGTCTGCTATGGCCTCAAGTCGCTGATGGTGCGGCTGCTGATCAGTACAGGCGAGGTTTCTGGTGATTTGCAGGGGAGCCTCTTGATTCGCGCTCTGCGAAGGGAGGCAGAGCGGCGGTCTTTGCCGCTTGAGTTGATGGCTCTGGGAGGTCCTCGTATGCAGGCGGCTGGTGCAGAGCTGCTTGCTGATACGGCTCATTTGGGTGCTATTGGTCTTTGGGAGGCGCTGCCACTGGTGGTGCCAACCTTGAGGCTTCAATCTCGTGTGGATCATTTGCTTCAACAGCGACCACCAGATGCTGTGGTGCTGATTGATTACATGGGGGCAAACGTGCGTCTGGGGAACAAGTTGCGGCGTTGGTTTCCCACTGTGCCGATTGTTTACTACATCGCTCCACAGGAATGGGCTTGGCGCTTGGGTGAGGGCGGCACCACGCAGCTGCTTAGTTTCACCGACAGAATCCTGGCAATTTTCCCTGCCGAAGCAGAGTTTTATGTTCAGCGCGGAGCAAAGGTGACTTGGGTTGGTCATCCATTGCTCGATACGGTGAGTGCTTTGCCTGATCGTCAGGAGGCTCGTCAGCAACTTGGATTGCAGCCTGGTCAAAGGTTGTTGTTGCTTTTACCTGCTTCTCGGGATCAAGAACTTCGTTACCTGATGCCCACTCTCTTTAAGGCAGCAGTTTTGCTTCAGCAGATGGATCCATCTCTTCAGGTGATTGTTCCCGCAGGGTTGGCAAGCTTGGAGAAGCCTTTGCAGAAGGCTTTTGATGCAGCAGCAGTTCGAGGTCGAGTTCTTTCTGCTCATCAGGCGGATGAGCTCAAACCAATTCTTTGTGCAGCTGCCGATCTCGCTTTGGGGAAATCAGGCACCGTCAATATGGAACTTGCTTTGCGTGGTGTTCCTCAAGTAGTGGGCTATAGGGTGAGTCGGATTACGGCATTTGTGGCTAGATACTTTTTACGCTTTCGGGTGGATCACATCTCCCCAGTAAACCTCTTATTGAATGAACGGCTTGTACCTGAATTCCTGCAGGATGAGCTCACTCCAGAGGCGCTCGTGCAATCGGCTATCCCCTTGCTGGAGGATTCTGCGCAGCGTGCGGCAATGATTGAGGGCTATCAGCGCTTGCGGCAAACTCTTGGTAATCCAGGTGTTACCGATAGGGCAGCCCAGGCAATTTTTGAACTGACTTAAGGATGATCAAACTCTTTCGAGTGGGAAGTGGTTTTTGGTGTGCTTTTGTGCTCATTGTTGTGCTGCTTGGGCTGCCAATAGCAGTGACGGCGTCAGTTGAGGAAGCTGTTTTTGCCGGTGGTTGTTTCTGGTGTCTCGAGCATGATCTAGAAGTGCTTCCAGGTGTGATTTCTGCTGAGAGTGGATACACCGGTGGCAATGTATCTAGTCCTACTTATCGCCAGGTGAGCTCTAAAAAAACAGGGCATCAAGAGGCTGTTCGGGTGCGCTTTGATTCTGCTCAAATTAGCTATGCCGAACTACTGCGCAGTTATTGGCGCAATGTCGATCCTTTAGATGATCATGGTCAGTTTTGTGATCATGGTGACTCCTATAGACCTGTGATCTTTACCCGAGATGATCAGCAGGAGAACGAAGCTCGACTTAGTGCTAATGCTGCGGCTTTAGAGTTAACCAAGCCAAGAAGCAGCCTTAGCGTTCGGATAAAACCTGCGAGTAAATTTTGGCTTGCAGAGGATTATCACCAAGACTTTGCTAATAGAAATAACCTCAAATACAACTTCTACCGCTTGACTTGCGGACGTGACAGTCGGCTTGATCAGCTATGGGGAGACAGGGCAAGAACAGGCCTGCCATGGAAGCGACCAGAAGAGTTGAATATAAGGAAAAAATAAAATCGGCATTTGCTCTTGATCCGGGAGGCTTGCAGTGCAGATGCGGGTTTCCACCCATCCCCCCGCTCATGGGACCCGCTTAACATGTGCTGGTGGGTTTAAGAAGGTGATGTATGTATCTGCTGACCGTTAAGGATGGACTTGTGACTCGTCATGTTGGTCCGTATCCCTCTCCTAAGCAGGCTTCTGATGATCTAGATAGGGTCTTGGCGTCTTTTTCTGATCGGGCACGTTGGCAGATTCATGCGTTGGAATCTCCTAAGACCCTTTCGCTTCCTGATCGGATGCAGGCAAGGGATAGGGCTATTAGTGCTGTGGCTTCATGATTTAGGTCGGCTTTTGTTTTGGCCTTGATGGCCCATGCCTTTGGATCAGGATTGATTGCAAATCCAGTTCACAAGAGTTCGAACCCCATAGCCGGTGGCACCTGAGGGATCGAGACCACGGCCTTTCTCTGACCAGACAGTGCCTGCGATGTCGATGTGGGCCCAGGGGATCGAGTCATCAATGAATTCTTTTAGGAAAAGAGCTGCGGTGATCGATCCACCTGGACGAGGCCCAGTGTTTTTGAGGTCAGCGTGTAGGGATTTCAGGCCGTCTTTGTAAGAGCTGCGTAAAGGCATGCGCCAAATGCCTTCGCCGGCGGCCTCAGCGGCGGTGCTTAGCCCTTGTGCTAGCTGCTCATCGGCTGACCAAAGACCAGCCATTTCATCGCCAAGTGCAATAACGCAAGCACCCGTGAGGGTCGCTAAATCCACGATTGCATCTGGCTCTTGTTCGCAGGCGTATACAAGTGCATCGGCAAGGGTTAGCCGTCCTTCTGCATCGGTGTTGTTGATCTCGATGGTTGTGCCATTAGCGGCTCGCACGATGTCTCCTGGATGGACAGCGGATCCGTTGATCATGTTCTCGCAGGCTGCCACGATGATGTGTACTTCCACTCCCTTAGGACGTAACTCGGCAATCGCTCGGGCTGCACCAAGTACAGCAGCACTGCCGCCCATATCGAACTTCATTAGCTCGATTTGGGCTGTTCCGACCTTGAGGTTGTACCCGCCAGAATCAAAGGTGAGTCCTTTGCCTACCAGTGCCAGTCGGCGCTTGACTGGCCCTTGAGGGCGATAGGTGAGGTGGATAAACTTTGGATCTAGATCAGAGCCCTGACAGACAGCTAGGTAGGCGCCC
Source organism: uncultured cyanobacterium (assembly GCA_913047395.1). Classification (GTDB taxonomy): domain Bacteria; phylum Cyanobacteriota; class Cyanobacteriia; order PCC-6307; family Cyanobiaceae; genus Prochlorococcus. Next base: position 4,761 of record CAJWUF010000093.1, read on the forward strand.
ATCCCCCTTTCGGCGCAGTCGGATCTCTCTAGAACTTTGAGCTCGAGTCCGTGTTCGTGGGCTAGCTGGGCGGCTGTGTCAGCGAGGCTGGCTGGCGTGAGGCTATTTGGTGGAGAAGCAACTAGCTCCCTTGCCAGCTCTACTCCTGCACAGGTGGGGTGAACAGCCTGAAGATCGCTGCCAGCGGAGTCAGGTAGACCAATTAGTTCCAGTTTTGTTGGAGTAGAGCGGGGCTTGGGAGCACTGCGAAAGCGGACGTCTTTGTAAAGGGAAAGGCGAACGGCTTCTGCCACGGCTTTTGCCGCTGATGGCGAAGTCAAGGTTTCCCAGGGGAGCATCATGCCCAGCGTTCCACTGCTGCCAATGCTTGCGCGAGCTCCCAGGGCGGCTGCCTTGCGCAGGTCATCGAGTATCAGCTTTTGGGCTTCACCGAGCCCCACAATTACCAGCTGGCTTGGGTTGCTTTGCAGTAATTGAAAACTGGCGATCTCACCAGATTTAGCTGTGAACATTTTTTGTTTAAGGCTCTGCTCGAGAGAGCCTCCACAGCGTTTTTCAAGGTCTTTTAAACGTTCCTCCATATCTCCTTCAAGCATGCCTACTACAAGCACGTCCCCAGTCCAGCTATTCAATGTTGCTGGAAAAAGGCAAATCTCCATGGGATGTTGATGAGATGGCGCGATG
>CAJWUF010000094.1 GCA_913047395.1 uncultured cyanobacterium
TAGATGAGGTGGATAGTTTCCTAGATGGGGTGAATGTTGAGCGCCTTGCTGCCCTGATCGCCCGTCAGGCTGAACAGGCCCAGTTCATGGTTGTGAGTCACCGCCGGCCAATGATCGGAGCCTCTAATCGCACCATTGGTGTTACCCAGGCTCGTGGTGCTCATACTCAGGTAGTGGGGTTACCCGATGCTGCTTGAGGTAGTTCTTCTAAGTCCTTGAGTCAAAATGACTCGATTCGCCCCCTGCTGAGGGCCTGCGTTTGACCACAACCCCACCATCTAACGACCAACTGGCCACGGTGCCCAGTGATCGCCTCTGGCTACGTTCAGAGCTAATGGGTACACACGTGATCACCCGTGACACTGGACGTCGTCTTGGCGTAGTGGGTGAAGTCGTGGTTGACATTGACCGCCGTGAAGTGGTCGCACTTGGGTTACGCGATAACCCCATGACCCGTTTTTTACCTGGCCTTCCACGTTGGATGCCCCTGGATCGCATCCGACAGGTAGGGGATGTCATCCTCGTAGATTCCTCTGATTCTTTAAAAGAAGGCTTCACTCCAGATCGCTATAGCCGAGTAATTAACTGTCAGGTCATCACTGAATCCGGTCAGCAGTTAGGCAGGGTCCTGGGGTTCTCCTTCGATATTGAAACGGGCGAGCTCACAACCTTGGTTATGGGAGCACTTGGTGTCCCCTTGCTGGGAGAAGGGGTCCTTAGTACCTGGGAGATGCCGGTGGAAGAGGTGGTTAGCAGCGGTGTTGATCGGATCATTGTTTATGAGGGTGCCGAGGAGAAACTCAAGCAACTAAATAGTGGTTTCCTCGAAAAACTGGGTGTTGGTGGCCCCAGCTGGGAAGAACAGGAGCGTGAGCGCTATCGGATGAATCTTGTGCCAGTAGAGAACCAGCTGGCTTCAGGGCAGCCCTCTGAACAGGAGCAGCATCGACTTCAGGCTTCCACTACTCAAACATTTGAACCAGAAGAAGAGCTTGAATATGTTGAACTTGAAGAGCGTCAACAGGAGGCCATCCCCCAGCGGCGTTATCTAGATGAGACGCCCTCAAGTTCTCAGTCGAGCTATCGCAATTACAGGGACGAACGGACGAATTACGAAGAGTCAGATACTTATGAACAAAGGTCTACTTACGAAGAGAAACCTGCTTATGAGCAAAGCTCGGCCTATCAAGATCAATTTCCTCAGAGACCAAGGCCAGCTTCCCGTCGACCTGCTCAAAGTCCTGGTGATCCTCTCGATGTAGAGCCTCTCGACTTTGCAAGTCGGGATCCCAATAGACGTGCTGCAGAGGCTGATGAGTCTCAATCTCGCAGGGATGGAGCAGAACTGGACGACCCCTGGTAATGGTCGATCAGTTCATGACTTTTGCTCTTCAAGAAATTGCAGCGAAGCGCTGTTGACGCAGTATCGCTTTCCAGTAGGGGCAGGCCCATCGTTAAAGACATGACCTAGATGGGCCTTGCAACGAGAGCAATTGATTTCAGTGCGCTCCATTCCATGACTGTGATCTTGATGGGTGCTAATGGCATCAGCTTTGACACCATCCCAGAAGCTTGGCCAACCCGTACCTGAGTCAAATTTGGACTTTGAGCTGAAAAGTAGTGCGCCACAGCAGATGCATGAATACATCCCCTTTTCTTTGTGGTTCCAGTAAGCACCTGTAAATGCTCGTTCAGTGCCCCCTTGACGGGCAACTTGATACTGCTCACGGCTTAATTTCTCTTGCCATTCCTCAGAGCTGAGATTTATCCACTCTCTTGAATCAGAGGCTGAGTAATCAGAACTAGACATGAATTAAAGGGGAAATAAGAATTTAAAGACCTTTGAAAGCACCAAGGGCCTTTGGCAGTAAGTCACGCACTTCTTGAACAAGCGCTGATACAGCCCCAGGCTGTCCCCGCAGGCTGCGGAGATCCTCTCGCAGTCCGTTGAGACGTTCAGGTGATGAAAGCCAACCATCTGCTTCATTGGCAATGTCCTGCGGTGAAATCGCACCCATCCGCTCTGGGACGACCATGCGGCCCGCAGAGATATTTGGCCAGGCCAGGAAACCATGACGACGGAGTCGCCATGCACTGAGTAATAGGCCAATGCACCAACGCAACCCGGGCAGTCTCGCCAGTAGGCCAATCCAACCATCCCAGGCCTGCATTACAGCTAAATGCTGGGTAGGAACTATCACAATCATTGGTACACCCAGTGCTCCCAATTCCGCAGTATTAGCTCCCACAGTGGTCAGCGCCAGATCGCATTGGCTTAAGGGCCCATGAGCTGGATGTTCCTCTTGGAGATTGATCACCGTGCCGGCCTTGGTGATAAACCTTGCCCAGGGTTGGTTGGGTTCTGGTGGTTTGACTATGGAAATTACAGATTCATAGTCAGCTGCAATTGGATTACTTGAGCCGAGAAAATGTTCCAGTTCCTTAATGCTTGTGGTTGGCGCCACAGGCAGCAAAAAACTGCATTCAGGTTGCAGCGCCGCTAATCGGTCGGCAGTTTCCAATAGGAAAGGAACACCCACACAGAGCTTGGCTCGCTTGGATCCCGGCAGTAGGGCCACCCACTTACCCGATGGCAGTGGAGCTTCCGCTCGAGCATGGCAAGACAAATCTGCCATCAGGTCGCCAACCACACTGCAACGCTGTTTGAAGCGATGAGGTAGTTGATCACGCACCTTGTCTGACATAGCAGCAATGCGGTCATTCCAACGAGGCCAGCGAGCAACCCATTCGGCATAGGTGAGATGGCGATAACCCAAGCGTGCTGAAAGCAGCACGCTCCAGAACTGATCACCACCAAGGAAAACCACGACCCCTTTTTGAGGCCATGATCCGTATCGTTTGGGACGGAGTAACAAATGCCAAAACTGATGGGCGGGAGTGATCTGCTCAAATTGACTCCAACGCCTAGCTGCATCTGCTTCCTTGCCTGTGCCATTAGGGCAGGGCACCAATACAAGCCTTAGGCCAATTGGTGAGATCAGGGCACGGGGACGCATCAAAACGCTTCTGTGCAGACTCTCGGCAAGGGGCCGAACCCAAGTGGCTAGTTCGCCGGGGCCATTGGAGACCAGAACCACCACCAACGAAGCTTCCTGCATGACAGCTGGAGGTAGTGAGGTCAAGTTTTGAGGAAATAGTGCGGATGGCGAGACTTGAACTCGCAAGGCCGAAGCCACACGCCCCTCAAACGTGCGTGTCTACCAATTCCACCACATCCGCGTAGCTGACTCCACCTCGCGGGCTTCGTCGATCGTGGATCATACCGACCAATGGTTCAACTGTTTAAAAGCATGTTTGGCAAGGAGCGCTGATACGATCCGCCCAAAGACTTTTTATTGCGGGATGTCCATCGGCAAAGTGCTGATCGCCAACCGCGGCGAGATTGCTCTCAGAATTCTGCGTAGCTGCAGGGAGCTGGGTATCGCCACGGTGGCTGTTTACAGCACCGTGGATCGCAATGCGCTGCATGTTCAACTTGCTGATGAGGCCGTCTGCATTGGGGAAGCCCAGAGCAGCAAGAGCTATCTGAATATTCCCAATATCCTTGCGGCGGCTACCTCACGCGGCGTAGATGCCATTCATCCGGGCTATGGATTCCTGGCTGAGAATGATCGATTCGCTGAAATTTGCCGTGACCACGGCATCATCTTTGTTGGGCCTTCGCCTCATGCGATCCGCTCTATGGGAGATAAGTCGACTGCTAAAGCGACCATGCAACAGGTTGGTGTTCCGACTGTGCCAGGCAGCGAGGGCTTGTTAGAGAGCCCAGAGGAGGCAGCTGAATTAGCGGCCGGGATGGGTTATCCAGTAATGATTAAAGCCACTGCAGGTGGTGGTGGCCGCGGCATGCGTCTGGTAAATACGCCAGATCAACTGGAGAATTTATTTAAGGCCGCCCAGGGAGAGGCTGAAGCAGCCTTTGGCAACCCTGGTCTCTATATGGAGAAATTTATCGACTTTCCTCGACACGTGGAAGTGCAGGTGCTTGCAGATCGACATGGAAACGTAGTGCATCTCGGCGAACGTGATTGCTCTATTCAGCGTCGTCATCAAAAACTTCTAGAAGAATCCCCTAGCCCAGCGCTCGATCCAGAATTACGTAAGCGAATGGGTGAGGCTGCGGTCGCCGCAGCAAAGAGCATTAATTACGAAGGCGCTGGAACTGTGGAATTCCTGCTTGATCGCAGTGGTGACTTCTATTTCATGGAAATGAATACCCGCATTCAGGTTGAGCATCCCGTCACAGAGATGGTTACAGGCATCGATTTGATCGCAGAACAACTGCACATCGCAGGTGGTGATCCGATCAGCTTCAAGCAAGAGGACATTCAGCTGCGAGGTCATGCCATCGAGTGCCGAATCAATGCTGAAGACTCCACCCATAATTTCCGTCCTTCACCTGGGAAAATCACGGGCTGGTTGCCACCTGGTGGGCCAGGGGTTCGCATCGATAGCCACGTCTATACCGGTTATGACATACCTCCTTTCTACGATTCATTAATTGGCAAGGTCATCGCTTGGGGGAAAGATCGCGACGCAGCTCTTAAACGAATGAAGCGGGCACTAAATGAGTGTGCAGTTACAGGTATCCCCACCACAGTTGAGTTCCACCTTGAACTGCTCAATCGAGAAGAATTCCTAAGAGGAGAGGTGCACACCAAATTCGTCGAACAGGAAATGCTCGATTGAAGACAGCACGGAGGAGCTCTTCTGTGTCTTTCTATCCAATTTCAAGCTATGGCCTGGCTCTTTAAAAGCATTTGAGATAGAAGTCCTTGCTGACCGACCAGCAACTCTCTCAACAAACTGATCACCCCGACCCAGATCACGGGAGTTACATCAACGCCACCGATGGGAGCCACCACCTTTCTGGTGATCACTAGTAGAGGCTCTGTGGGCCAACTAACCAAAGGCCAAAAACCCTCACTGAGCTTTACCTGGGGATACCAGGTGAGCACGATCCGAAAGATAAATGTCAGAGTCCATGCCCCTAGAGAAAAGGCCAGAACTAGATGCACTGTTGGGAGAGCCTCAATTAGCACTGGTGTCACAAAGCTCAAAGCATCAGCAGCTGCATCGTAGAAAGTCACCTTTAATCATTAGGATCCTTATGGCCTTGCCCAAGTCAGAACCACTGCTATGACCGCTTCTCTTGCTAATTATCTGAGCAGCCTCGTATGGGCCGCAGTCATCGTGGTGATACCGGCCACAGTTGCCCTTGTGTTGATCAGTCAGAACGATCGACTTTCCCGTAAGTGATCGGGGGCAAGCAAAGATCTGAGCACCCTTGGCGCGCTCCTTAGACTGAATTGCAAAGGGGCTGAATTTCAGCCTCGCTTTTAGGCGTCTTCAGGGAGCGCAATTGTGGTCAATGCCAGTCTTAACTGGGGAAGCATTGTTGGGATCGTGCTT
>CAJWUF010000095.1 GCA_913047395.1 uncultured cyanobacterium
AGCCGATGAGGTCGCCACAGTCTTTCTCCAGCAGGCTTTCGTTGAGCAGCACATCCCGTCCGATCAAGTTTGCTGATTCCAGAATTAGCCTGAGCCGTGCTCGGGGATCAGGAGTATTTCGAACCGGTGCCTTCAGTGGCGCGGAGCCTGGCTGGGTAAGGGTTGCGACGCAAGCTAGAAGTGGGTCTTCACGAACAGCTGCTTTTAGGGGTAGCGATTGATTGCTTTGGCTGGCTTTGCCGGCTGTTTCAAAACTAAGAAATAGTTGTGCTTCGCTTTGCGGACTTAGTGGCTCATGACTGTGTTGTCGTAAGTGGTGCTGTTCCCAGGATTTTTGATGGTGGGCCTCGAGCAGGATGATTAGAGCAGCTTTGCTGGGGGGTTCTTGCTTAGGGCGATCGGTAAGTTTTTCTAATAGCAAAGCTTGCAGGATTTCCAGGCCTTGTTGTTGCTCTTGATCTGATTTGCTCAGTAACGTGAGCTCACTGTTGGTGATGGCTTTGAGACGAAGACGGCTGGAGTCGTTTAGGTCATTGACGTCTAATCCAGGCAGGATTGTTCCTGCTGTCAGGCTTAGAAGGCCAACTCTTGAATTAAGCGATCCATCTCCAGAGAGTTGTTCGAGGATCAGTCTTACTTCCCCTTCAGCAATCTTGAAAGGATCGCAGGGCCAGGGTCGTTCTTCTCCAGGTAGAAGTCTCAAGGCATCAACCCTCCTTATCCTGAAACTGTCTGCACAGCCAGTCAAAGCGCAACCCGGCTGAACTGATGGCCGAGAGTTGCTCAAGCCCCAGCTGTTCGTCGTCGATCATCTTCTCGGCCATCAAGCTTGATTTTGCTAGTCCTCGGCTGAGAAGTTGATCGCGACTGCGTTGGGAGAGCATGCTTGCTATGCCCTTGTAGAAACGTTTGGCCAGATTTGGATCTGCATTAAGGGTGATTATTAGTTCTTGCTTCTCCAGCACTAGTAGCTCTAGACCGGAGAGCGTGTCCACATTGGCAGTGGCACCCCCGGCGTTGGGGTTGAGCATTGTCAACTCGCCGAGTAGTTCACCCCGGCGAGAGCTGCCCACTGATCGCCAGCTTCCTTCTTCGGTGATACTGATCCGGGCTTCCCCTGCGAGTAGTAGATATAGGTTGGGGACATCATCACCTTCTTGAAGAAGAACATCTCCGGCTGCGAGACGTTGCAATCTGCCAATTTTAGCGAGCCAGCCAACATCCTGTTCTTCTAGTTCTGCGAACAGCACTAGAACCTTGCGAAGGGGTTCTTGGTCATTGCTCGCAACACGGTGAATCCATGCGTTCTGGCCCTGTACTTGGAGGGCTAGTTTTTCAGCGATGACGCGATATAGGAGATGGCCAATGAAAGTATCGGATCTATTCACTGACTCCAGAGCCGCTATAGGGATCTGAAGAAGACGACTGCCAGCAGCAGCGTCGATGCTTGCCACTGCTGGACGTCCTTCCAGCCAGCTCATCTCCCCCACCAAGCTGCCTGCTTCGAGGTTGGCGAGTGTCATGCTTTTTCTGTCAGCTTGTTGGGTGCAAACCGTGATCGATCCTGACTCCACCACAAACAAGCCGTCTGGAGTGCTGCCTTCTTCGATCAGACGAGAGGAAGTGGTTATTTCTCGTACGACTGACATCTTGCGAATCCAGGCCAGTAGCTCGGAATCCGCACTTTCAAAGATGTTAAAAGGCAAGACACTTTGAAGCGCGACTTTATTTTGGATTTGATTGGGCCTTGTTTGGCCTGATGGCGGCATTCAGAAACTTTGCTTAAAGCTGTGAGGGAGATCACAGTCTGGTTTGAGTTGAGTCACTGCTGCAAGTTGCAGCTTGAGAGATCTTGTGCAAATAGAGGGCACGCAGTTCTCCTTCACACGTTCATCAAGGGGTGGCTTTGATTATGCGTATACGATCAATAAATTCTATTGCGATTGTATTGGGACTTTCCCTTGTTGGCCATGGCGCCATCGCTGAGGAAAGTTATTTGCCATTAGCTATGGGCCAGCCGATTGTTGAGGCAAACTCGGCATTGATTGCCCAGGGTTGGCGACCTTATTCTGAGCAGGTGCCCCAGAATTTTGATATAAAGCTTTCTGGTCTAAATCTGCCAAGTCTTAGATCTTGTTCGGCTACTGGAATGGGATTTTGTCGCTACGACTACCGCCGTAATGGTAAATATCTTTCGGTAGTTACGATTCCGTCGGCTACTAGTCGGCTTTCTTCTGGAATAGTTGAGCGCTGGTGGTGAACTGGCGCTTTGCGCTTTTGGCGTGTTTGATTATGGCGTTATAGAAATATTTTAATCTTGCTTTGAATTTATGTGTTCTAGAAAGGTTTTCATCGCAGGGCTTTAGATGGATTCGGCTTGGCTATAGCGGATCAAGCTAGAAGGCAACAGCTCTTTCGTAATCAAGGCGATGACGGCTTTTTTGCTGTCAGGTTCTTTCATCATTAATAGGGTGTTGGTTAGTTCGATATCCGTAGCAGCATGAACTCTGAGTCGCTGATGCTGCTGCAAGCCATCTACGAAGGCATGGACCAAGTGTTCGAGGAGCTTCGGCCTCGCCGTTTCTTGGCTGGGGAGGAGATTGTTGCTGAAGGTGCTCCGCTGACGAGTTTGTTGCTGCTGTCTTCCGGGGTGTGTCAGGTGCGTTGGCAAGGTCTTCCAGAAGAGCAAGAACCTCGATTGGGTCCCGGCAGTTTGCTGGGGGATGTGTCTTTTTTATTGGGCGGTACCACCAGGGCTCAGGTGGTGGCACTTGAGCCGGTGGAATGTCTCGAGTTGTCGCGGGATGCGTTGGAGCGCGTGGCGGAGGAGTCTCCAGTGCTGGCGGCCCGGATCTATCGCGCCCTTGCTGCGATCAATGCTCAGCGGTTGATTGGCCAGACTCATCAGCAGGGTTTGCTTGAGGTTGTGCCATATGGCAAGGCTCAACGGTTGGATCCGACTATCAGCCAGGTGATTGACCGTTTCAAGCATGCAGCTGCTGCTTTTGAGGTGAACTTACGTCGCACCAGCCCTGACACTAAGGTTCAGCAGGATCTAGCTGCCGCGTTTAGTGCTGTAGTGCAGACGGTCCATGAGGCTTTCCCGGCGCGCTCAGGTGCGGAGCCTGCTACGGAGTGCGCTTCTCTGCAGCTTTTGAGAACTGAGCTGCTCCCCTATTTGCTGCTCACTCGCTCCGCGGAGCGGATGTATCGCAAACCTCGCGGGTATGCCGGAGATTTCCTCACGATCGAGTGGATGTATGCCGACCAGCCTGGTGGTGCTGGGGAGCTAGGGCGGTTTCTGGATCGCTGCTTTCTAGATGAACCGGCTGCGCAGGCAGTTAGAAACCGCCGTGGTCTGCTACAGGAGGAGTTGGAGACAGCACTGCGGCTCACCGAGGAGCGGCCTTTGCGGGTCACCAGCTTGGCTTGTGGTCCTGCTGCTGAAGTCTTTGATCTTTTGACAGAGCCCGAGCTTGCAAGGCAGCTGGAGTTAACCCTGGTTGATGTTGATCAGGAGGCTCTTGACCATGTGCAGTCTCGCTTGGCGCAGCAAGGGGTGGATCAGTACCTCTCGCGGCCAATCAGATTGGAGCGCCGTAATTTGCTGCATCTTTGTGTAGGTCGCCAGACTTTGGATTTACCTCCTCAACATCTGATCTATTCGATCGGTCTTATTGATTACTTCGACGATCGGATTGTCACCCGTTTGCAGCGTTGGATCCATGATGCCCTGGCCCCAGGTGGCAGGTCGATTCTTGGCAATTTCCATACCAGTAACCCCACCCGCGGTCTGATGGATCATTTACTCGACTGGCGCTTGATCCATCGAGATGAGGCCGCTATGGAGTTGCTTGCCAAGAAGGCTGGTTTCGCTTCTGCTCAGACCCAGTTGCGCTTTGAGCCAGCGGGTGTGAATTTGTTTGCGATCTCCAGGCGCTCAGTTGAGTGATGTTGATCGCTCTTTAGATCTCAGTGTTCCGCTTAAAACCGGTCCCAGCGAAAGGCGTCAAGTAGTTGCTGTTGTTTAGTGCTGAGCGGTTCATTACTTAGGCAGTTCTCCAACATCTCGGCTGTGATCGCTGCTAGCAGAACGCCGTTGCGATGATGTCCGGTCGCTAGCCAGAGTCCATCCACGGAAGAGCGACCAAGTAGGGGACCCTCGTCAGGTGTGCAAGGTCGGAAGCCCCACCAGCGCTCCATCGGTGGCCATTGGTTTGCCTGCGGTAGCAGTGAAGCAATGCCTGCTTGCAGTTGTCGTTGGCCAAAAGGGGTGAGGCCTTCTGTAAAGCCGGCATCTGGTTCGCTGGTGGCTCCTACCACCAGTAGGCCATCTTCTCGTGGTACTAAGTAAGTGCCTGGGCCAAACACAATTCGCGTTAAGGCATTTCGTGGCCCTTGGAGCGAAAGCATTTGGCCTTTTACCGGGTAAATAGATAGCTCTGGGAGTAGTTGGGCGCTCCAGGCACCGCAGCAGAGCACAGCTTCTTTACTAGTAAGTGTGTGTAGCTCGCCTTCAGCGTTGCGTACCCGCACTCCCTTAAAGGTATTGCCATCTTGTAGGAGTTCTTGCACGTTCACCCCTTCTTGGAAGCGAACTCCAAGGCTTACGCAGGCAGTTTCTAGGGCCCGCATTAACTGCCTTCGGTTGTCAATTTGGCCGTCTTGGTTGAACAGTAAGCCGGCTTGCCAGTGCGGTCCAATGCCGGGTATTTCTCGTTCTAGATCTGAACGTTGAAGTGTTTCTCCTAGGGAGGCGGTGGGATATATATCTCGATCTGTAGCCGTAGCAAAGGGCACTACGATCCCGCAGGGCCGTAAACCGCAACAGAGGCCGCTGTCGGCTTCGATCTGCTCTACCCAGGAGGGAATGCTCTCCAGGCTGATTTGCCCTAGTTGCAGCTGCTCTTTGCAGAGTCCTTCTGCATGGGGAGCGAGCATGCCCGCTGCTACGAAACCGGCAGCCTCATTGCGGCGGCGGCTTAGTACTTCTACAGAGCGGCCGCGGCGAGCCAATTTATGTGCCAAAGCTAGGCCCATCAAGCCGCCGCCAAGGATCAGCACTGATTCAGTACGCACTGTTGCCATCGTCAATGCAAAGAGCAGTCCAGATCAGTTCAGTGTTCCAGCCTCTCGAGCTAAGGGCGCTGATGTCAGGGGACCTTTCCATAGGATCAATCGCATACCAGGTGATAGGAGATCGGTAATGGCATCAGCCACTAGCTCTGCCAAAGGCGCATGGGAAGCCGTGATCGGGTTGGAGACCCATGTGCAGCTGGGCACCAACAGCAAGATCTTTACCTGTGCTTCTACCACCTTTGGTGACGATCCCAACACTCATATTGATCCCGTTGTTTGCGGTTTGCCCGGCACCCTACCGGTGCTTAATCAGATGGTGT
>CAJWUF010000096.1 GCA_913047395.1 uncultured cyanobacterium
CTCAGGTGGCGTGTCGTCCAATTTGGCGCCTCCGTGTTCGATGTACTCACAATGGACCTGTCAGCTATCAATGGCAATCAGCCTTAATGCTGATTGCAAATAAGATCAAATAGGATCAAAATAATAAATGGTGCTTAAGGCTTTACAAAAGCACGGAGCCCCTGACCAGCAGACTCATCAGCCTGAAGCGCTTGATAATCGAGGAGATATGGGCTCAGATGCTGCGACCGCCCTTGACTCTGTGATTTCTGCTCCCTGGCATGATCGCTTTAGCAGCTCTCGCTCATATCTTTAATGCTTGCAGATGACGGATGAACAAAAGTGGCCACAAAAAGAGCTATTGAATGAGCAAATACACCACTTAGAAGTCGCTCAGCAATAGACCTACGTCATCTTGGCAAAATATCCGCAAGCCAAAGATCCACCCAATCAAGCCATCAATCAAAGTCAACGTAAAAGCTGACAGTACTGATTAGCCCTGAACTCGTAATACCAACACTCGTTTGTGCGCCAACTGGATCTATTAGAGGCTGCAACAACATGATCTTTAGCAGCAAAGGCGATGCGTCATACAATCTCGCTGCTCTGGTTCTTTTCTAGTTCAGCCTTTAAGACCAAGGCCTACGAAAAGTCGCTTGGGGGGTCCGAAAAATCAAAGCTCTTACGATTGAGGGCATGCGGGGTAACGGCGCAACACCTTTGCCCTATCAAGAGAAACAGGTATATCAACTCATAGCAAGCAAAACATCAGCGTTATACTGTTAAGCGGATACATCAAGAAGCTATGAAGCCGCAATCGAGCCTCAAGGGACTAAAGACACCTCCCAAGCGTCCAGTCAACAGCCCACTCGCTAGTGAAGAAGGTGAGAACAACGCTTTCTGGGAGGAAGCACGCAAGCTAAGCCCCAACAGCCCCGCGTTCAAGCTTTACGACAGCTAAGCCATGGCTCCCCTGACTCAGAGGGGGGCTATAAAAGCAACATACGGTGCAAGTGGTCATTTGTTTATCAAATGCTTTTTTTGGAAGGGTAAATAATGGGGATACTTAAACTCTAGGACTCCTTATCAGGGGATAAAAGAAGCAGAGAAACAGCCTTAGTTGTGACCATTGCTCATCTACTTGCATTTGCCTACCTGTTTACAACGAGAAATCCTCTATTCCATTCAGGACTTGTCATTACCATTATTAAGATTACGTAGACTAGTTTGTTGCAGAAAGTATTTCAGCTAAGAATACGTAAGCTATATCGACGTGAACGAATGGCCACAGCTAACCCCATTTACTCAATGTGGCTAATGCGTGCGACCTATCTTGCGGGAGGCATCGGTCTATTTTTTGGATTGAATGCATTAAGCAAAGGTGATCTATTAGGTGCTGTTGATTGGACAGGTGGGCTTGCCGTTGGTGGAACAGGAGTTCTCTCTTTCATTCGCCATTCGTTGTTTCACCGCAGCGATGCCGCAAGGATGAACTGGGATATTGGCCGGCGAAACGACTTTCAGATTCAAGTTGGATTGGCCAATTTGGCTTGGGGGCTCATAGCTTTGCTGGGTTTTTGGTGCAATTGGAGCGTCCAATCCCAAGGTGCGGTGATTCTGGTGTTTGGTCTGTACGTGGCCTTGGCCATGTTGCAACACCTCATGCAACTCTTTCTGCCCTCTAACCAAGGCGGTGGCCAATATATTTCCGTGCTGATCACCTGCGCTTACTCCGTGTATTTGCTAAAGGTGGGAGTGGCGGCAATAAGTATCTAGGATTGATTTGGCAACACGAAAATCGATACTGATAAAATCAGACAGATGGTAGAAACTGCTGGTATTGGAAGGGCTCTACTAGTGATTTGAGAGGAATACTAAGACTCCCGTTCCTCAGCTTCTAAGCCAAAAGAGCTACTAGAACGTGCCTGATGCACAAAATTCTGTTGGCCATCAGTTGACGCCACCCCTTCAGGGATTTATCCACGGAGTGGTTTTAGGTGGGCAGACGCTCACCGAGTGAACATATCCCTCAATAGGCGTCTATCAATAAGGAGAACAGAACCTCTCCCCCCCAGGCAATGGGACTTTTAACGTCAGACCACTCTGAGCAACAACCAGCCCAAAAGCTGCAAGCAGTCGAAGCTGCTCATGCTCGAGTTGACGTCACCGACGATCCAGAAGAACTTCGCCTGATCGTCCGAGAGCTACTTAGTACCTTTGATTTCGCGCCTGGTAAAGCCAAAAGCATCACAGATGAGCTCGAAGACAACACAGCTGAGGGAATCCTCAGCGAGGTCTTTTGCTCTGGTTGCGGCGAAGTCGATACATGCGAATGCCCAGATCCCGCCGATCCGGAACTGCCTAGAAGACTGAGCCACTCGTTATGAATACAAAGGAAATCACCGTCACCATTGCCAAACTGCTAAGCGCAATCGTCGCCGGCTCAGCACCTCTGGTCTGGGCAATTGCAGCTCACCAAGGTCTCTAACAAGTCCTCAAAACCAGCTACTTATCGCCGCCTCGATCTCTACTTTGCTGAAGTATCTCTCTGGATAAGTGGAGCCGATAAGATTAAACTGAAAGAGAGATACCTTAGCCTAGAATTGACCAGATGAGCAAGAAATAGCATGATCAAGACGCCATTAACTAGAAAAGTAAATGTGTACCTATTTGTTATAAGTCTTTTCCTTCCTAAGTTGCCAAGGGATATACCTGCGCAGTAAATCCTATTCATGCATAAAGCGACCTCAACTGATGAGTTAAGTAACTAATAAGCAAGTTAAAGGCAACATGCGTGAAATCTCATCAATCCAGAGCTTTGGGTTATCGAACCAACTATTAACCACATTTACTCACTGCTATCAGCAATTCATCTTTAGAGGTACATGTAAGCGGGTTTTCTCTATGCGCCAACCTCAATGCCTTCTAAAGGATCACTCATATAGTTGAGCTGATTAGAGAATTTTAATAACTTGCTCAGATGACTCGTAAAGAAACGAATTAGTTAACCATATCCCATATGGCGCATCATGGCTGCTATGTCTGCTAAGAGAAGCATTGCCTAGATGAATCTCTACCTTGTCGTGCTTGGCGGGAGAATGCGCGGAGGGAACGTGGAGATGCACGATGTCCGCTGGGTTTTGGGAGATACGATTGAAGCAACAGTGCCGCAGCTAAAATCTGAATGGATCGGCAATGCTCAAGGACTCCACATCGACAGCTACAAGCAGCTTCGCTTTGTGGATGGCTACCGCATCACAATCGTGAACACTAACGAAACAGATGGAAACGAGGACAACAAAATATGGTTCATCAACCTGGGAGGATATATCTCAGGTGAAATGCTGGAACAGCATCACCTAGAGATAGTGGTGGCTCCCTCGCTTAAGATTGCCAAGCGAAGGGCTCTCCAGCGCTGGTCAAAACCGATGAACCAGATACACAAGGATGATCACGCCGCGATTACCAATCTGCAAGGATATTCAGTTCTCCTGGAATCCGATCCTCAGGGTCGTCATGACGGCATGAAACCAGACTGGAGCGGCTACTGGGTAATTAGTTGATCAGCATCAAGATGGGGTGGACTACCTCGAAGCCGCTAAAGATCCTTTATAAAGCAACAATTGGAACTGAAACAGGCCAAGCAACACCTAAATCAGTAGACCACTCCTCCACTAGCATCTTGCTTCATCAAGGTGTTCGATCATCGTTGGTCATGCCGGCTACTATCAATGCTTCGCTATCACAAAGACCAACAGAGCAATAAGCCTTATCTCCTACTTTGCCCATATTGCGACTTATAATACCTTCAGCATCGAACCTTTTAATGGCCTCGATATAACTTCCTCCACATCTAAGTTTTTGCTTGTGGTGTGAAAACATTCATAAAGGTTGTTTCCTTAATAAGATGTCCTTGTAGATTGATAAAAAGCAATTAAGTTAGAGCCTAAGAAGAAAGCCAGTTAGAGAATTCTTCGCTACCCACAATGTGACCTGTAGCAGCAACGTCTGGATTACCTTCCATGTGCCTGGCTAAAACTCCTGGCTCTGCTTCAAGAATTGCCATAACCGTAGAGGGGTCGTTTTCACTAACGCCTCTAAAAATTGGAGTTATACCAGCAGCTTCTTGATTTGAGCGATCAGCATCAAAGCCTTTAGACCACTCACTGAATGTATTGCTGATTTTAAAAACGACTCGTGTAGCTACTCGCATCGATCAGTGATAAATACCTATGCATTACAGCATATTTTTTAAGTGTGCAGCATCTCCTCGCTATAGGTATCGAAAGGCCACGTGCACTGGTCAATTGCTCCTACCTCTAAAGGTTGGGATTTTGGGTCGACGTAAACGCGTACGCTTCGACCATCGCCGAGACTGCGCAGAAGGCGGTTATATGACTCAGGGACCTCTTCCCCACTGATCAAGGCCGATTTATTGCTCAGAGTTAGTCTGGTAGCGCTCACCTGAGATCGCTTCATCACCTGCTTTCAGGGTCGGATAGCCAGCCTGAGTAGCAAGCACGCCGCCATCGAGTACACCATCGGCTACGTGTGAAGCATTGCCAATCAAATGGTGAGAGCTTTCGATCCCTGAGGGTGGCGTAGACGAAGAGAAGCTCGATCAGCTTGTTGAGGCTTTCGACTTGGATTTCTTGGCCGACTTGGGCTCGATCACTGCCAGCAGAGCTTCTAGCTGGGTCATCGCAGCTCGCACTTCTTCAGGCTCAGGCATCACTGTTTCTTCCGTAACCCTTGTATGGATCACACGCAAGTCCTTGCGAAGTTCCCGAAGCTTGGACTTTACGTCTTCTTTTTTTTCACTTGCTGAAGCCATCGGGGAGCTTGCTTATAAATCCCCTCCAAGATAACTATTTTATCGACACTATGTGCCTGTAGTTGTTATTTCCTGACGATGCGTCGACTAACGGATATTTTGCGTTTTTCTTATTAATCAAATGAAGTTCCAGATTGGACCACATCTGTGGAGTATTTCTTTCTACATTCCTGGGCTATTGCTAAGCAACTGACAGGATTCATTTCAGTCACTTTTTTCTATCTGTTCCATATCTTTCATTCTGCTCGACAATTTCTAGAAATCCCATGCAGGCAGAAAAAACACCCATGCTGAACAGGAGTTCTAATTAGTTGTGGGGGGGGATTGAACTCCCGATCATCGGTTTATGAACCCAAAGATATTGGCCCAGATCGCAATCGGTCACTGATGCAAATTTTCAACTCGTTCACCTGACTGGTCCCGTACAACTGCTCCTATCTGTGCGTAGGAGACGGGTTTCGTTGGTATTCATTGGCGGAACGCTTTTCTTGAAGCGATTAGTAGAGGAACGGTCTTATCGCGGCACAGCGATGAAG
>CAJWUF010000097.1 GCA_913047395.1 uncultured cyanobacterium
GCTATATGCATCGAGGGCAGTAAGCCTTCACCACCAAATCAGGACAATGACATTTAACAAGAATGGCCTAATTGCTGACAAGTTATTCACATTTGCTGCTGCGATTTGCTTTGTTACGATCATTAGTGCATCACCCTCTGCTGATGCTGCTGCAAAAACAAACGTAGACTTTCCCAGTCAGGCTGGTAAAGAGATAAATTCCTTGCTTTCTGGGTTGCCTGAAGTTGATCCTCATCCATTGCCGGATTCGGCCACTGGCACTATTTGATCACAGCCTGCCCACTCAACTTAGCTTTAGAGCCAGGTATAAGTGCTTCGCTCTAAAGCGTCTAAGCCCTGCGATATAAGCGAAGCAGTCGATCCTGGCCATCTTTTTCAGTGCATGTGCTGAAAAAGTTAAGCTGGTTAGATTGGTTTTGATATTAATTACTTGTAGTAATTGTCCAATTATTTACATGTTTTTCGGGGGGGGTAAGGGCTTGTTTCTGTTACATTGTTGCCGCAATTCTAGTGAAGAGCTGGGCGTTTATTTCCCTTTGAATCCTTCTCTTTATTGATCTTCGAGCACGTTCACGCAGCGGCCGCAAAGGCTTGGGTGAGCAGTGTGCTTGCCGATATCAGTTTCGTAGTGCCAGCAGCGTTCGCATTTGTTGCCACGAGCCCTGGCGACTTCGATCGTGGCCAGCTCGTTGTCTTGACTGGCAAGTAGTTCAGCCCATGGTTCTCCGCCTATTTGCAAGTGGGAAACCAGTAACCAGTCGCGTAACCCATCGACATCGGCATCGCCGTGTTGCTTGATCCAGTCGAGAGCATCTTGAAGGGCTTTGCTGCGGGCCTCTATGCGCACGGACGCTTCAAGGGCAGCACCAAGCTCTTGTTGGCTGCGACAGTCTTCTAGGACGCGGTTGACGGCTCCACGTAGTTCGCGGAGCTGGTGCATTGGTGCCATCAGTGATGGATCTCGCCAGGTATCTGGAACCGTGGGCCAACCTCTTCTGAAGACCGAGTCTTCTGCTACGGAGTAGGGCAGGTTTTGCCAGATGTCTTCGGCCATATGACAGAGCACTGGGGAAATGGCCCCGGCTAAACGCTCAATGATTAGAGCCATTACCGTTTGGCAGCTACGTCGGCGACGTTCTGATGCTGAGCTCACGTAGAGCCTATCTTTAGCGATATCGAGGTAGAAGTTCGATAGGTCGACCACGCAGTAGCTTTGGAGCAACTGGAAGAAGCGGTAGAACTCGTAGCGATTAAAAGCAGCTGAGATTTCATCTATTACCTCGGCTGTGCGTTGCAGCATCCAGCGATCTAGTAGGGGGAGTTCTGCTACAGGAATTGCGTCGAGCGCAGGATCGAAGTCATGCAAGTTGCCGAGTAGATAGCGGGCTGTGTTGCGCACTTTGCGATATACATCTGCGAGCTGACGCAGAATGCTTGCCCCGATGGGCACATCGGAGGAGTAGTCAACCGAGCTCACCCAGAGGCGAAGGACGTCTGCGCCATAGGCAGGTTCTTGTTTCTGGTTTTTGCCGCCGTCGATAATTACAGCTGGATCGACGACATTGCCAAGGGATTTGCTCATCTTGCGCCCCTTCTCATCGAGGGCAAAGCCATGGGTAAGCACCTGGCGGTAGGGCGCTTGGCCATTAACTGCTACGGAGGTGAGTAAAGAAGACTGGAACCAGCCCCTGTGTTGGTCAGAACCCTCGAGGTACAGCTCAGCTGGATAGGTGAGGTCATCTTGTTGACTGCTCACAGCTGCCCAACTAGAGCCAGAGTCAAACCACACGTCCATCGTGTCGCTACCTTTGCGCCATCGTTCCGCTTCGGCGGCATACTCAGGTGGCAATAGCTCTGATTCGTTGCGTTCCCACCACACATCGGCACCGTGCTCAGCGATTAGGGCCTGGATGTGCGCGAGTGTTTTGGCATTAAGCAGTACCTCACCTCCTCCTCTTTCATAGAAAACTGGAATTGGTACGCCCCAAGTGCGTTGCCTGGAAATGCACCAGTCGCCACGTTCTCGCACCATCGCTTCAATTCGATTTCGGCCCGATGCTGGTAGCCACTCCACGTTATCGATAGCTGCCAACGCTTCATTGCGGAAGCCTTCTACAGAGGCAAACCATTGTTCTGTGGCGCGGAAAATAGTTGGTTTCTTTGTTCGCCAGTCATAGGGGTAGCGGTGTTCATAGGGCTCGTGTTTCAGCAGAGCACCTGTTTCCTCAAGTGCAGCAATGATCGTGGAATTGGCGTCTTTGAGCACGTTGAGGCCTGCAAATGGGCCTGCCTCGCTAGTCATGATTCCGCCTTCGTCTACTGGGCAGAGCATTCCCAGTTCGTGCTTTAGGCCTGTGTTGAAGTCATCGACACCGTGGCCCGGGGCCGTGTGCACAAGGCCAGTTCCTGATTCGGTGGTGATGTATTCACCGCCGATCACAATTGGACTGTTTCGATCCAGTAGTGGATGTTTATAGATCAGGCCTGCAAGCTGTTCCCCTTTGACCGTGGCACGAGCTGTGAGTGTCATCCCGAGGATGTCGCGCAGCGACGCAACCAATTCAGCGGCAACCAGCAGTAGTCGACCTTGGTTGTCTTCTGCAAAGCAGTAGTCGAGTTGCTCATTTACAGAGATCGCCAGGTTGGCTGGAATAGTCCAGGGGGTGGTAGTCCAGATGGCAATTTGTAGGGCCTTGCTGAGTTCGGCTTCGTTGCTTGGTAGCTCTAGTCCTTGCTCGTAAAGGGAAGTGAGCAAGGTCTCTGGTAGCCAGATCGCTGGAAAAGCTGCGTAGACACTGGGGCTGGTGTGACCGTCGGGATATTCCAACTCCGCTTCCGCTAGGGCCGTGCGGGAACTGGGACTCCAGTGCACTGGTTTTAAGCCCCGGTAGATATGTCCCTTCTCAAACATCTTGCCGAAAACCTGGATCTGGGCTGCTTCGTATTTCTTCTGGAGTGTGAGGTAGGGATGTTCCCAGTCGGCCCAGATGCCCCAACGGCGAAAGCCTGCCATTTGGCTTTCAACTTGCTTGCGAGCGAAGGCAGAGGCTTTCTTGCGTAATTTCAGCGGTGTGAGTTCTTTGCGCTGCTCTTGATTGAGGTTTTGCAGCACCTTCAATTCGATCGGAAGGCCGTGACAGTCCCAGCCGGGAACGAACCGCACTTGACGACCAAGCAGTATTTGATGCTTGTTGATGATGTCTTTCAGCACCTTGTTGAGGGCATGACCCATATGCAGAGCGCCATTGGCGTAGGGCGGTCCGTCATGAAGGGTGAAGTTGGCTCCCTGGTTTTCCAGGCCGAGCTGTAGATCGATGCCTTGTTGCTTCCAGAAGGCTTGTAATTCTGGTTCTCGCTTGATTGCATTGGCGCGCATGCCAAAGCCGGTCTGCAGCAGGTTGAGAGTGTCCTTGTAAGAGGCTCTGGCGTCACCGTCTGGGTGCTTCTTTGGGCTCACGACATCGCTGCAGCAGGATGAATTATCAGTGGAGGGATGTCCCAGTTCAGTGGAGGGTTCGGTTGTTGATGGCATCTCCTGACTGTTCCCAGTGCTGGGAGCAGTATCTGACTCGGAATCTTTTGGGTTCTCTCTAGGGGTCGTTCGGATTATCTCTTCTGGCTGTTGAGCTTTGGTCAGTTGTTGAGCTACTGCTGGCTTTGGGTCGATAGCTGGTGGTGAAATTGAGCTGCGCTGCTGACTTGGTTTTTGCTCCTGGTGTGTTTCGGCCTCTGATCCTTTTTGCCTTGAGTGCTTAGTGGAGTCAGCATTGTCAACTTCAACTGGTTTTTGATTCTCGGGAGGCGACTGATTTTTTGCTGCTTTATCAGTGGTTTGCTCGATGGCAGCCGATATTTTGCTGCTCTCATCAATGTTTGGCAGAGAGCTTTTCACCGGTTCAGAGCTGGCTTTTGATTTGTCAGTTGGTGTGACCTGCTTGGGCACAGCAGGTTGAGAGTCACTGGTCGTTTCAGTGGTTGGTTCAGGGCGTACCCATTTTTTGTTGCTTACGTTTGGTTTCGGCTTTGGCCGCACCCGTTGGATCAATTCGTTGACCCTGCCGCCGAGGTTTGTCAGAGAAGTCCCTATTTGCTGCAGGCCGGCATTGTTTTGTAAGTCAGGGTTTTCATCAGATTCAGAGCTGGTTTTTGATTTGTCAGTTGGTGTGACCTGCTTGGGCACAGCAGGTTGAGAGTCACTGGTCGTTTCAGTGGTTGGTTCAGGGCGTACCCATTTTTTGTTGCTTACGTTTGGTTTCGGCTTTGGCCGCACCTGTTCGATCAATTCGTTGACCTTGCCACCGAGGTTTGCCAGAGAAGCGCCTAATTGCTTGAGGCTGGTAGTCCAACTATCTGATGAGATCAGCCTGAGTTGTTCCTCAGAGCTAAGTTTTTGCCAGCGGCTTTGGGCGACTTCTGTGCCCAGACGGCTTATCAGCAGTGCCCCCAAGAGCACTGTCCACATTGGAGTCCCCTGCAAACGGTCACTGCTGGTTATCAGCACTAGGCCCAGGATCAGCACTAAAGCGCCCCAGGCCCCATCACGTGGGCGACTCAGCTCAGTGGTAAATAGCGGCAGAAGTAGTACTGCTAGGCCTAACAGTAGAGAGAGCTCTCCGATCAGGGTGGCCAGCATGATTGGCACAACGGTGTAGGTCCATTGTGGGGTGATGCTTAGAGTTCATGCTGTGCCCATCTGGCGGAATTGGTAGACGCGCTGGTTTTAGGTACCAGTGGCTTAGGTCGTGGGGGTTCAAGTCCCCCGGTGGGCATCCTCCGCAGAATGCTTGGTTTGATCAGGGGTTATGTTGCGCCTCGTAAGTCAATTCGATGACTGAGGCTCTCTCTATTTCGGATCCTGTCAAAGCTGAAGCCTGCTTGGAGTCGGCTTCTAAAGGGATTTCCGTGCCTAAGGAGTATCTCGATCCGCCTTCCGCTTGGAATCCCACGCTGGGATTGTTCTTGGGGGGGTATGGATTGGCCGCTCTGACTATTTATCAATGGTGTTATGGAGACTGGCCCTTACAAGCTCTGGTGGCCTTGTCTTTCCTTGCCCTGCATATGGAGGGCACAGTTATTCACGATGCCTGTCATAAAGCAGCCCATCCGAATCCTTGGATTAATCAGGCCATGGGTCATGGCGCTGCAATCTTGCTGGGATTCAGTTTTCCGGTATTCACAAGAGTGCATCTTCAGCATCACTCTCATGTGAATGACCCTAATAACGATCCTGATCATATTGTCAGCACCTTCGGGCCTCTTTGGTTGATTGCGCCGAGGTTTTTTTATCATGAATATTTCTTCTTTCAGCGTC
>CAJWUF010000098.1 GCA_913047395.1 uncultured cyanobacterium
GAGATCGGACTTCTGGCCCGACCGGCTTCAGAAGTGACCTGCCTCCCGAAGGAGGTACCCGCCAGGCATCAAAACAATCTAAGGGATGGCCTCTTACTTGTTTATCCCTTTGATGGAGTTAAGTAAATAAGGCAAGCAAGCAATTTGATTGTGTGATTTTCGGATCCAGATGGCAGGTCGTAGATGCGGCTTCGTCTAGTCCCTCTGTTTCGGCCTAGCCTCACTTCCATGATTTCATCCAGACTCCTGCTTCAGCAGGGTTTTGCTGTCTTGACGCACTTTTTGGGATTGTTGTTGGTTGCCGTGCTGTTGCCGCTTTCTTTAGGGGTTCAGTCTGTCAAGGCTCTCTCAGATGTAGATGGATCGACTAGTCATAGCTTTGTCGCTGATGCGGTGCGCCGAGTTGCCCCAGCGGTGGTGCGCATTGATACCGAACGTACCGTGCAGCGTCAGCCTTTTGATCCCACTTTGATAGATCCTCTCTTGCGAGATCTTTTGGGGGAGCCAGGAATCGGGCCAGAACGTGAGCGGGGTCAGGGTTCTGGTGTTGTGATAGACGATCAGGGTTTAGTTCTTACCAATGCGCATGTGGTCGATCAGGTGGATGCGGTCAGCGTCACCCTTGCCGATGGTGATCAGCGTGATGGTCGTGTCGTTGGGACAGACCCTGTCACTGATTTAGCGCTTGTTCGACTTGATGGGGCGTTTAGGCCGCAGGTTGCTCCTCTTGGTGATTCCGATGCACTTGAGGTGGGTGATTGGGCTATCGCCCTTGGCACGCCCTACGGTTTAGAACGCACAGTCACCCTTGGCATTGTCAGCGGTCTACATCGCAATATCAGCAGCCTTGGTTTCTCTGATAAGCGTCTGGATTTAATTCAGACAGATGCTGCTATTAACCCTGGGAACTCCGGTGGACCACTCGTTAATGGTCGCGGAGAAGTGATCGGTATTAATACTCTGGTTCGTTCTGGCCCAGGCGCTGGATTGGGATTTGCTATTCCCATCAACCTGGCGCGAAACGTATCTGAGCAGCTTGTTATTAGTGGCGGTGTGGTGCACCCTTATTTGGGTTTGCAGCTAGTGACGCTGACATCACGTATTGCAAAGGAGCACAATCGTGATCCCAATGCATTAGTTGAATTGCCGGAGCGTTCTGGGGCACTTGTTCAGAGTGTTTTGCCAGACAGTCCAGCTGAAAGAGCTGGTCTTCGGCGTGGTGACCTTGTAATTGGGGTAGCTGAAACACTTGTGACTGAACCACAAATTTTGCTCAAGCAGGTTGATCAAGCGGAGATCGATGTTCCGCTCTCACTGAAAATCATGCGCAATGGCGAAGAGATAAGCCTTTCGGTTAAGCCTGCTGCATTACCTGGCCTTAGTTGAAACCCTTGCTACGGTCGCGCCGATGATTTAGGCACGATGGTGGACCTTCAAATTCAGATGAAGCAGGCGGTGGCTACTGCCGCTGTTGAGCAGATCAAAGATGGCATGGTCCTTGGCCTGGGGTCAGGATCGACGGCAGCTCTGATGATCCAGGCTCTTGGTGCCAAGTTGGCCACAAAGGAGCTTAGGGACATTGTCGGTGTCACTACCTCCTTTCAGGGGGAAGTGATGGCTGCAGAGTTGGGTATTCCTTTGCGCAGCCTCACGGCTGTTGATCGCATTGATTTAGCCATAGATGGAGCCGATGAAGTGGATCCATCTTTTCAATTAATAAAAGGGGGTGGTGCTTGCCACGTGCAGGAGAAGCTTGTCGCAAGCAGAGCTGATCGCTTCGTGGTCGTAGTTGATTCCACCAAGATTGTTGATCGACTTAACCTTGGCTTTTTACTTCCTGTCGAGGTATTGCCTGGCGCTTGGCGACAGGTGCAGGGCTGCTTGGCTGAGTTGGGTGGTAGTGCTGAGCTTCGGATGGCTAAACATAAGGCCGGTCCTGTAGTCACCGATCAGGGCAATCTTGTGCTCGATGTGAGCATGACTGATGGCATTAGTGATCCAGAGGATCTTGAATCTCGGATCAACAATCTTCCTGGTGTGCTTGAGAACGGTCTTTTTGTAAATCTCACTGATGAGGTTTTGGTTGGCCAGATTAGTGATGGTGTTGCGGGAGTGCGTCGTCTGCAGCGTCGTGAGTAGAGGATGTTTTAGATGAGCGGATACGAACGGATTCAGCATGACTGTGTAAGCCTTCGCTGGTGGCCAATTCCCTCACGGCACTACCAGTGGCTTCAAGGGCAGATTGGCTGAATTCGATCAAAGAGGTGTGGTGCAGAAATGTTTCCACGCTCAGTGCGCTGCTGAACCTCGCACTGCCGCATGTTGGCAGTGTGTGATTTGGTCCAGCTAGATAGTCTCCAACTGCTTCAGGGGTCCATGGACCGATAAAGATGGCGCCAGCATTCCTGATCTGGTTGACCAGTTTGCGTGGATTCTCTATTAATAACTCCAGATGTTCAGGCGCGAATTGATCGCTTAGCTGGACGCAGCTTTCTAGGTTTTCGCAGATCACAATTAACCCCCAGTTCCCTAGAGATGCTCGGCAGATCTCCTCGCGCGGATGCTCATCAAGCTGAGCTTCCAGCTCATATGGCAGCGCTTCGGCAAGGCGTGCATCCGTGGTGAGCAGCACGGCAGAAGCAAGTGGATCGTGCTCTGCTTGGGCCAGTAGGTCGGCGGCAACTTGATCAACCCGAGCACTTTGGTCGGCGATTACTAATACTTCACTTGGGCCTGCAAGCGAGTCAATACCCACTCGCCCATAGACGGCTTTTTTCGCCAGGGTGACGTAAAGATTGCCTGGACCGCTGATTAAATCCACCTTGGGGACAGTTTCTGTGCCAAAGGCCAGTGCTGCGATTGCTTGGGCACCGCCGAGACGAAATACTTCTCGAATCCCTACAAGGTGTGCGGCGGCCATGACGGTTCTGTTGAGTTGACCATTGGCTCCAGCAGGCGAGCTCATTATTAGGCGTTCTACGCCTGCAACCTGTGCAGGAATTGCATTCATCAGCACGGTGCTGGGATATGCAGCCCTGCCTCCTGGAACGTAGATACCGGCTTTTTGCACAGGTCGCCAGCGGCGTCCTAATCGTTCGCCGTGGACGCCTTCCATCATCAAGTCATTTGGCTTTTGCTGCTGATGGAAATCCTGAATGCGGCGATGTGCTAATTCCAGAGCGGATTGAAGCTGCTTGGGAGTTTGTTGCCAGGCGTCTTTCAGCTGCTCTGGCGCCACGGTCAAAGGTTCTGGCCGAAAACCGTCTAAACGCTCGGTGTAGTCAAATAGGGCTTGATCTCCTTTGGTGCGGACGGCCTCGAGGATTTCCTCCACCGTCGCCATAGCCTGCTTTTGGGAGTTATCAGTAGAGCGTTGCGTAAGCCGTTCAAGCTCACGCCTGGCTTGGTGCAGATCCCGAACACATCTCATCAGGCTTGCGGATGTCTTGGGTTCGGCTTGGCTGCTTTGCGCCAAAATTTGAAATTTGAAATCTGAAATCAAGCTAGAGCCTGTTCTCCTCGCTTGTCTTACAGCTCTTGTAAGAGCATTGAAGGTGTAGGTGCTGGGTTATGGTGTTCGACTGTCCAACCAGTGAAAGGCTCTGTGGCCAATAACAAGTCTTCCAAGAAGCGCGTTGAGATTGCCGAGCGCAATCGTCTTGAGAACAAGTCGTATAAATCGGCAATGCGCACATTGATGAAGCGTTGTTTTAGTGCTTGCAGTGCTTACTCACAGGAACCTGGCGAGGCAGCTAAAGAGAATGCTCAGACAAGCATTAATGCGGCCTTTAGCAAGATTGACAAGGCGGTTAAACGAGGTGTATTGCATCGTAATACTGGTGCCCATCAGAAGTCTCGTCTAAGCGCAGCGTTGAAGCAGGCGGTTGAACCTGCTGCAAATACTTGATTTTTGGCTTGTTAGGCATTAGTTCGTCTTGAAAGTGAGGCTTTCTAGGTGATCGATGTCCTGCAAAATGGTTGAGCGATAACGAGATTTGGTTTTTGGTGACGTCTGCCACGCTCATAGATAGTCACTGCCATATCGTCTTTCGCAATTTCGATGATGATCTAGATCAGGTAGCGGCTCGCTGGAGAAAGGCGGGTGTGGCGAGTTTGCTTCATGCTTGCGTTGAACCTGCGGAGATCCCTGCGATTCGTGCTTTGGCGGATCGTTTCCCCGAGTTGCGCTATTCAGTGGGGGTTCATCCCCTCGATACACAGCACTGGAATCATCAGACGCAGACTGTGTTGCGACTCGCAGCGCTTGAAGATTCGAGGGTGGTCGCTATTGGTGAACTGGGGCTTGATCTTTTCCGGGATTCAAATCTTGAACAGCAGTTTGCTGTGCTTAGGCCGCAGCTCGATTTGGCTTTGGAGTTGGATTTGCCTGTGATTATTCACTGTCGTGATGCGTTTGATCCGATGGTGATGGAGTTACGTAAGCGCCATAAGGAGGGACGTTGTCCTAGGGGGGTAATGCACTGCTGGGGAGGCACAACAGTGCAAATGGAGGCCTTTTTGGAGCTTGGTTTTTACATTAGTTTCAGTGGCACTGTCACCTTCCCGAAGGCCGAGGCCACGCATGAATGCGCGCGCAAAGTTCCGGGCAATCGTTTTTTGGTCGAGACAGATTGCCCGTTCCTCTCCCCAGTGCCTCGCAGGGGAAAGCGCAATGAGCCCGCTTATGTTGAGGCAGTGGCTAATCGAGTAGCAGAGCTCCGCGGGGAGTCATTCACCTCAGTTGCAACTAGCAGCACGGCCAATGCAAGGCGATTGTTTGCTTTGCCCTGATCCCAAGACATTGGGCAAAGGATTCAAGCTTGCGAGTGTAGAATGATTAATTGACCTGGCCATGGTGCGGTTTTTCTGCTGCATCCCTGCCCCCCGAAGCATCCATCCCCTTCTGGTGAATTGACGACGTCAGTCATTTTGACTCGAGATCTTTGAGCCCATTGGTACGGCAGTCGTTTCCTGCTTGAGGGGAACGACTGCCGTTGCCTTGGCTGCTGCTGACTCGGATCTAAGGCTCGTCGATTGTTCAGGTCTTCCAACCTCACTTCTCAACTGCAGGTCTCCGAATGAGCAGCAGCGCGATTCAGGTCGCCAAGACCGCCACCTACCTGCCTGATTTGGTGGAAGTGCAGCGGGCCAGTTTCAAGTGGTTCCTGGACGAGGGCTTGATAGAGGAG
>CAJWUF010000099.1 GCA_913047395.1 uncultured cyanobacterium
TGTTGTTGGCTAAGGAATGGATGGCTATGGGAGAGCAGATGGCTACGGCACCAGGAGGAAGTGTCTTGATGGTTGACCCTCAAAGCCCAGCTGCTTTGATTTCGGCACTTAAGGCTTTTCAGAAATCCGATAGCTGATTTTTTGTTGCAGAAGCCTATATGTGGGCTTGTTGAGTAAATGGAAACTTAGTGGGTATCTAAAGAACATCGGCGAGAAGGTTTAAAGATTTGGGATATTTGTAGTGCTGATTGCGTTGAGCAAGCAGCATTCCTAAGACATGGATTTAAAGCCTGCTGCTGCATTTGCAAGGAGCGGTGAAATCAAAGCCCTTGCGTAAACGCTGTTGCTTGGTGATCTGGCTTGGCTCAATTTCGCGTTAAAGGGATATTGAATCTTCAGCTCAGTTGCTTAGGGCGTTTCCTTGAGCATCACATGGATTAGCTCAGTTTCCCATTGGGTCTTGGCCAGGTATCAGGTATCGCTTTATTGCAGCAAGGCTCAGACGCGCTGTTTTGGTGATCATGTGCTGGCTGTAAGCAGGCTACGTAATCCCTCGATGTAGACAACACCAGTGCAGAGCAACCCTGTAGCCCAGCAGAAAGCCCGCAATGGGGGCAGGTTGCCAATGAAGGCTCCTATATAGATCAATCGCAGCAATGGGTGCAGGAGTGCCGCGACCACTGCCAGGGTTGGTAGCGGTTGTTCGTGAAGGCTTGCACCTATGGCTAAAAGTGCAGCCGGTGCATGCAGGCTGAAGGCCTCAAAGCTGTTCTGGTGAGCCCAGCTTGCGCGTTGTCCCCAGGCAGGTAGCCGCTCAAACATGGCTCTAGGGGCAGCCATGTCCTTGATCTGGAAGTTGGCTTGGGTTCTGGCCGCACCTAAAGGCACAATGCTGAGCACCACTACAGCACTAGCTAGTACGAGCGACCAGGCGAACGGTGCAGAAGGCGTTGCTGTGAATAGGGCCTGTAAAGGCATTGTGGTTTAGAAGATGGAGGTTTTCTAGGCTGGGTAAAGACGGTTAGCGAGTTCATGGCAGACACCTATTCCTTTGATGTGGTCTCGGACTTTGATCGCCAGGAGTTGGTCAATGCGGTGGATCAGGCTCGCCGGGACATAGGGCAGCGCTATGACCTCAAAGACTCGAATACGCAGATTGAGTTGGAAGATGCTGCACTGGTGATTACAACGGCCAGTGATATGACCCTGCAAGCGGTTGAGGATGTGCTGCGGCAGAAAGCCACTAAACGCAGCCTTTCACTCAAGATCTTTGACTTTCAGACTCCTGAAGCTTCAGGTGGTAATCGGGTGCAGCAGCGGGTGATTTTGCGCAAGGGGCTTAGCCAGGAGCTGGCTAAGAAACTCAGCAAGTCTGTCCGCGATGAACTCAAGAAAGTAAACGTGGCAATCCATGGAGAGAGCCTAAGAGTTACGGGTAAGAGTAAGGACGATTTGCAGGCAGCGATTACTTTGTTGCGTGAGAAAGAGGAGGACTTTGATGTGCCCTTGCAGTTTGAAAACTATCGTTAAGATCGACGGCTTGTTGATGTTGTATGAGTAGAGGTAGATTAATCCTTGGTTTTTGTCTTTAACATGTTTGGCTTTTGCAAGGATAATAATTCTGGTAAGAAGATAAGGCTGACACCTTTTCTTGTTGCTGCTTGTTTTGTCCCAGCCCCTTGCCTGGCAAATCAGGCGGATAAAACTATATTTTCCATCAAGGAATCTACTATTGACTCAACACATACGGCCCTTAAGTCTGGGAGCATTGACTGTGTCGAATTGATCCAAAGCTATCTATCTCGGATAAAGAAGTATAATTTTAGCCTCAAAAGAGGAGCCCCTGTAAATGCATTTGTTTCGCTTAATCCAAATGCATTGAGGCAGGCAAAGCGGCTTGATAGTTACTTTAAGCAAAGCGGCAAATTGATCGGCCCTCTTCACTGTATTCCTGTTGCTCTTAAAGACAATATTGACACCGTTGATACGCCATCCACTTCTGGTTCATTGGCTTTGCTTGGGTCTCAGCCAATAAGCAATGCCTTTTTAGTGAATAAAATTCGGGCTGCTGGCGGAATCATTATTGGTAAAGCTGCTATGGATGAATTTGCCTCAGGAGGTCAAGGAATTAGTGGTCGCAGTGGAAGGATAGGCAATGTTTATGACCCTGATAAAAATCCTGGTGGCTCAAGTGGGGGCTCTGCGGTTGCAGTGAGTGCGAATTTTGCCATGTTAGGAATTGGTACTGATAACAGTGGTTCAGTAAGGGTTCCGGCTGCTTTTAACGGGGTTTATGCTATTCGACCAAGTACGGGACTGATTAGTAATTCGGGTATTTTCCCGAGAGGTAAGCTTGATGGAGTTGCAGGTGTAATAGCAAGGTCTATACCTGATCTTGCTATCGCTCTTGCTGTGATTGCAGATACGGCGGACCCTGAAGACTTGATGACAAGAGATGTGCCGCGGCTGGATTCTTATGCTAAAGACTTAAGGACGGCAACTCTCAAAGGAAAGCGTATTGGCGTAGTACTTAGTGTCGCAGGTCATAAGATTTTTGATGCTAATGATATACCTGCCATGGCTATATTTACGCAGGTCAAGACTAGGCTTAAACGAGCTGGTGCATCCCTTGTTGAGATAAAACTACCTGCATTTGATACGGATAGAAGTAATAATATGGCCGGGGAGGTTCAGGATATAGATCAATACTTGGGATCTTTTGCATCTACGAGAAAGAGCTATCGTGATATTTGCTTGTCAGAGAGAGCAATTATTGGTGTGCAGGGTTGTCTTGGCCATATTGAATCCACTCCATCTAAATATAGTCCTTCCTATTATCAAGCTTTAGAGACTTTTGAGCAAAATCGATCTTATGTTGAAGGAGTGATGAGGGAAGATGGTATTGATGCTCTGCTGATGCCGCTTAGTGCTTGGCGAGCCCCAAGTTATTACTCGGATGTGTTGCTCACGGCAACCACCTTATCGCCGGTTGCCTCAAATGCTGGTTTGCCAGCTATTGCCTTGATAGGCGGTTGGACGCCTGAAAGTCCAACTATGCCCGTTGGTTTTGAGTTGATTGGTTATAAGTATGGGGAGGGCGATTTAATAGGCCTTGCTCATGCATATGCCTTGAAGCTGCCTGATAGGCCTTTGCCAGATTTGGAGGTTGCTGATAACCCTTCACCATTTGCGGGGGTATGTTTGCAAGGAATTAACCATTTCATTACTCAGGCTGGTTGGCATGGCTATAATCAATTTTTAAGGGATTCTAAGAATATCGAACCAGCTGCTTATAGAAGATTTTTTGAACAACAAATGCTGGATTTTGTGCAGGAAAACAAGCAATCTTTGCAGTCTTGTGAGTAAGGGCTCTGGCTGATTAGCCCTTTACTGACTGGTAGTTCTGGGACTATGCCGCTTTACAGAGTAGAGGATTCTTTGGGATATTCATAAGGTCAATAAGTGATGTCTAAAGTGCCAATTATTGCATCAAGTGGGCTTTCTTTTTTTAGTATTTTACTTGAGTTTAGTAGACACCTTCCTCTTCTGTTAGAGGGGTAAGTTCTTAGGGAATTAGTAGTTGGTTTGATTGATTTGCTGCTATCACCCTGCTCATCTATAGGAGATTGAGAGAGGGGTGAAAATGCCCTCTCTCTTGCAGCTTTGTTTGTTCAGTTCACGGCTGCAAAGCTATCGCGGAATGCCTGCAGAGTGGCGTCGATGTCTGCTTCTGAATGGGCTAGCGATGTGAAGCCCGCCTCAAAGGCACTCGGTGCTAGGTAGATGCCCCTTTCGAGCATGGCTCGATGCAGCTTGCCGAAGAGTTCTGTGTCGGCTGATTTGGCATCTTCAAAATTTCGAACTGGACCTTCGCAAAAGAAGAAGCCGAACATGGCACCGATACTGCTGCCGGTGATCGGTACCTCCGCTTCTTTGGCCGCTTTGATAATGCCGCCAATTAAACGCTCAGTGGTGGCTTCTAGGCGCTCATAGGTGCCTTCTTGCTTCAAAATCTCTAGGGTCTTGATGCCTGCTGTCATCGCTAGTGGGTTGCCGCTCAGCGTGCCGGCTTGGTACATGGGGCCTGCGGGGGCCACCATCTCCATGATCTCGGCTTTGCCGCCGTAAGCACCAACGGGGAGCCCCCCGCCGATGACTTTCCCCATGGTGGTGAGATCAGGTGTTACGCCAAAACGAGCCTGAGCTCCTCCGTAGCTGACCCGGAAGCCGCTCATTACTTCATCAAATACAAGCAAGGCCCCGTGTTCGCGGGTGAGTTCTCGCAAACCCTCCAAAAAGCCAGGCTCAGGTGTAATGAAGCCGGCATTACCCACGATCGGTTCAAGGATCACCCCGCTTATAGCGTCAGGATTCTCAGCAAACAGTTCTTTTACTGCTTCGAGATCGTTGTAGGGCGCAGTGAGGGTGTTGCTTGTGGTGCTGCGCGGTACACCAGGCGAGTCGGGTAGTCCGAGAGTTGCCACACCGGATCCGGCTTTCACCAAGAACATGTCGGCGTGGCCGTGATAGCAGCCTTCGAATTTGATCAGCTTGTCGCGACCGGTGAACGCACGCATCAGCCGCAGTACAGACATGCAGGCTTCAGTACCGCTATTTACAAAACGGACCATCTCGACGCTTGGTACTGCGTCGATCACCATTTCGGCTAGTTGATTCTCCAGCTCACAGGGGGCACCAAAGCTTGTGCCTTTTTCAAGGGCTTCCTGTAAGGCAGCAATGACTTCTGGGTGGGCATGGCCGCAGATTGCGGGCCCCCAGCTGCCGATGTAGTCGATGAAACGATTGCCATCCACGTCCCAGGCGTAGGCGCCTTTCACGCGGTCAAAGACGATCGGCTGACCGCCTACGGAGCGGAATGCCCGCACTGGTGAACTGACGCCACCAGGCATTAACCGCTGGGCTGCGGTGAAAATTGCCTGGGAGCGGCTGGTGTTCAAGGCTGAAGCTGTCACAGGGACCGAAGCCAAGTGGCTGATACGAACCGTTCGCCATCTTGACCCAAAATGGTCAGAAGCG
>CAJWUF010000100.1 GCA_913047395.1 uncultured cyanobacterium
GTTCAGTCAGTTGGTGGAGGGGTTTGGAAGTTCTCTGGTGGTGGCTTTGGCCACGGGGCTGGACTTTCTCAAGCTGGAGCAGTTGATTTGGCCCGTCGGGGCTGGACGACTGAACAGATTCTCAGTCACTACTATCCAGGAACGACCTATGGACCTTTGCCCGAGTTAAAGAAAGCCCTTTAGAGTCGCTGAACTTCAGGACTATCTATGGCCGCGGCCGCTGTCATTGGGGATAATCGACGCGGCAAGACAGCGCTGTTTCTGATTGTTTGCGGCTGGGCTGGTGCAGCACCCCACTTTTGGTTGGAAGGAGTTAGAAGTCTTTTCCCAGCAATTACTTTGGCTTTTGTCTTGGGAGGTTATTGCCTGCGTACTGTTTTAAATAATCGAGATAATGCATCTGAAAATTCCAATGCAATTGCTTTGGAGCCTCCTGCGGATGAAGCCTGGCCCACCGTTGATGTCTTGGTAGCTGCAAGGGATGAGGAAACTGTGGTTAATCGTTTGGTGGAACGCTTAGCAACCCTTCGTTATCCCCAAGGAAAGCTTGCGATTTGGATTATTGATGATGGCAGTCAGGACCGTACGCCAGCTCTATTGGATGAGTTGCGCCAGCGGTTTCCTCATCTTCACGTGATCAATCGTCTTCGAGGAGCAGGGGGTGGCAAGTCTGGAGCTCTAAATACTGCCTTGCAGCAGGTTCAGGGGGATTGGCTGTTGATTCTTGATGCCGATGCTCAGTTGCAGGATGATCTGCTCAAGCGTCTGGTGCTATTTGCCCAACATGGTGGTTGGTCGGCGGTGCAATTACGTAAGGCAGTGGTCAATATTCAGAACAATTTGCTCACTAGGGTTCAAGCCATGGAGATGGCTATGGACGCGCTGATTCAGCAAGGGCGCTTGTTAGCTGGAGGTGTAGTTGAACTGCGTGGAAATGGCCAATTACTTCGTCGCTGCACGCTAGAAGAATGTGGAGGATTCAATGAAAATACGGTCACTGATGATCTCGATCTGAGTTTCCGTTTTCTTACGGCTGGGGCTTTGATCGGTATCCTTTGGGATCCTCCAGTACAGGAGGAAGCAGTAGAGACTTTGCCTGCCCTTTGGAAGCAACGTCAACGTTGGGCAGAGGGTGGTTTACAGCGCTTTTTTGACTATTGGCCTGTGTTGATATCTGGCAAGTTGACGCTTGCTCAACGCAGTGATTTGGCCTGTTTCTTTCTTCTTCAATACGCCCTTCCGGTGGTGTCTTTTGTTGATTTATTAACCACACTTTTCACTCGCACTATTCCAGCTTATTGGCCTCTTTCGATCGTCGCATTCAGTGTTTCAGCTTTAGCTTATTGGCGCGGTTGCAGGAGAATTAGTGAAGGGCCGGCTTTGCCACCTCCCACGCCGTGGAATCTTTTGCTGGGCATTGCTTATCTAACCCATTGGTTTGTGGTGATTCCTTGGGTAACAGTACGCATGGCAGTGTTACCTAAGAGTTTGGTGTGGGCTAAGACAAGTCATCGTGGTCAGCAGCCTGTGAAAGTGTGAATGCTTAAAGCTCCACATCCAGTACTTTGCCATTAAAGAAGTCAGCTAGGCGCTTGGCTTTGTTGTCAATTGGTTCCACGGATGAATTGCCCTGACTAGGAGCAGGATCGCCTCCTTTCTGTGGGGCGTCTGGAATGGCTGGGTTGGTTGCAGAATCTGCAGGATCAGCAGATGCAATAGATGGGGCTTGAATGGGTGGGGGTGGTTCTGGTGCAGGAGCAGGCGTGTTTGTTATTGGCGCTGCATCAGCACTTTGTGTAATAGCTGTTTGAGTAGGTGTGTCACTTTGGCTTTCCAGTACAAGTTGTCTGGGACTACCTAGGGCTGTTGCTATTGCTTGCTCTAGCAGGCTTACACGGCTTTGCACCATTCCCATCCAGTTACCGGCTACTTGAACCACAGCACGATGGTCATCAAGTCGCACTAGTTGGGCTTGTTGAGAGAGCAACATCTTTGTGGAAGGCAACTCCAGACTGCCGAGTATTTGTTGCCATAACTCCTGCAGATTGCTGGTTTGGCTGTTCTTGATTGGAGTTGGATCGGTTTTTAGGTCAACG
Source organism: uncultured cyanobacterium (assembly GCA_913047395.1). GTDB lineage: Bacteria > Cyanobacteriota > Cyanobacteriia > PCC-6307 > Cyanobiaceae > Prochlorococcus. Next base: position 2,097 of record CAJWUF010000100.1, read on the forward strand.
GTTTGTGATGGTTTTGAAAGCGGATCGGGTGTTATCTCAGATGTAGAAGAAGAAGGGGCTTTTTGGATTTGCGCTCTAGAGGTAGATGCGTTTGATGTTGTCGCCGGTGTACTCGGGGCTGCAGGTTGAGGAGTCTTGATGGCTTGAGCTGTGGCTAATGCTTCATTAGAAGTTTCAGCAAGCAGGCCAAGCAGTAGGACCTCAAGCCAGAGACGGGGTTGCACGCTATGGCGAAGTTGGCCTTCGCTGCCTTTGAGCTGGGCCTGCCATTGCAAAAGCTGTTGACGTCCTATTTGACTGGCCAGTGGTGGCAGTTGATTGCGGAATTGGGGGGAAACACTTGTTAGTTCAAGGCGATCGGGCGCGACAGTCATTAGCACTAGATCGCGTAACACCGCCGCTAGCCCTTGTAGTAATGCACCGGGTTCACGGCCTTGATTAAGCAGGTTTCGGCAGGTTTCCAATAAGGTAAGAGGATCGTTCTGCATCAAGGCTCCGGTTAGCTTCAGCAGCTCTTGTTCAGGGACCGCGCCAAGTAATTCCCATACGGCTTCAACCTTGATTGGTCCTGGTAGCAGGCTGAGCTGGTCGAGCAGGCTTTCTGCATCTCGCAGCCCTCCTTGGGCTCGCTGGGCTACTACATGCAGGGCTTCGGGCTCAATTGGAATTGCTTCACGAGTAGCGATCATCTCCAGATGCTGCGTCAGGGCATCTAAGGGAATTCGCCTGAAGTCAAAACGTTGGCAACGGCTGAGGATGGTCGGGAGTACTCGCTGAGGATCAGTTGTTGCTAGTACGAACACCACCCGTGGTGGTGGCTCCTCCAGGGTTTTTAGAAGTGCATTGAAGGCTGCAGTGGAGAGCATGTGGCATTCGTCAACCACATAAACCTTCCAGCGGGCCTGTACAGGGGCAAAGCGTGAGCGTTCGATCAGTTCACGAATGTTGTCGACACCGGTGTTGGAGGCAGCGTCGATTTCGATTACGTCCAACGCTGTTCCAGCGGCAATGCTGATGCAGAGCTCACAACTTCCGCAGGGCTCGGTTGTTGGCTTATCGCTGTTTAAGCAATTAAGTGATCTGGCCAGGATGCGGGCACTGGAGGTTTTACCTGTGCCCCGGGGTCCGCTAAATAGATATGCAGGCGCGATCTTGCTGGTGCGCAGTGCATGGCAGAGCGTTGCGGCAATAGCTTCTTGGCCCACTAGGGCATCGAAACGTTGCGGTCTGTATTTGTGGTGCAGCGGCTGGTAGGCCTGGCTCATGCGCTGCTGGCGAGATGTTGAGGTTACTAAGGTTTTGCTCTTGTTTCGTTGAGAAGTGTTTTTATGCGGGCTTCTAGATCTTCTACAGCTGCCAGTTCATCGGCAATGGTCTGCCCTTTTAACAGTAATGAACGGATGCGAGAGTTGTGGCGATCCATGGCAGCTTCTTTTGGCTTGCCGTGAATCCAGCCGTCTGCTTGCTCCAGGGTTGATTCGAGTTTGTTTAGTAAGTTCACGCGCAGTTTCTTTAGTTGAGCAAGTCCCGGCAGGGCTTGCTTTCGGGAGGCTTCATTTATTACGCCCTGCCGAAGCAGCAGGCCTAACCCAGTTAGTAGGGCAGCAGGGAGTAATTGACCTAGTGCAAGCGCCCCTAGGCTGCTGGAGTGCATGTAGTCCTCCACTTGGGTGCTGCGATGTTGCCCGGTCTTACACCAGTTAGCAAAGTGCTCGCAATTGTTGAAAAGTAGGTTGTAGCGCTGCTCTCCAATGCGGCTCATTGCTCTTCTTAGGGTTACTCCTGAGGGAGAAGCTTGTTGGTGTGTCACCACGTTCACAGTTTTGCCATCAGAGAAGTCTTCAAGTGAGCTGCGAAGGATTAAACGACCCTCTAGATAGTGCGCAACACTTCCATCGCCAAGATCAATCCCGTGATGTAAGAAAAGTCCGTGCTGCCGAGGCACCCGTAGGTGGTCAGCTCTACTCACCAGATCAGGCTGATTCCTTATGCGTTCTCTCGTCGCTGCCAGGCAATGGCAGCACGTTGCCGCCCTTGAGCTCTTCCACCATCGCGCGGGTTACGGTGAATTTCTTTACGCTCTTTTTGGATGGAAGGTCGTACATCAAATCCAGCATCAACTCTTCGACGATGCCTCGAAGCGCTCGAGCACCAGTCTTGCGGCGGTGCGCTTCCTGGGCGATAGCTTCTACAGCGTCTGCTTCAAATTCAAGCTGAACGTTATCCATGCTCAGCAGGGTGCGGAATTGCTTGACTAGTGCATCACGAGGCTCAGTGAGAATTGATTCGAGTGCTTGTGAATCAAGTGGTTCAAGCACGGCACTCACGGGGATGCGGCCAATGAATTCAGGGATGAGGCCGTAACGAACCAGGTCGTCGGCTTCTAGGTGGTTAAGCACCTGTGCTGCTTGCAGATCACGATTGGCCCGGCTTCGCCCTTTACCATCACTGGGCATGAAACCGATGGCATTGCGGCCGAGTCGTCTTTGCACTACATCTTCGAGGCCAATGAAGGCACCGCCACAGATGAATAGGATCTGACTAGTGTCGATTTGAATACAATCTTGATAAGGGTGCTTACGTCCTCCTTGGGGTGGCACGTTGGCGACAGTGCCTTCGAGCATTTTCAGTAGGGCTTGCTGTACTCCCTCACCGGATACGTCTCGGGTAATCGAGGGGTTTTCGCTTTTGCGGGCAATCTTGTCGATTTCATCAACATAGATAATTCCACGCTGGGCATGGTCTATATCCATATCGGCCTTTTGCAGTAGCCGTAGCAGAATGTTTTCGACGTCCTCACCCACGTAACCGGCTTCCGTCAGCGTGGTCGCATCAGCTACGGCGAAGGGAACGTCTAGGAGTTCTGCCAGGGTTTGAGCGAGCAGGGTCTTGCCACAGCCAGT
>CAJWUF010000101.1 GCA_913047395.1 uncultured cyanobacterium
CCTCGCACTGATGCATTCAGGCGTTATTGCTGATTCAACTAATAAATAGTATCTCATCACAATTGATTATCGCCAAACTGCACTTTAAGTTTCGCATTACTGACACATATGGCATTTATTATGGCAAGAAAACGGGTCAGGTGTCCACAAATAGCATTTTCCTGATTCACGAGCTTAAGCATTAGGCTTTCAAAGCAACTCTCTAGCTATGACATCATTTCCTTGGCCTCTTATGGTCAGCTATTTAACTCGCAGAAAAGCTGGCCTTAGTTAAACTCAAGACTGCCGATGATGCGTTGATGGATCAGACGTTGAGGTAATTTCTTTCCCCGAAGGCTACGAAGTATCCGCTGCAAGCTGTTGAGATTTTCTGATGATGCATGTTTTGCCATCAGTTCTCTATAGGGACTTCCCTTACTGAGCCAGCGATGCTCAAGATCTTCATCCAACTGCAGCGAAAGAGGCTCTTCCCATTGCTCCAACTCGAGCTGCCAGCCGAGCTCCTGCAGGTTCTGAGCTAAAGAGACATCGAGACGCTGACTCTCTAGCCAAGTGTGTTCAAGAGCGATAAGCGGTGCCAGCAGCTCTCGCTCTGCAAGATTGTTTCCTTTACTTTCTAACAATTGGAGCAGGGCCTCAGCCGGCCCGATGCCTGCATAGCTAATCAAAAGCCTTAGACCCGTTTCATCGGTACATCTCTGGCTGATGACATTCCAAAGTTTTTGCATCTCTAAGCCTGCAAAGTCTTGACTAGAGACACGTCCTCCAATCCATTCGAACTGATGTTGAGCCGGTAATTCGTTCACTGCATCACAATTTCCATCCATCAGTTCAGGGCGAATCATTGGATCAAGCAGATCAAGCTGAGCCAAGAGTCGAGACTGATCTTGTGATGTTTGGCAGAGGATTGTGACTCCGCCTTCTGGCACCGCTTGTAGTGGATCAAGAGCCCAAAGCAGAGAGCGTCCTCCCAAGATCAGAACACGATGGTGGCGTTGCCATTTCACGCCAGACCAGAGTCTTTCTCGCAGATGGTGCAATCGATCTCCATCCTGACTGAGCTGGCGTTGCAACCATCTCTCAAGTTCAGGGGTTCCAGGACCACTGCTCACCAATAGTGGATGTTCTTGGGCTGACTCGGCTGCAGCAGCGAGCTGGGCAGCTCTTCGCTCCAGCAGCATCAGGCGCCGCTGACCTTCCCAACCCTGCCGGCTCGGCTGCCAGAAGACTTCTCCTTGCAGGGCATTGGGCAGGTACTGCTGCGAGACCCAGTGCTCTGCAAAAGCATGGGGATAGCGATAGCCAACACCATCTCCGAAGGCTGCTCCGTCGCGGTGAGCATCGCGAAGATGACTTGGCACATCCTGACGTTGAGACTCTCGTACCGTGCGTAGGGCCTCAAAAAAGCCCAGCACACTGTTGCTTTTATCAGCGCAGGCCAAGTAAAGGGTTGCTTGCGCTAAGGGGTATAGCCCCTCTGGTAAGCCGATCCTTTCGAATGCTGCTGCGCAGGCTTCCACCACCACAATCGCCTGGGGATCAGCAAGGCCAATATCTTCTCCAGCAGCAATCAGCATGCGGCGAAAGATGAAGCGTGGATTTTCGCCTGCTTCCACCATGCGCGCCAACCAGAACAGAGCAGCGTCGGCATCTGAACCTCGCAGAGATTTGATGAAGGCACTGATGGTGTCGAAATGGGCATCCCCCTGTTTGTCATAGAGGACTGCTCTCTCCTGAATCGATTCCTCAGCGATAGCAAGGTTGATGTGAATGGATCCCTGTTCATCTGGACTCGTGCTTTCCACAGCGAGTTCAAGAGCATTTAACAAACTGCGTGCATCACCGCTAGAGACATTCACCAGGTGTTTTGCCGCCGTTGTAGAGAGCAACACCTTGCGATCGCCATAGCCACGCTCGCGATCTTCAAGTGCGTGTTTAAGGAGGCGATGAAGATCTTCACTCTCAAGTGCCTGCAATCGGAAAAGCCTGGAGCGACTAACCAACGCTTTATTGACCTCGAAATAAGGGTTTTCCGTGGTGGCACCTATCAGTGTCACGGTGCCGTTTTCCACCCAAGGAAGTAGGGCATCCTGCTGGGCGCTGTTGAAGCGGTGTACCTCGTCGATGAACAAAATCGTTCTCAACCCATGTCGCTCCAGTCGTTGCCTGGCGTCATCCACCTCCTGGCGAAGGTCCTTCACCCCAGCGAGAACGGCATTGAGACTGCTGAAATGAGCGCGGGTGTGTCCGGCAATAATCCTGGCCAGAGTGGTTTTACCAACACCAGGAGGACCATGCAGCAGCAAATTGCCTACGCGATCGGCAGCTATGGCTCGGCGTAAGAGTCGGCCTTCAGCAAGAATCGCAGCTTGGCCAACAAACTCATCAAGGGTTCGAGGGCGCAGCCGATCAGCAAGCGGTGCATGGCGCAGACGCGCCTGATCTCCTTGATATGTGAACAGATCCTGACCCAAGAGGTACCTCGACCAGGTGGACAATTCTTACGCCATGCAGGATCTTCTCCCTAAGGTCTGGCCTATATCCATAATCAGGGCCTATTAGTTAATTTGCTTGTGCCTGTTCAGCAACGCTCTCTGGCCATTTTGGCGGCGATGTTGCTGCTCTGCTCTTGTGGCAGAAAAATTCCACCTTCAATTGAGGTGAAACAAACGTTGGTGACCATGGCTGAATTCACCGACGACATCGATACGGTGAGCACTCTTGAGGCTTTAGAGGAGGTTCAACTAGCAGCTCAAGCCTCCGGCCGCATCCTGGAGTTAAAAATCAAACAGGGCGATGTTGTCGAACCTGGTCAGTTGCTGGTGGTACTAGATCAGGCTCAAGTGCAGGCGGAGCTGATTAGTCTCAAAGCTCAAGAAGAAAAAGACAAGCTCAATTGGCAGCGCTACGAATTCCTCGTGCCTCAAGGAGCAGCTTCTGCTTTAGATCGCGATTCATACAAGGCTCAGTACATCGCTTCTCGTGAAAAGGTAAAAGCAACTGCAGCGACATTGGCTTATAGCAATTTGCGTTCTCCGGTCTCTGGGATCGTGGCTGATGTACAAGTAAAAGTTGGCGATGTAGTTAGATCGGGAGATCCCTTCACCAAACTGATCAAAAACGACAAGCTTCAGGCCCGTGTAGAGGTGTCAGCAAGGTTTTCTGATCGCATCAAGATTGGTTTGCCGGTTTACATCAGCAAGTCAGGATCAACAGAAGTAATAGCCACAGGCAAAGTCGACTCAGTGGATCCCACTGTGGATATTGATACCCAGGGTTTGCTTTTAAAAGCGACTTTCTTAAATCCCAACGGATTTCTGCGCAATGGCCAGCGATTACCTACTCGCGTGCAACTTGACGCCAAGAGAGCCATTTCAGTGCCCTTTGTCGCTGTCACCCAAACAGCTGCTCAGAGCTTCGTATATCGCGTGGGCAGCATTAAAGATATTGAAGCCCAACCAGGCCAAGCTCCGCTCGAGAAACTGCGCAAGCTTCCGCCCTCAACACGTTTTGCCTTACAGACCCCGGTGAGATTAGGGTCCCTTCAAAATGATCGTTATGAAGTGACCAAGGGGTTAGCAGCTGGTCAGCAGGTGATCACCACAAACATATTGAAGTTGAGACATGGCATGCCCATCAAAGTAAAGAACTGAGGCGCAAAGATGTCTGCATCTAACAATTTCATTACCCGTCCAGTTCTTACCACAGTTTGCAGCCTGCTAATTGTGATCGCTGGGTTGATTGCGATTCCAATACTGCCGGTTGAAATGCTACCGGATATTGCTCCACCTACTGTAAAAGTAAATTCTACGTATATCGGGGCAGATGCTGAATCTGTCGAGCAAGGTGTTACCAGCGTACTTGAACAGCAAATCAATGGTGTTGAAGGGATGGACTACCTAACATCATCAAGTTCTTCTGATGGCGTTAGCTCTATTTCTGTAGCATTTGAGAGCGGTACCGACGGAAATATTAATCAAGTTAATGTTCAGAACCGCGTCGCACTTGCCGAACCTCAACTCCCAGAAGAGGTTCGCAAAGCTGGTGTAAACGTCAATAAAGCATCAAACTCAATCTTGCTGCTTTATAACTTCGCAAGTGAAGATCCAAGCAAGATAGAGTATAGCGTTGAAACAATTAGCGGCCTACTTGATCTTAATTTGACGGATGCAATAAAGCGAGTCAAGGGTGTAGGTGATGTCACTTACTTTGGTAATCGCAAGATCTCTTTTCGGCTTTGGCTTGATGTCAAGAGGCTTGAGGCATATAAACTTACCTCTGCAGATGTGATCAAAGCACTTGATAGTCAGAATAGGCTGGTTCCTGCTGGCAAAATAGGTGCAGAACCAGCACCTGATAGTCAAGGATTCACAATTCCTGTGCAGTTGCAGGGCCGCCTATTGAGTGTTGGCGAGTTTGAAAATATGGTCGTAAAAAACACCAAGGATGGCGGATTGGTGAGATTCAAAGATGTAGGGCGCGTTTCCCTAGGCGGCGAAGATTATTCCACCAGTGCTACTGATTTAAAGGGGATACCTTCGGTTGGCATAGCGGTTTACCAATTAAGTGGAAGCAATGCACTTGAGGTTTCTAATGGCGTCAAGGATGTTCTTGAAGAGTTTGCTAACAACATGCCAGTTGGCATGAAGATGGAGAAGATCTATGACAACACTGATTTTATTGATGCTTCCATCAAGGGTGTGACTAATTCCCTTAGGGATGCTGTTTTACTTGTGGTTCTTATTCTCTTCCTCTTCCTCCAGAACTGGAAGGCAACTTTGGTTCCCGGAATTGCCATCCCTGTAGCACTTGTAGGCACATTTGCCCTTGTACTGGGATTTGGCTTTTCACTCAACCAACTCACCTTGTTTGGCCTGGTGCTTGCGAC
>CAJWUF010000102.1 GCA_913047395.1 uncultured cyanobacterium
AGGTCGAATCATACTAGTAGGACAGTAAATCCTGAATACTCCAGAAAGGACATCACCATCATTGTAAGAGATCCATCCTTGAACTAATTTAAGACCCTTAGTGTTAGTTGATTTGATTGCATATACATTGACTTGCTCTTTATCAGCACCAAGACCACGACCAGCTAATGACTTGCCAGGAAAGCCAAAGACCAGAGAAGCACCAACAACACTTGTCAAAGCGAAATTAGCAGATGACCGCAATGTCTTCATTTGAGCAATCTTAATGGAAGCATTATACATTACTTTCGCTGCAGGCAAAACAGTCTCTAAATAGATAGATATCGAAAACAAGTCTAGGTCAAAAGAAAACGAAACAGTCATCACAGGCAGCTTCAACTAGTAACCAGCTGCTGCTTACACCCATAACGAGACCCTGCTGGTGATCCACTCACCGCAACTCGCCAAACACTTCACCCGTGAAATGGATCGGATGTGGCGAAGTGCTGAGCTGGGGATCACTCCTCGTCTACAACGCAAGCTGGAAAGGCAGCGAGTCAAGTGCGGGAGTGGGGTAGAGAGAAGTTCAGTAAACAATGAAAGCCTGGATAACCACTCAGACTAAAGTAAAGATTGTGAGTAGAAACACAAAAATGAGCTTTGTACGCTTGTGCATCAGCACCTTCATTGGCGCATTTTCTATCATCAATACTGCAGCAACTGCCCAGCCAAACCAATTACAAAATTGCAATGGTGTACATGAATTTTATGGCAATCCTTTAGCCGCTAGCGGCAGAGGATCTGATCTTAGAATTTTATTTTTTATTGGCGAGCGCGAGAACATATTGCGGTGCTTTAAAAACTCAAGAGCAGTCAAAGTGACACCACTTCACAAGGAGCTAGCCAGAAAAACGTACAGCAAAACAGATGAACAACTAATTCTAGAAACCGCCCAAGAACTGAACTTTAAAGATCCATACCTAGCCAATGGAGGAATATGATTTGGGAGCTAAAATCTGCTCAGACTAAATCGCACAACCCATCGATAATTTCAGGCAAGTGAACAACAACGACGAAACACTGCTGATAATCGACTCACCCAAGCTCGCTGCTCATTTCACCCATGAGATGAACCGGATGTGGCGCAGTGCTGAGCTCGGGGTCACGCCACGAATAAAACTCAAGCTGGAAAGACAGAGAGCCAAGTGCGGGAGTGGGGATTAAAGAAGCTGAGAGAACCATCAAAACTGGGTTATCTTGTTCAACTAGAGTGAGACATCCTTTTAAATGCGGGCACAAAGGAGCTTTTTCAGATACTCCATAAGTGGCTTATTTTTCCTATCTACTATTGCGTACACCGCAGCGATAGCCCAACCAAAACAATTGAATAATTGCGATGGTGTATATGAATTTTACGGAAATCCATCTCCTGCCAGCAACAGAGGCTCTGGTCTTAAAATTTTATTCTATATTGGCGAACGCGAGAATATATTGCAATGCTTTAAAAACTCAAGAATGGCAATAGGGAAACCTCTTCACGAGCAACTAAGCAGCGGTAAATACAGCAAAATAGATGAACAATTGCTCCGAAGTACCGCTATGCAACTCGAACTTAAAGATCCATACCTTGCGAATGGAGGGATCTAAATAATCGAAAACAAAACCGTGTTAACAGGCAGCTTCAACTGGTCACCCGTAGCTGCCCACACCAACGACGAAACGCTGCTGGTCACCACCAGGAATGCCTTCAAGCCTGCCAAGAAATGCTTCAGCAAAACCCCGACGAAGCAGTTGCCTGGAAGTACGTATGCAAATTTCTACTAGCTCTAGGGCAATTTGAACAATCCAAAAACTGCCTAAGCAAAGCCCATTAACTAGACATGCCAGACCCAGAGACCATCAAAGATATCGGAAACATCTTCAACGCTTTGCTCAGCGACACTGAAGCAATTAAATACTACAATCTTGCGCTATCAATTGACCCTAACTTCGTTCCAGTAATCAATTGTTTTCATCCTGTAAATTGCTTATGCCCGTCAATCTATCCATAATCAGTCCAATCTTGATTTCTACTAACACTTTGGCTGATGATATTTTAAAGCTGGATAATCATTAATTGTGCTGTCTCTTTAATAAGCTTTGGCCCTCATGGGAGGTGCCTTCTAGATCTGAACTATTTTCGATGGGTCACCTACCTGCTTAAGAAGACTAAATTATTGATCTCCTTCTATCTCAAAACCTTGGCCAACTTGTTCTGCTCGGCCAGAATGTACTCATGAGTTTTCACAAAATCCAAACGAACTTGGCCGCGCTCGGCCTGCTTCTCCTTTCTGCAACCCCAGCATTCAGTGAGCTGGAATACGTACCAATTCCCACCAAAGAGGAGCTGCGCAGCATCCAACGGCAGGCTTTTACTTGCTCTCGCACTAATGATGCAGAAGCCTGCCGCCGCACTCGTCAAATGGTTGATCCTTTAATGGACCACCCTCGTTTGCCATCCTCTTGTAAGGATGTCGTTTGGGACTTGCTTCAGGTAGCTAAAACTGCCTCAAAAAACAGTTTTCAGCGCAGGGATTCCATAGATAGTCCAGCCCGGCGTCTTTCGGTGATTTGCATCAATCCAACAAGGCAGAAATCACCTAATCCATCTAATCAAGGCGGTCTCGTCCCCCAGCAGTCCTAAATCGAAGGTCATTAATTAGCAGATTTATGTCTTGTTGCAAGAGCAAACGCAGCTCTTTAGGGATCAATAGAGTCGTAGTGAGCTAGGCGCTAAAGCTCTTGATGCAACCATTCTCAGCAGAATGGTTGCATCAAGCATTGTTCAGGTTGGCTATAAGTTGCCAAACCTTCAAAGATCAGTGATGGACTGACATTTATCAGTTTGCACAGTGAGGATTGTCTGCTGGTGGCGCTGAAGCTCATTGAGAGATCGAGCAGGGTATTTGTGAACTTGCTACCAGATTTTGCAATCGCAGCCACAGCGGCTGTAGGCGTCGCTTCTTTGGCTTTTGGGTTGGGGAATAACAGACGAATGCTCCATAGGCGCCATGGACGGAGTAGTTGAGAGCCGCCTGGTAGCAGTTGAATTCCAACAAAAGCAATGATGCCTGGCCAGCCTGTCGCTGAGCTGCATATCAGCTCTTTCAAGCGATATTTCCCAATCTTCCTAGTAGAACTGGATGCGGCCGTGATGATGAGCGTTCATGGACTTGATTAGGTTCGATTAAGAACTGCCTTCATCTTTGATGAATACCTCGGCCCAGGCTGAACCTACACAGCGTCAGGTACTTCTAAACACACCTTTCACTGATCAAAAGCCAGGGACCTCTGGTTTGCGTAAGAGCAGCCAGCAGTTCGAGCAACCCAATTACCTGGAGAGCTTCATCGAGGCAATTCTGCTTACCCTGCCTGGGGTTCAAGGCGGAACCCTGGTATTGGGAGGTGATGGCCGCTATGGCAATCGTCGCGCCATTGATGTGATCCTGCGTATGGGTGCTGCTCATGGCTTAAAGCGAGTGATCACCACCACAGATGGAATTCTCTCTACGCCAGCAGCATCCCATCTAATTCGCAGCAAAAAGGCCATTGGAGGGATCATCCTCTCCGCGAGCCATAACCAAGGTGGTCCAGATGGAGATTTTGGCGTCAAGGTCAACGGCGCGAATGGTGGCCCAGCCTCAGAATCACTTACTAACGCGATCTACGCATCTAGCCAGACTTTAGAGAAATACAGCCTGATGGATGCGCCAGCGGTCCCTCTGGCAACTCCAGGTCATCACGCCATTGGTGATATGGCAGTAGACGTCATTGACGGTGTTGATGACTACGTAGAGCTAATGCAGAAGTTATTTGACTTCGAGCGCATAAGTGACTTGATACGAGTCGACTTCCCAATCGTGTTTGACGCGATGCATGCTGTCACCGGTCCTTATGCCAAGCGGCTACTGGAAGGACTCCTCGGCACAGCAGTTGGCACTGTGCGCAATGGTATCCCTCTTGAAGATTTTGGTGGTGGTCACCCCGACCCCAATCTCACCTATGCAGCTGAACTAGCAGACCTTCTCTTGAATGGGAATTCCTATCGTTTTGGTGCTGCCTGCGATGGTGATGGTGACCGCAATATGGTCTTGGGTAGAGGGTGCTTCGTGAACCCAAGTGACAGTCTTGCAATCCTCACTGCTAATGCAGAGGTTGCACCGGCCTATGCCGGCGGCTTGGCTGGAGTAGCCCGCTCGATGCCCACTAGCGCAGCCGTAGATGTTGTGGCTAGAGAACTTGGCATCGAATGCTTTGAAACTCCTACTGGCTGGAAGTTTTTCGGCAACCTGCTTGATGCCGGTCGCATCACCCTTTGCGGTGAAGAGAGCTTCGGCACTGGTAGCAACCATGTGCGCGAGAAGGATGGACTATGGGCAGTGCTCTTCTGGTTGCAAATCCTGGCGGAGAGACGCTGCAGCGTCGCTGATGTGATGACGCAGCATTGGAGTCGTTTTGGACGCCATTACTACTCACGTCATGACTATGAAGCGATTGCTAGTGAGGATGCCCATGGCCTTTACGACAGGCTGGAGAACATGCTTCCTGGGCTAGTCACTCAGCCCTTCGCCGGGGGCCAAGTTAGCCACGCGGACAATTTTAGTTACAGCGATCCTGTGGATGGCTCAAAGACGCAAGCTCAGGGCCTGCGCATCCTGCTGGAGGACGGCAGCAGGGTGGTAGTAAGACTCTCGGGCACTGGTACTAAAGGAGCCACGTTGCGGATTTATCTGGAGCGCTATGAACCTA
>CAJWUF010000103.1 GCA_913047395.1 uncultured cyanobacterium
GATGGGCAAACTTTGATTCTTGCTGGTGTAATTCAGGATGAAGATAAACAGGTGGTTACCAAGTGGCCCATTCTTGGTGATATTCCTTTTATTGGTCAATTCTTCCGAAATACACTGGGATCGAGGGTTAATCGTGAACTTGTGATCATGGTCAGTGCTCGTATCATTGATGACAATGTTGGTGGTACCTATGGATATGGATATCGGCCTTCTACTGGCGCTGCACGGCAACTGATCTATAGCCAGGGAAGACAGAAGTAAAAACATTGGTTTTATTTTAGTTGCGCAAGAGGATGCCCTGTTTAAGGCAGATTAATTAAAATGCTGCTGGGGCAAAGTATTTCACCGCTAGGGGTAATAGCTTTTGAAATAAACCAGTTGCGCTGCTAAGGATTGCGCCCCCTAATCCATTGCCGCCTGAATTTGTTTGCACTTTTTTTACGCGTTCTGCACCTTCTCGCATTTGTTGGGCTAGTTCAGGTTGTTCTTGTTGTTCGAATAATTCAGCTGCGTAGGCGAAGTCGCGAGAGGCCATCTCTCGATTTGCTTGTTCCGCCCGGCAGATACCTCGTGCTACCCAAGTGATGGCGGCATCTGGTCGGTGTGTCAGGGCTTTATTGAAGTAGTCCTCTGCTTCTGGATAGCGACCCTTTAATGCTTCTTCAACCCCAGCATTGTGAAGCGAGGCATAGTCGCTTGCTATGGCTTGAACTCCTTTTGCATCCTTCCAGTGACTTCTTGCAAGTCCGTTTTCATCAAGTTTGGCGCCATTGAGATCGGCTCCGATTAGATCCGTTCCGGTGAGCGTTGCACCGCGAAGATCAGCTCCACGTAGTGAGGCGTGGCGAAGGGTTGCAAAGCTCAGATCAGCACCGCTTAGGTTTGCTCCATCAAGCTGGGCACGTCCTAAATCGGCTCTCTGTAGTTTTGCGTTCTCAAGGTTGGCATCGCGCAGATCGGCATGCATTAGATCAGCGTCTTGAAGTTTGCAACTTATGCAGCTGTTCTTCTCAAGCAGTTGCACTAGATCTTCGAATTTGCTGCCGGCCACACTCGATTGGGCGAGGCCAAGCGCTCCAGTGCTGTTGACTAGTATCACCATTAGGGCGGTAAGGCGACGGCGCATCGTTAAAGCGAGTGCAAATTTGATGAGCTACTGCTTTCTATCGGTCTTCCTTAAGCGCGTCGACTCCATCAGGCTCGGCAGGATGGATTGTTGTTCTGGTTCGCGATTGGCTTGAGTTCAGCTTTCCCTGTTCATGGTGGTAATCGCTTTCAAGAAGCGCAGCGGTTGGGTTGTCGGCCTGAGCAGTTGTTGGATGCCAGTGCGTCGCTAGTGCCTTTCCCTCCGTCGCGGCCTTTGCGACGCTGTTTAAACAGGGCTCTAACTGATTGCACTCTTAGGGACTACCCGGATCGCCATCATCATCATCTCCGAGAAGCGATTGCTCACTGGCATGGGGTTGATCCGGCCATGGTGTTGCCAGGCAATGGTGCAGCCGAATTGTTCACTTGGGTCGCACGTGATGCTGCACTCCAAGGTGTAAGTGGATTACCTGTGCCAGGTTTCGCTGATTACCGCAGGGCGCTGCTTTGTTGGCAGGGGTCCTTGCAGACGTTCCCTTTGCCGCTCTCTTGGTCTGCTGAGGCACCCCAACCTTTCCCGTTGAGACCTGATGTTGATGTTCTTTGGATTACTAATCCCCACAACCCAACAGGGCAGTTGTGGAGCAGAGCATCACTGGAGCCGCTGCTAGAGCGTTATCGGTTGGTTATCTGTGATGAAGCATTCCTGCCATTGGTGCCCGATGGCGAGCGTCAGTCTTTGGTGCCGATAGTGGGCGAGCACTCAAACCTTGTGGTTATTCGCAGTCTTACCAAGTTGTTTGCTGTTGCTGGGTTGCGGTTGGGTTATGCGATTGGCACGCAAGAACGCTTGCAGCGTTGGCAGCAATGGCGAGATCCTTGGCCTCTTAATGGCTTCGCTATTGCTGCAGGCACTGCACTGATGACTGATCGTTCTGCACTTGAGCGATGGATGACGCGAGTTCAGCAGTGGGTTACGCGCGAGGGGCTTTGGATGCATGCTCAGTTGAGTGAGCTTTCAGGGATTAGGCCCCATCCATCTGCTGCAAATTTTTTGTTGATTAGTAGCGATGCTTCTCTTGTGCCATTACGAGAGCGAATGGCTCATCGGCGGGTGCTATTACGCGACTGCCGCTCATTTATAGAGCTTGGGGAGCACTGGTTACGTATTGGTTTGCAGCAGAGACCGGGCAATCGCCGCATCGTTGCTGCTCTTAGAGATCTACTTAGTTGAGTTGCTTCAGTAATGTCACCAGTCGCTGTTCCGCATCACACACGGCCAGCTTTCTCATGCCTTGTTTCATTGCCATCAAAGGGTTGGAGGCATGATCTTCGCTGCGTAGGCGAGGCCCTAGCAAACGATCTAGAGCATCGCCAAGAGCTCGATGTTCTAGATCGTGTTGGTGGATGATTACAGCAGCACCGAGCTCAGCGGCGCAGGCTGCGTTGGCATCTTGATGATGGTCTGCTGCCTGGGGGAATGGCACAAGGATGGCTGGTGTATTGCATACGGCCAGTTCGCTGATGCTGCCTGCACCAGCACGGCTGATTACCAGTTCTGCGTGTTGTATTAATCCAGGTATTTCGTCACTGAAGGCTTTCTCAATCAAATTGGGGTGTTGCAGTTGTCCTGTCTCTGGATCGTTGTTGCCGGTGAGGTGCACTACCCGAGCGCCGGCCTCGAGCAAGTTGGGCAATACGCCGCGCACCATGCGGTTTAGTCCAACGGCTCCCTGGCTACCGCCGATTACCACCAGTAAGGGACCGACCCCGTCAGGAACCCATTTCGGCAGGGGCTGGGGTGAAAGAAATACAGAGCGCACAGGTGTTCCGGTGACTACTGCTTTGCAACCTGGTATGCGCTCTGCAGCAGCTGGTAGGCCAATAGCTACTACCTGACAGAACCGACCTAGTAAGCGTGTTACACGTCCGGGGATGGCATTGGATTCATGCAGCACAACAGGTATGCCGCACCAACATGCTGCCAGGATCGCCGGTGCAGCGATGTAGCCCCCAGTGGTGAAAACCGCATGGATTTTTTGCTTTCTTAGTACCTTTCGCACGCGGCCACTGGCAGCGATTAATTGGATTAATTGCACCAGCTTGCGTAGGCCACGACCTTGTAGACCTCCCGCTTGCACAGTGATTAGGCCATAGCGTTCTGGAACCAGTTGTGTTTCTAGCCGGTCTGGTACTCCTAGCCAGCGCACGTTCCAGGCGCTAGGCAAGGCTTCGGCTACAGCCAGTGCGGGGAAAAGATGACCACCGGTGCCGCTGGCAGCAATTAGAAGCCGTGGCATAGCAGCGGGCAGAGCATGAAGGAGGGGTCTAACTTATCGGGAGTGCAGTGAAGCCTCCAGTGCGTCATCCCAAATCAGCTGCTCTGGCCTCCAGTCTGCTTGCCCTTTTTGCAGTGTTTTTGCCATTCTCAGGCAGGCCAGTTGGTGCAGTACCTCTGCGTACTGGCTGGCACCCGTCAGCATCTGCTCCTTTGAGTGTTCGACTGCAGCAGGCGCTTAATACACCAGGAGGCGTAGCACTTAGTGATCTGCTCGCAGGGGAGTATGCGTCTGATTTGGAGAGTCGTTTTCGCATCTTCTCTGCCCGTTTCCCCGATGCTCGCTGGAGTGTTAAACAAGCCAACCCTCTTCTGGATGGGCGCCCGACATTTGAAGTTGTTGTGAGCGGCACTCTCAACAGTGGAGGCCTTACCTATGCGCTTGAGGCCAGTCAACGGCTAGTACTTCAGAGCGAAGGCGAGCGGATCATTGGTGAAGAAGTCATCAGTGAGCAGTCGATCCTTAGTAGTGCAAGTAAGCCTCTGCCGATCAGCTTGTTAATTCCGGATGCTGTGCTTACTGGTAGCCGTTATGACGTAGACGTGGTGCTAGATCGGCCCCTTGGCAATGCGATGGTTGCCGGTGGTTTGATTGGTCTTACGCCAGTGCAGGTAAGTCTGCAAAGCACTCCTGAAATTCAGTTATCTCCGATGCATGGCGGGGGCCTATTTAAATCGGTCCAGGCTCCATTTACACCCGGCAGTCAGACCTGGGCTGTGATGTTGGTTCATCCCGATGGGCTGATCACGGTAACCAAGCGGGTGAGGGTGGTGCGCAATGAAGAGGAACTGACCCTTTGAGTTTGTTTTGCCGGCAGTTGACCTCGTTGAATCTATTTAGATGGATGTATTCATTGTGTGGCCAAATGTCAGGATTGATTAGGCTTGAATATCAAGGAGAGGTTATTGGCTGGCATCTCAATAATATTATTCAGGTATAGCCCTACACTTAAGCCAAGCTGTTTTACGTCTTCAAGTTCACGCACTCCCCAGCTTGGATCTTGCTTGCGTAAAGACTCATCAAACTTGGCATTGCTTTCACTGGTATGTAGGCCATTGCGTTTATATGGCCCATAGAGAATCAGTGGTGCAGATTCGCCTACTATTTGAGAGGCTTCTTGGATCAAGGATTCACAACAATTCCAAGGCGTGATGTGAATCATATTGATGCAAATGACCCCACAAAGATGATCAATTAGTACATCAGGTAGTTGCCAGGGGCGATTTCTGACATCGAGTGTTATCGGGGCGGGCATGACCTGTTCAAGCTGCTCGAAATGGATCCAAGCGTTGATGCTGCGAAGATGTTTTGGTTCGATGTC
>CAJWUF010000104.1 GCA_913047395.1 uncultured cyanobacterium
TCCAAGAGTGATAGCCATGGTGATCATGGCACCGGTGCAATGTCTTCTCTTCTTTGCTGTCGCCCTCTGGAGCGGGCAAGTCAGCAGTACCAATCTCTACCAAATTCCTCCAGAAGTCTTCTGGAATTCTGTGCGGACCTGGCTAAGTCCAGATGATTTGCCTTTCATGCTCATCAAAGCATTGGTATTCGGTCTTCAGATTGCTGTTCTGGCCTGTGGCTGGGGTCTTACAACTCGTGGCGGTCCCAAAGAAGTTGGTACTAGCACCACAGGAGCTGTTGTGATGACCCTGGTAACTGTGTCTTTGATGGATGTATTGCTCACTCAAACTCTTTTTGGCTGATTTACTTGAAACCCACAAGCCAAACGACTCCAAGCCAAAGCTTCATCCTCACCCCCGATTCCTCCATCCCTTACTAACTCTGCTAATTACTAGAGAGTTACCACTGTCACCTAATGCCTTGATCTTGCCTTTGCAGTTCAATCCACTGGCAGCCGTTAAACATAGGAATACAAGCGAGGATTAAGCGACTTCCCATTTCGCGAGTGGAGGGCTTAGCGAAAATTCTGGACTGAATCAAAGAACCTTTACTTCCACAAACAAGCCAGTAAATACCTCTTCGCAATCCTTTCTGAACACCTAAAGCACCAAAATCAGTTATGCACATGGCTCAAAATCTCTAACAACCTCACTAACCGGACCCACAACTCCCCCAAGAGCGACACCACAGCTACCTGCCTGGTTCATGCCTGAAGCCGACCTACCCTTTGAGAAACAGCCTTCTTCGGAACAGCCTTCTGCTGAAGTGATATCTGCTGAACAACCCTCGAGCGACTCCTCCGACGCCCAAAGCAATGAGCTAGGCGCTGCTGCTATTGATAAACCAGATCTTGATCCACTCCTGCAAGTTGCCTTAACGGAACTTCAGCACCGTCGCGCGCAGCTCGAACAAGAAATAAAAGACCTATCCACCCGCAAATCTCAGCTAGAAAAAGAGTTGAGTACTTCCTTTGCTGGCCAGTCCGATTCCATTGCCAGACGAGTGAAGGGATTCCAGGACTACCTCACAGGAGCCCTTCAGGATTTGGCTCAATCAGTGGAACAACTTGAACTAGTTGTGCAGCCAGTAGTTGTAAAACCTTCACCACTTGACCAGCCCAAGCCAGCGGTCGAGACGGAAGTCCAAGGCAACGCCCTAGCGGTTGCTGACAACTTCAAACCAGACGAAGAACTAATCCGTGAATGCCTGGACCAGTTTCTAGGCCAGCCAGATTTCTACGCCGATCCCTGGAAACTACGGCGCAGCCTCGACCCCAGCGACAAAGAAGTTCTTGAAGACTGGTTTTTCAACCAAGGAGGAAGAGGGGCTCAGCCCAGCCGAGGCAACCGATCACACAATATTCTTGTAGCGGCAGCCCTGATTGCCATCGTGGGGGAACTCTATGGCGACCGGTTTCAGACTCTGGTACTAGCAGGCGAACCAGAACGACTAGGAGAATGGCGACGAGGACTTCAAGATGCCCTTGGACTTGGCCGGGAAGATTTTGGCCCAAGCAGCGGCATTGTTCTATTTGAACGCGGCGATGCGCTTGTCGAGCGCGCCGACCGACTTGAGGAACGTGGTGAAGTTCCACTAATCCTGATTGATGCAGCCGAGCAAAGCGTGGAAATTCCAGTGCTTCAATTTCCCCTCTGGCTAGCCTTTGCTGCTGGGCCGCAAGAACGGTTCGAAGACCAAGAGCTGCTCTGATGATTTTCAACTCTCTCTTTGGAGGTTTCATCTCCCTAGGCATTGGATATCTGATGGGTTCACTGCCCAGCGGATATCTTGCTGCTCACTGGTTGGCAGGCATCGACCTGCGTGAGAAGGGATCAGGATCAACCGGGGCCACCAATGTGCTGCGCCAGGTAGGCAAAGGTCCTGCCCTGGCAGTTTTTCTTATAGATGTTGGTAAAGGCACAACCGCCGTACTAGTTGCCAGGGCACTTGGGCTTGGTGATGGCTGGCAAGTTGCGGCAGGCCTAGCAGCATTAGCTGGTCACATCTGGCCTGTTTGGCTTGGATGGAAAGGTGGCAAGGCTGTAGCCACAGGTCTAGGCATGTTGCTTGGAATCTCCTGGCCTGTAGGGCTTGCCTGTTTCGGCATCTTTCTCACTGTGCTGAGCCTTAGCCGGATCGTGTCGTTATCGAGCGTCATCGCCGCTCTTAGCTTGCCGTTGCTGATGATCTTGCGCTTTCAAGGCAACTCACCCCCTGCTTATCTGGCGGTGGCCTTTGCCGCGATGGCCATGGTGGTGTGGCGACACCGCAGCAATTTGCAACGCTTGCTCAATGGCAGCGAACCAAAGATTGGTCAATCCCGCTGACGCTGTTCAAGCTCAAGACAACAGCGTGCAAACGCCTCTGCAGGATCAAGCGCACGCGTAATCGGCCTACCAATCACCAAACGTGAAGCACCTGCGTTCAGCGCTTCTACAGGACTCATAACCCGCACCTGATCGCCTAATTCTGTTCCCTGGGGTCTAATCCCAGGAGTCACCAATTCGAATGGCTGCGGATGAAGTCGGCGCAATCCGCTGAGTTCTAAGGGAGAACAAACACAGCCACCTAAACCTGACTTCGCTGCCAACTCAGCCAATCTCTCCACCCGTGTCTGAAGAGGTTGCCGAATCTCAAGCTCATCATTCAGACGCTTTGCATCCCAACTAGTGAGCACGGTAACGGCCAACAATGTTGGAGCTGGCAAGCCCACCGCGGCAGCTCCTTCTAATGCAGCAGCCTGGGCTTCAGCAAGAGCCTTACTACCAGCACAGGCATGCACCGTGATCAACTCAGCGCCAAGGTTTGCCGCACGGCGACAAGCTCCCGCCATCGTGGCCGGGATGTCGTGGAATTTGAGATCAAGGAAAATCCGCAGCCCCTGCTCTCGTAACTCAGCCACCACCTCAGGTCCTGCAGTGACAAACAATTCAAGGCCAACCTTTACCCAGCACAATCCCGTCAACTGAGAAGTAAGAGCCAACGCTTCAGCACACTCCATGCCATCAAGAGCAACAATTAGTTGATCAGCAGGATTGGCAGGCAAAGTCATCGCAGCAGTGGTCGATCTCAAGCTCAAGCCTTCAAACGGCGAAAGGTCTTCTTCCCCAGTTGCAGCACCTTGCCCGAGAGCAAAGTGGCTTTGGTGAACTCCATATTGGGATCGGTGATTTTTTCGCCATCCAGGCGCACCGCACCGCCCTTGATCTGACGGCGAGCTTCGCTACTACTGGCACATAGGCCAATAGCACTGAGCAGATAAAAGGCCTTGGCCGGGAAATTCACAGCCGAAAGCAATGCTTCTGGCACATCTGCAGCAAGATCTTGAGAGCCAGCTATCAGGGTCGCAGCATCACTCTGGGCTGCTATTGCCGCTGGCATGCCATGGCGGCTAGCCGTCACTGCCAGAGCCATAGCCTTCTGGCGTTCACGAGGGTTAACTGGCAAAGCATTGAGATCAAGATCGGTAAGCAACGTCAGGTAACTGTTCACCAGCAGATCAGGGATCTTCTCCAATTTGGAATACATAGAGAGGGGGTCTTCATTTAGCCCCACCGTGTTACCGAGGCTCTTGCTCATCTTCTGAATGCCATCAAGTCCAGCCAGGATTGGGAGTAGCAGCCCGAACTGAGGGCGTTGGTCGAAATGACGTTGAAGATCACGCCCCATAGCAACGTTGAACTTCTGATCAGTTCCACCAAGCTCAACATCGGCCTGCACTGCTACCGAGTCGTAACCCTGCAAAAGGGGATAGAGGAACTCGTGCAGAGCTATCGGAGTGCCCGAACCATAACGATTACCAAAATCTTCCTTGGCAAGCATTTGTCCAACTGTGGCCGTACCCAATAAACCAATCACCTGGGGCAGATCCAAGTCTGCCAACCATTCACTGTTGCGACGCACCTCCAATCGCCCCGGGGTTGTGAAATCGAGCAGAGCCAGTTCTGGTGACTGCCCCTTGCCAAGCTGCTCTAGATAAGTATTTGCATTTACCTCAACTTGCTCAGGCGTGAGCTGCACTCTGGTGCTGTTTTTGCCAGTGGGATCCCCGATACGTGCGGTGAAATCACCAATAATCAAAACTGCTGTATGTCCCGCATCCTGAAAGGCTCTGAGCTTGCGAAAAAGAATGCTGTGGCCCAAATGGATATCACTACCAGTGGGATCAATCCCAAGCTTGATGCGCAGGGGGCGGCTCTGCTTCTGAACCTGATCTAAGCGAGTGGCAAGTTGCTGATCAGCATCCCCAGGGTTGCCTAAAGGGAACAGGTCAACCATGCCCCGTTCCAACCAGGCCGGTAGAGGGATTGAATTCACCGGCATAGGTAGTGGACCTCTAGCTGAGCGGATCGTACGAGTAGCCGGTACTGACCCTCACCTCGAATCCTGCTCAAGCTGGCTTTTCATCCGGGACAATGTCTGGTTCATCTGCTCAAACATCTGTTCAGGAGTCACCCCAAACTGACCCAACTGAGTGCGCAGCTGTTCAACCGTCATCTTGGCTTGAAAATCTTCAGAGAGTTCAAAACGCTTCATGAACACGCGGTAGCGCTCCATTAGCTCCTCCATCGTGTCAATGAACATTTTTTTGCCCTCCCGATCGAACTTTCCATATTCAGAACCAAGCTGCATCAACTGCTGATAGTCGTTAAACAGCCGCTTGGCCTCCTCCTGAACAATCTCCGATTCAAAGAA
>CAJWUF010000105.1 GCA_913047395.1 uncultured cyanobacterium
TGGTAGCCGTAGTTGAGCTGCCTCGATTAAGCCACGAAATAGCGGATGGGGTTTTCCGGGTCGGGAGAGAAATTCTGGGTGGAATTGGCAGGCTGTGAAGAAAGGATGACTTTTTAGTTCGATCAGTTCCACCAGTCGTCCATCAGGTGAACTACCGCTGATGGTGTAACCAGATTCAATAAATAGATTGCGGTAGGAGTTGTTGAACTCATAGCGATGACGGTGGCGTTCGTATACGACCTGTTCGCCGTAAAGCCTCTGTGCCAATGTATCTGGGGCTATGCGGCATGGATAGACACCTAATCGCATCGTGCCACCGAGATCCACAACATCTTGTTGTTCTGGCAGCAGGTGAATCACTTGATGATTGCTCTCGGGGTCGAGTTCGGAGCTGGTTGCACCTGCAAGACCAGCCTGGTTTCGTGCCCATTCGATCACCGCGCATTGCATGCCTAGACAAAGCCCTAGGAATGGCACTCGTTGTTCTCTTGCCCAGCGAATAGCTGCAACCTTGCCGTCGACACCACGGTTGCCGAAGCCTCCAGGTACTACAACGGCATCCATACCTTTGAGCAGCTTGTCTGGCCCTTCTGCTTCGATTTGTTCCGAGCAGATCCAATGAAGATCGAGGGAAGCATCTTGGGCTATGCAGGCATGTCGTAGTGCCTCAACCACGGAGAGGTAGGCGTCGTTGAGTTGTACGTACTTGCCAACCAGTGCCACCTTTACAGCGGGACCAGGGTTGCGCAGCTTATGTACCAGCTGAGCCCACGCTTTCATGTCACTTTCGTGATCTGTCAGGTTGAGCACATCCAGTACTTCTAGGCAGAGGCCTTCCTCTTCTAATGAGAGGGGGACGGCATAAATGCTGTCGGCATCTAGAGCAGGAATGACGGCTCGGTTTGGTACTCCGCAAAAGCCACCAATCTTGCGTTTTAGGTCTTCATTAATCGGGCGGTCGCTACGGCATACAAGTACATCTGGTTGTATACCGATCGATCGCAATTCTTTTACAGAGTGCTGCGTTGGCTTGGTTTTGAGTTCACCGGAGGTACCGATGAACGGCAGCAGGGTGACATGGATGTAGGCCAGGTCATTACGCCCTACATCACCATGGAATTCACGAATTGCTTCGAGGAAGGGCAGGGATTCGATGTCACCAACAGTTCCGCCGATTTCTGTGATTACTACATCTGCATTGCTGTTGGCTGCCACTCGGTGGATTCGTTCGCGTATCTCACCTGTGATGTGCGGGATCACTTGCACAGTGCCGCCGTTGTAATCACCGCGGCGCTCCTTATTGATCACCGCCTGATAAATCGAACCAGTGGTCACGCTGTTAAGGCGTGACATTGCAGTGTCGGTAAAACGTTCGTAGTGGCCAAGATCCAGGTCGGTTTCGGCGCCGTCTTCGGTAACGAACACTTCACCATGTTGAAACGGGCTCATGGTGCCTGGGTCCACATTTAGGTATGGATCCAGCTTCAGGATCGATACGCTATAGCCACGTGATTTGAGTAGGCGCCCGAGACTGGCGGCCACAATCCCCTTGCCGATGCTCGATACGACCCCACCGGTAACGAAGACGAACTTAACCATGAATTCCAGGGTGATTCTTCAAGTTACCGTGTATTCCCCTCAGATCTCCAGCAGGTTGAGCCAAATTAAGGCAGTTTCTCAGTGGATCTAGGGATTGCTGAGTAGGGATATCGATTGAAGCTGTCGGTTCAATGCAAGCGAAGCCGCAGGATGTTGCTTGATTAAGGGCTTGATTCATCAATCGAGATTTTGAATGTAGTCACGAACCTTGCAGCGACGTTGTGGTTGCCGCAATTTCAACAGGGCATGGGTTTCAATCTGGCGGACCCGTTCTCGCGAAAGGTGCATTGCTTCGCCGATCTGAGTCAGAGTTTGAGGAGTGTCGTCTTCTAAGCCAAAACGTCTTCTAATTACCGTTGCTTCGCGGCTGCTCAGCTCATCTAGCAAGATTTCAAGGTCGTTGTGCAATTGATTGCGGGTGAGCTCCTCTTCTGGTGTGGCGTTGCCATCTTCTAATAGATCGCCTAGCAGGGTGCCCTGTTCTTGACCTACCGGGGTTTCCAGGGAAATCGAACGTGGAACCCTCATCAGGGTTAGGCGTACGTTTTCTTGGCTCATGCCAAGCTCCTTGGCGAGATCAGCAATAGAAGCCAATCGTCCTTGTTTGCTAGCGATTTCCTGTTGAACCCGTTTGATTCTGTTTAGTTTTTCGGTGACGTGTGCTGGCAGTCGGATAGTTCGACTTTGGGTAGCGATGGCCCTGGTGATGCTTTGACGGATCCACCAGTAGGAGTAGGTGCTGAAGCGGAATCCTCTTTTGGAATCGAATTTTTCTACCGCTCGCTCTAAGCCCAGTGTTCCTTCTTGCACTAGGTCCAGCAGTTCTATGCCCCGTTGTTGATATTTCTTGGCTACGGCCACTACAAGTCGAAGGTTGGCTTGGATCATTTGGTCCTTGGCACGCCGACCATCTCGCAAAGCTTGCTTTAGTTCCCCAGGATCAATGCCAATTAAGGCCCCCCAGGCTTTGTAGCCAGTGTCGATTTTGTTTTGAAGCTCGGAGAGGGTCAGCCCAGCAGCCAAAGCCCATTCCTGTTTAGTGGGCCAGTGACAGAAATGGTTGGCCTCTTGCCGCTGCAGTCCCTCCAGTCTTTGTAATTCTTTAATTGCTTCTTGATTAGAGGCCAGTTCTTTCTCTTGTTTCAGCAGGGCTTCCCTGCGCTGCACAAGCCGTGCAAGGGTAACTTCTTCCTCATTGCTCAGTAGATCTACCCTGCCGATGTCCTGTAGGTAGAGGCGCACAAGATCTGTGCTGTTGCTTCTGCGGTTACGGGAATTCTTGTTTTTTTTGGGGCTGGTCTGCAAGGGTTGCCCGCGAACACATCACTTCAAGATTGATGGAGATCTGGCGAGCTGATTGGAATGCGCCGAATCTATTCGGGATCGCTCCAGGTGCTTGCAACATGCAGCTCCTCTAGTTGATGGTTGGAGACATCTGCCGGCGCTTGAGTCATCAGGCAGCGGGCCTGTTGAGTTTTCGGGAAGGCGATCGTGTCGCGGATCGAATCTTCCCCTGTTAAGAGCATTACGATCCGATCCATCCCGAAGGCCAAACCGCCATGTGGTGGAGCACCCATCTCGAGGGCGTCGATTAGGAAACCGAACTGCTGGTTGGCTTCTTCTAGCGGCAGACCAATTGTTTGCAGTACCTGCCTTTGTAGTTCGGCATTGTGGATGCGCAATGATCCACCACCAAGCTCCAGGCCATTGAGAACCAGGTCATAGGCCTGAGCACGGGATTTAGGCAGGCGCTCTATCCAGGCATCAGGATCGTCGCCGAGATCTTTTTGGTTGGGTGCACAGAAGGGGTGATGAAGAGCTTCAAGGCGGTTTTCGTCAGCGTTTAACTCGAACATTGGGAAGTCCACTACCCAAAGAAATTTCCATAGGTTGTTGTCTTGCTCATTGGGGATCAGAGCCAGCTCGCGCCCAAGGAATTGCCGCACTCGGTCTAGGGCCTTGTTAACGGTGGCTGTATCGCCAGCACCGAACAAAATCAGGTCACCGGCTTTCGCCCCGGTGCATTTCAGTAGTGCAGCTTTTTGTTTGCTGCTGAGGTTGTCCTTGATGGCACCGATGCTGTCGATTTCATCTGCATCGCGTACCCGGATGAATGCCAGGCCGCCGGCGCCAGCTTTTTGCGCTTCGCTGAAAATATCGCCGCCTGGCTTGATGCGCACATTGCTGATGAGATCGTTCCCTGCTGAGACGTTTATGCATTTCACGGAGCCTCCTGCTGCTACTGCCCCAGAAAAAACTTTGAAGCCCATGTCTTTGACAATTTCGCTGACGTCATTGAGTTCCATGCCATAGCGGGTGTCGGGCCGGTCAGTCCCGTATCGCTCCATGGCCTCATTCCACGTCAGCCTTGGGAAGGGGCGAGGCAGGTCGATGCCCTTCACTACTTTCCAGATGGCGGCTATCAGTCGTTCATTGAGATCAAGTATTTGCTCTTGATCCATGAAGCTCATCTCCATGTCCAGTTGAGTGAATTCCGGCTGCCTGTCGGCGCGTAGGTCTTCATCGCGAAAGCAGCGGGCTACTTGGTAGTAGCGCTCCAGGCCTCCCACCATTAGTAATTGTTTGAATAGCTGGGGTGATTGAGGCAGAGCAAACCACTCACCACCACACACCCTCGAAGGCACCAGGTAGTCGCGTGCTCCTTCTGGAGTAGAGCGTGTAAGAACAGGTGTTTCTACCTCGATAAATCCTTCGCTTTCTAGAAAATGGCGTGCCGTTTGAATGGTTTTGTGGCGTAGTTGCAAGTTGCGGCTCATACGCTCTCGGCGCAGATCGAGGTGGCGGTGACGTAAGCGCAGCTCTTCTTTTACAGGTTCTTCGTCGTGGATCGATACCGTAAATGGGAGGTTGTTTATTACTGGATTTAGTACCTTGAGACCATCGGCAAGCACCTCAATTTCTCCAGTGCTGAGTTTGTTGTTGATTGCATCTGCTGGTCTAGCTCTTACCAGACCTGTGATCTGCAGCACGGTTTCATTACGCAGGTTTTCGGCGATGGTGAATAGCTCAGCACCTTGATCTGGATCCACAGTGATCTGCACGGTCCCACTGCGGTCTCGCAGATCGATGAAGATCACTCCGCCATGGTCGCGACAGCGGTCAACCCAGCCACA
>CAJWUF010000106.1 GCA_913047395.1 uncultured cyanobacterium
GGTGAGTCGCCATTCACCGGTGATTGGGTCTTGCAGTCGGAAGGCAACAGCAAGATCATCAGCATTGTCGTAATCGTTAAGGTCTTGAGATGCCCAGCTCACTGTTGAAGGGTCTTTTAGTGCAAATTCAATAGCTAAGGTTTGACCTGGTGAAGGTTCTGTGTAGTTGTACTCCGCTAAAGGTTCTGTCCCAGGTCCACCAGGGTTGTAGATCGGACTATGGGTGCCAAGTTGTGGTTTAGGAAGGATGACTTCCTTTAATGATTTAATTGCTTGCTCACTTGATGCCTTTACGATTAAGTCGAACTGGTTATCATGATCTTCTGAGTAGGTGTACTCAGGATCAGCATTTAGCCCATCGCCTAGATCAGCAATACCCATGACTTTGAGCTGACCACCTTTTACTCGTATCCATTGACCGTCACGGTCAATGGTGACTTCTTGATTATCGCAACCTTTTGCGGTTAGTTGGAAAAACTTCTCGAACTGCTGGGGTTCAAAACCGCTCACTCCATCAGGCGAGAATCCGCCGGATGTGAACATGCGAAGGCGGTAAAGATTTTCTCTTTCGCCGTAGTATTCCACCCCATGATTTGCTCCGATTGAGAGGCTGACGGGCGCGTAGTCTCCAGCTAGTGAAAGTTTGCTCAGCTTTGCTCCAACAAGGGTTGGGCCATTAAATGAGTCGTAGGGATTACTGCTTTTATGGCTGAGTCCGGTGCCATTAACCAGCCCCTCAGGTGTGATCAATTGCAAAGGAATTTTGCTTTTCACTACTTCAAATTGTTCTGGGTGCACCGCTTCTGGGTGATTAGTTGGCAAGCGATTGCCGAAGTAGCCAAAGGCCACTACTGTTTGACGCTCGTTGAAGTCATAATTTGGGTTCTGTGCCACATAAAGTGGCGTTACTATTTCGCCTGTATTGAGATGGATGCGGAAGTTTTCAGGTTGAACTGTGCTCGGTAAAATTGGATGACTAAATTCGATTGGCATTGCATCCATATATGTTTGCGTTGGCCTTTTATGACTAAATCCGCTCAGTTTGATGGCAACAGGTGCGACGCCGCTTGTGATATTGCGTAAGGGCGCGGGGGGATTTAACCCTACGAGGCTTTGAATGACACCTGCTCCATGTACTTTTGCTAGGCGGATTTGATTTTCACTGAGCAGTCCAGGAATTCCCATAATTCCTTCGAATCCGTATCCAGCGGCCAAGATTTTCGGATCACTATCTACGCCGCCGTAAATATCGGCATTGATCACAATATTGCGATGTAGTTGCTCGTAGGTAGAACCTTGGCTCATGTTTGGATGTAGAGATAGATTTAGATTTTTACTGTAATCAATAATTAAGCATCCTGGTTGTCGATGGCAAATTTATTTGGGCTCTTTTGGCTGCTTAATCTTTAGCACTATGCCTTTTTTGGATTAATTTGTTTTCGGCAAGTGCTTGATATCTTTGTGTTAGTGGTGTGGTTGTGTCTTCGCCGGCTTGATCACTGCGCGACGCTTCTTGTTCGGGGTTGATTGGGAAGGCTGGCATGAGCGGCGTGTTTTCTGTTGACCATTCAGGATTAGGCAGAGCATTGTGAAGCGCGCCCTGTAGCAAATGGTTAATGGCCTTGTCCCTGTCGATGCCGTACACATCGCAATAGTCATCTAGGCAATCGAGAATGGCCGCTTGTAGTGAGAGTTCAATTTGCGTTGCTATGGGGCGATTGCCAGGGGAACGGTTCATCACTTCAGATCTTGAGTATGTTTTGCCGATTCTCGTAGGCCAAGCTCTATTGGTTGGTTAGTAAGAGTCTGCTCTTGGTCAAAGAACAGGCATTTCTATCAAGACAGTCATCATGATGAACTCAGTAGGGTTGTGACGGCTTTCTAGGATTGTTGCCCGATCGGCGCTTCCTGGGCTGAAGCTATTAGCTGTTGAGAGCGGCTATTACACCCTGCAGGAGACCTTTACCCCTTGGACATAATCGAAGCCGATGTGGTGATTGTGGGCGGCGGCCCAGCTGGCTGCACCTGTGCGCTTTACACATCGCGCTCGGACCTGAAGACAGTCATCCTTGATAAGAATCCCGATGCGGGTGCCTTGGCGATTACCCATCAGATTGCCAACTATCCAGGCGTTTCCAGTGAGATGAGCGGAGAAGCGCTTCTGGCTTTGATGCGCGAGCAAGCCGTTTCCTTCGGCAGTGATTATCGCCGTGCTCAGGTTTTTGGTGTGGATGTGAGCGGTGAGTGGAAGACGGTCTATACCCCGGAGGGCACCTTTAAGGCGCGGGCGCTTGTTGTGGCGACAGGAGCTTTGGGGCGCCCGGCATCTTTCGAGGGCGAGGCTGAGTTCCTTGGTCGTGGCGTTAGTTATTGCGCAACCTGTGATGGTGCGTTCTACAAAGGCCGTGAGGTGGCGGTTGTAGGGGTTAATAAAGAGGCGATTGAGGAGGCACAGTTTCTTACCAAGTTTGCCTCCACCGTGCATTGGCTTACCACTAGTGACCCCAAGGAAGACGACCAGCACGCGCAAGCGTTGATGGCTCAGCCCAATGTTCGGCACTGGAGCCGCACTCGTTTGATGTTGATCGAGGGGAATGATGCTGGCGTGACGGGCATCAAGGTGAAAAACCGGACTCAGGAGACGGAGCAGGCCTTGGCGGTGGAAGGTGTATTTGTCTACATGAGTGGCTCTAAGCCGATCACCGATTTCCTAGGTGATCAGGTGGCCTTCACAGAAGATGGTGGTGTGGTGGTCGATGATTACATGGCCACAACGGTGGATGGAGTATGGGCTATTGGCGATATTCGCAATACCCCGTTTAAGCAGGCGGTAGTGGCTGCATCAGATGGGTGTATTGCAGCAATGGCGATCGATAGGTTCCTTAATAGCCGTAAAGGGATTCGCGTTGATTGGGTGCACCAGTGAAAAGTTATTTGAGTCCGGCTTCTTACTGCGTTGACCTATTGATTGATGGCAAGTTTGTTTAGATAGGACCCGCTTAATTAGTGAACTCAGAAGCCTTGCGTAGTCCATGGCTTTTGAAATTATTGGCTTCGAGAAGGTCGTAATATTTGCCTGGCAATCGTCGTTAAAGGCTTGATTGAGTTTCTAGAAGGTATTGACTATTGAACAAAGTTATTTAATTGCTCTTCCTTATGGCCACATCGCATTGCAAACGGAAGGCATCTCTTTCGCTAGTATTTCTCTGCACTTGATTGCAACGTCTTGGTGTTCTTTTTGGGTGCCATTTGCAGATCGAAGATCGATATAATGAAGCCATGACCTTACACTCCCTGCCATGTAGATTCGTGTGGGAGTGGCTAATGGAAGGACCTCTCTTGCGCATTCCTTTGCAACGCCCGCTTCAAGCATTTCCTGGTAGAGATCTCGGCTTTGTTCAAATAATGACTTCGCTTTGGAGCTGAGTTTGGCTATTGTTTCTTTGTCGAGATCGTCGATGCTACTTTGACGATTTTTTGTATCTTGCCTGCGAAGAGAAGGTGGATTTGCAAAAGCCATTGTTGATACATCAGCGTAGCGTTGGCTAAATTCTTGGAAAGAAAAGCTTCGGTGCCTGAGAATTTGTGCTGCTATTGCTCTTGTCGTTCCTATTTCCATCACCAAATGAGCCATTTCGAAGGGACTCCAGTGCCGATGTTTTATTAGATAGCGTATGAGCTTCTCGCTATTAGGATTGTCTTGATTTACAGGATTCGATACCCTCGCGCAATAAGCAATGATTTCTTCTGCTTTGGGAGTTGCTGAGATTAAAGATACGCTGGTCATGGGTTTAATGGCAGAGAGATGGAATGTTCTAGGTCTGTGAAGGAGCCTTGTTGAGTAATCTTTACTGTTCGCGGCCTCTTATGGAATGCGATCAGAGATTGTCAGACTTCTGTTTAGTTAATGCATATGCTTTGGCTGTTCCTCGGGAATATCTATCACTGACATGCTCTTGGTTGGATCCCTGGCTCTTCATGGTTAATGTCATGCAAAGTAGTTTCCTCTTGGCAATTTTAAAGTTTTTGTGATTTTCGGATGTTATTCGTGAGTAGGAAGCTTATGAGCGAGTAATTCAGGGCTGAGTGATTTCTGGCATCTCGGTCCAGGCTGCTAGCTCTTCAATTGACTGCACTCCTTCTCGACGCTGACCATTTGGGAGGATCCAGGTGGGATAGGCACGAATCTCGGCTTCTCTGCAGGCTGTTGCCTGATCAGGTAGCAGCTTTGGCTTTTCGCATTCCACATAGTTCAGTAGTTCGCTGGCTTGTGGACCGAAATTGATTTTTTGGAATAAACAAGCCGGACAGCTCCAGGACCCGTAGAACAGCACTCCGATGGCATTGAGATGACTCACTAAGGCCAGTTGCTGGCTTGTTGATGCCTTTAGAGACTGCTCGGAGTTGCCGGCGCCATCTTCTGCTCTGGTTTTGGCTGTTTGCAGTCCGAGACTTAGGCCCATTGCTGTCAGTAGGGCAAGCCATACCTTCAGGGCATGGTTGCTGCGGAAGATGTGTGGTCGAACCATGGGGAAGAGGAAGTTGGGTCTCAAAAACATACGCGTAGTGAATGCGTTCGGGCTTCCCTACATAGATGAGATGCCAGGAGTGCTGTTGAACTGGGAAACTTATGGCTATGTGGGGCCTCTGGCCGAATCAACGCTATGGCCGGTAGCGGCTACCGGGATTACTTCAAGGTTCTCGGAGTTGAGCGCAAC
>CAJWUF010000107.1 GCA_913047395.1 uncultured cyanobacterium
CCTGATCAGGCTCCATCATCGTGAGATTCAAAATCACGGTCTTACGTTCACGCAAGGCCTGAATCGCACGAGGCATTTCATCAAAACTCCTTGGCTCCATCAGATTCACCTCAGCAGAAGCCGAAGCAATACCTGGCATGCCAATCACATTGGAAGAGGAGAAACCTCCGCCTAGATCAAAAGGACTGGAATCAGATGGTGGGGCCAACGCACCACCCCTGGCATGGTCACTGCTGTGATCCATCTCCATCTGATCATCGGTGTCGTAATCAAGCTCGTCGTACTCGCCGTCGAGATAGTCATCACCAGCAACAACAGCACGAAGGCGGGAAATAATCGACACCGTTGAAATCCTCTTGGGCTGATGTGAACGTAAATCGGTTTTAAACCGACTTGAATCGAGCTTCCCTTCGGGAGACTACGAAACCTGACACCTAAATAGCGCTCCAAGTAGGCCGTGGCAAGGGTTTAGACAGTATTAATTTCATCTACGGAAGAACGAGTAGCCGATAAACGTGCGCCAAAGAGAATTGAACCCAGTCGCAACCAGGTGGCCCCTGCCTTTATGGCCACAGGCCAATCACTGCTCATTCCCATCGAGCAATCCGGCAAATCAAACTGATCAGCTAGATCACGACACTCCCGAAACAACTCACCTCGTTGCTCGAGTGAAAGCTCTAAGGGAGCCATTGTCATCAAACCAATAATCTTCAAATGAGCTAACTCAATCAAATCAGGCATGACCTGCTTGAGCTGCTCTTGAGAAAAGCCACCTTTAGTTGGATCATCCCGCAGCTTTACCTGCAACATCACCTCTGGGCAGCACTGCTCCTCAGCAGCAATCCTTGAGATGCGTACTGCTAAAGACTGGGAATCCACCGAGTGGATCACGGCAAAGGATCTCACCACGCCCCGCACCTTATTGGCTTGTAAGCGGCCAATAAAATGCCAACGCAGGCCTTTTAAATCAGCTAGTGCCTTCAGCTTGGGCAACGCCTCCTGCAAGCGACTCTCAGCAAAATCCTGCTGACCAAGCTCAGCAAGCTGGCGTATCAAGGCAGCGGGATGCCCCTTACTGACAGCCAGTAAATGAACTCCAACGGGAAGGCGGTCGACCAAGTCCCGCCAGCGAGCAGACATCGTCACAACAGCTTCAGATAAAGGTCTGAGCGAACAGCTGCTGCCAACCTTCAGCTTCAGGGGAGCGATCACGCCGACAACGCGACAAATGGAGTTCGGCGTAGTGACGGGCGTCCTGATAGGGAATCACCTCAAACTGTGCACCTCGAGGCTGAAGAGTGACCAGGAAAAACATCCTCTGGGCATACAAGGTGGCGTAAACGTCTCGACCATCTCCTGCAGGTGCCACGAGATAAAGCATTCCGAACGTGGGGTGATTGAGATAGCGCTCTACACCCACTTGCAGCTGTTAATCATCTACAAACCACCGTACTTCCCACGTAAACCAAGCACCAATATCAGCAACATGGCAGAAGCGATGTTGAGCAAAGGCGAAGCTCCCGCCAACACCAACTGAGGGCGGAACTGCTCGGGTGGCAGCCATAGACCACCACGCGCAAGCAAAGCTTCTGCTCCTTGCTCTGCTCGCAAGAGGATATTGGCCAACAAACGCTCGCCCACTGAAAGGATCAAAGCAAAGGAGGCTTTGAATCCCAGCTGTCGCATGTTGATAGCCCGACTGGCCAGAGCCCGCAAAAGATTCTGTAACTCCTCCTGCACTAGGGGCAGAAACCGCAAGGCAAGCAACAACTGAAAACTGAGCCGATCAACAGGAACTCCAAACACAGCCAATGGCGCTAGGTACCAGCTAAGCGCCCAAACCAAATCCTCTGGTTGTGTAGTCAGCAACATCAGATTGACGCTATGCAAAACCGTGACAATCAGCGTTGCGGTATTGAGGCCCAACTCAGCGGAACGACGGCCAACCACCAAGGGGCCTCCCAATGTCAAAGATCCAATGCGCAGAGGGCCAAGTCGCAGCAACTCCCAGGATGGGCTAGTCGCACTCGCCCCTGGGACTTCCTGCGGCGAGCGCACCGCAAGGATGGAAGCGGGCTCACCAGTAGGCAAAAGCATCGCCAAAAAGCCCAAAACAGCACCCAAAAGCAGCACAAAGAGCAAAGATCGCCACCAAATCCGCAGCGGCAGACGACTTGCGAATGTGATCAACAAAAGAGCAACGACCAGAGCAAGACGCCACAAAGGACCAGCCAGTACGGGCGTCAACAGGAACATCAACACCCAAGCCAGCTTTAAGCGAGGGTCGAGACGACGCAACCATCCGGAACTTCCGGCTACGTACTGTCCAATCGGAAGCTGACGCAACCAATCCATGGCTTAGCCCATCCGGTTTTGATTGCGAGCCATATCTCGCTCAGCGTCCCGTTGTTGCTTACCACGCCAAAACAACTTCAAAGGCGTGCCATCAAAACCAAGTCCTTCTCGCAACTGCCGCTCCACATAACGGCGATATGTATCACCGAACAGCTTGGGGTCATTAACAAACAGAGTGAAACTAGGCGGCCGGCTCGCCACTTGAGTTCCGTAATAAAGGCGTCCTTGACGACCACCACGGGTGGTAGGTGGACTGCGCCAACTCAACGCTTCCTTCAACACCTCATTGACCACCGATGTACTCACCCGACGGCGATGCTGCTCAACGGCTAAGGCTGCTAAAGCGAAGATACTTTCTAAGCGCTGACCAGTGAGTGCTGAGGTGAACAACATCGTTGCCCAATCAAGGAAATAGAGCTTGGCGCGCAACTCTTTTTCCATCATCGGCATGGTGTGACTATCTTTCTCGATCGCATCCCATTTATTCACCACCAGCACGCAAGCGCGACCATCTTCCTCAACCCTGCCAGCCAACCGCTGATCTTGCTCTGTAACCCCATCAAGGGCATCGATCACCAAAACACAGACATCGCTGCGTTCAATCGCCTTGAAACTACGGTTGATGCCAAAAAACTCCGGGCCGTAATTCACACTGCGACGACGTCGAATACCAGCTGTATCGATCAATCTCCAAGACTGGCCTTCTCGTTCAATGCGAGTGTCAATGGTGTCGCGCGTAGTGCCACGAATAGGGCTAACAATTGCGCGCGGTTCACCGCAAATAGCATTTAAGAGGCTCGATTTACCCACATTGGGCCTACCGATAATCGCCATCTGAATCGGTTCAGCCTCGTCGTCCTCCTCATCTTTCGGCGGCAGCAGGGCGAGAACACGATCAAGCAAATCACCCGTACCAGCACCATGAATGGCAGAGATCGGATAAGGCTCCCCCAGTCCAAGGCGCCAGAAGTCGGCCGCCATCGCCAAGCCCTGATCTGGCGACTCACATTTATTCACCGCTACCAAGGTGTGACAGGGCTGGCTACGTAACCATTCAGCAATCGATTCGTCTGCAGCCGTAACACCCTGCTGGCCATCAACAATCACTACTGCCACGGTTGCTTCTGCTAAGGCCAAGTTGGCCTGTTCACGAATCTCCGGCAAAAACTCACTGTCGTCATCGAACACCAAGCCTCCGGTGTCGACCACCTTGAACTCACGATCACCCCAAAAACCATCCTGGTAGGTGCGATCACGAGTCACACCAGGCTGGTCATGGACGATCGCCTCACGACTACGACAGAGACGGTTTACCAGCGTGGACTTGCCGACGTTGGGGCGACCGATGATGGCCACAACCGGACGCACCACTGAACTGGATCCTTGCAATTATTCTCAGACCCTACATAGGCATCGAAACCAACGCGCCAAAAAACAAAGGCATTTATCAAAACTGCTTTGAAACGGCCTTGATATTTCGCTTTTCAATTGGCCTCTAAAGAAAAAGATTTCAACGACACCTGTAAGTAATTCAGCAAAGCGAGCAAAAAAACAAAAATGCCTAGGAATACGAACTCAAGCCAAAGCAGCCAACGAGCCAGCACCGTTCATGCGCAACCATGCTACAATTATGACGTTATACCTGAAGCTCCAGGCCAATGCCTGCACCGCCCAGCTATTCGGTCAGCACAGAAAGCGAGCACAGGCGTCAATGGCGCAAACTCAGGAGAATGGAATTGCTAAGAATCCGTCACGACCTAGTAAGTCGCCTGAGTGCAGTAGAGAGCGCATTGGCCTCCTTTAATCGACCAGAAGAGCAAACTAAAAGCCAAAAAACTTAGCCTATCTATTGATATTCTTGGCAAAAGACTCGCCAGCAGATCATCTCCATGACCTAGCAATATTCAACAACTAGATCGAGAGTTGACCTTGAGAAGACTCAAGCCATACCAGTACTTTACTAGCATTATTTTCATAATGCGGGCGACTATTTAAGCTCAGCTCTAAGCTGCATCGCAAAAGCACAAAATCCCTACTAAAGACAAAGCCATAAAATCGCATAGGAGCCACCCAAAAAGCAAAGTAGCTATCAACATGCCATCTAGAAGGAGAACAAAGTAGCTATAAATCAATAAGGCAATCAATAAACCATTGCTATAGCTGATTTAATAACTCAAAATAGCCATGAGCAGAATTATCCACTGTTTCGATGATCTAGATAACCAAATAGATCGCAAATGCCGATACTTAAATGAACTGATTCGACCATATCCTTAGCATCAACAACTACTGAGAGGGCCCCATTCAGATGATTTAGGCCTAAAAGCCCAATTCACTCAACAATCGGATC
>CAJWUF010000108.1 GCA_913047395.1 uncultured cyanobacterium
GCAACTCAACAACTACGTGGTTACTACAGACAAGTCCTAGGGGAATCCCTCGACCTAGCCGCCTGAAATAAACATCACAGGGCTCTGAGATCTAGTCAGATCAACTGGAGCGTATGCGATTCCAAACCTGAAGCACCTGTCGTGCCATTGGCAAAGCATGCACCGAACCGCCACCAGGAGTGTTCTGAGCAAAAGCCACAACAACAATTTCAGCTGACTCATATGGCGCAAAACATGCAAACCAGGCGTGATCAGGGCCACCGGTACTGTCCTCAGCAGTACCCGTCTTCCCGGCTACTGAAGGGAAGTTAGGCAAATTGATGCCCGAGCCAGTTCCGTCCTGCACAACCTTGCGCAAACCACGCCGAATCGTCGCCAATGTGGAGGGTTTGATATCAACCTTGGTGCGTCGCAACGATGAAGTCCAGTCAATCTCTCCATCCGCCAGATGGGGCGTGACCAAATAACCACCATTGGCAAATACGGCATAAGCACGAGCAAGTTGCAAAGGGGTGATCTGAACCACAGATTGACCAATCGAGGCACTAGCCATGTCCTCGGGGATCCAAGGAGTAGTACCGGGTTCAGCCCAACCTCGACCTTTAGACGCCCAGGCCTTATGACCGACCAAGCCCTTGCTCTCCTGATAACCAATCTCAATGCCTGTGCGGGCATCAAAACCAAGCTTGATAGCGGCCTGATAAAGGGCCTTCGAACCAACACCCACCCCTACCTGATAGAAGAAAGTATTGCTGGAAAAACGCAGCGCATCCTCATAACCGATGGTGCCAAATCCGGCACCATTGTGATCAGGAAAACAATGGGCACCATAAGTAATACAAGCCGAGGTCCTAAGACGCACATCTGCTGGAAACTTACCGCTCTCCATGCCCGCCATACTGGTTACCGGTTTCCAGGTACTACCCGGGTCATAAGCATTCATGGCCCGACTAAATAATGGCTTATTAGGCGAAGCAAATAGTTGGTCGTACTCCTTTTGCGAAGTGACCAATTTTGAAAAAAAATTAGGATCAAAAGCAGGCCGACTAGCCATGGCGCGAATAGCACCATTGCGAGGATCTAGCGCAACGATTGCGCCGCCAGGCTTATCAGAAAGAGCCTTCTCAGCGGCCAACTGCAAATCAAGGTCAATGGTGAGGGCGAGATCTTTACCAGCCTGCGAAGGCTTTTCGCCAAGACTCCGCTGCACCTCACCCATTGCATTCACCTCAAGCATCTGGCCACCCCATTTACCCCGAAGAAGAGACTCATAAGCCGCTTCCACACCGATCCGACCAATGCGATCACGAATCTCATAACCCTGATCAGCAAGAGTCTTGAACTCCTCTTCTGTTATCGGCTGGGTGTAACCCAAAACATGTGCAGCGAGAGTGCCATAGGGATAGTGACGGAGCACATCAACATCGACTTGAGCACCTTCAAAGCTGCGAGCCAACTCCCGGAAACGCAGCACCTGCTCTGATTTCAAATCAGGAGCCAGAGTGATGCGATAGCCATCATTACCAACCCCCTGAAGTCTTCGCTGATCCAAATCCTCCTTATCAAGATTGAGCAGCGAAGCAAGGCTGTCACGAAGCCCAGGCCAATTGGCATCACTAACTAATCGGGGATGCAAATAAAGGTTGTAACTGAGCTTGCTAGAAGCCAGCACACGTCCTTTGCGATCAAGCAACCGACCACGAATAGGTGAACTAGGTACTAAACGAATCCGATTTTCATCAGCCAACTCTCGATATCTCGCTCCTTCCAAAACCTGTAACCAAGTCAGACGCGCGACCATGGCACCAGAGAACAAAAGCACCAAAGCAAGCAATACCTTGGGCTGCTGAGCCAAGCCACTGTGCCGATGACTAACACTTCCCAAAGGCCGCGATCCACCCATCGACTTCAACCTTGTTCTGCTACTGAGGTTTGTGAGACATCGCCAATGTCATTCTGCAGATGAAACTTAAGAGCATCAACTCGCCCCTCAATCCGAGCTAATACCTCCAGCAAAGTCTGCTGATCCTGGGGCTCTTGGGTATTAGGCACCGCATCATCAACGGCCACATTCACTGCCATCACTGGATTTCCCAGCCCCGGGCTGACCTTATCTAATCGATCACGTACAGATCGAGCCACAGGCTCGCCTTCAACTCGTAACTCCTGCAGCGGATCAGCTGATTCTGTAAAAACTTCCGCCACCTTTCTTGCTCCACCCCTACGGGCTCGATCCACCATCGCCAAACCAACAGGAAGTACATCCTGCATCAAGGAAAGGCGAAGACTGTCGAACGAGTCGTCGGCCATGGAAGCCTAAAGATCTACCTAATAACAGTTTGCTCGGAAGGCATCAGAAGCGTTGGACAAGACGTTTGAGACATTCCCATTGACCAACCCCCAAAACCCGCCAAAACCAGTAAGGCCACCATCGGCCCGACTGCATGGTGGGTGGTCTCCAAGCTGATCCATTCCCGCCAAGACCGTAAGAACCGCTCACGGGCAAAGCGCTTGCGCTCTCTAGATTCTTGCTTTAAGCGCCTACGAAACGATTTCTCCACCCATCGCTCAAAAGACCGCTTCTTGGTAACAGCCATCTTGCGCTCTACCTCAAGCAGCTGACCAGCCGTGAGCTCAGGATGAAAAGTCCCGATCAGCTCAAGACTTTTGAGAAACATTTCAACAGCAGCATCCTTGATTTCACTTTGGTTCTCATCTAGCTGCGCCCAATCAAGCTCCGGATAAAACCGGCCACGATTCACTCTGATCTGCTCTTCACCTAACTGACCAGGCTCCCGCAACCAACGGTCGGTATTGCTGTCAAAGCGTCGCCAATACAAGAATGGGTTGATATAGACAATCTTCCCTGCAACTTGAATGCTGTCTTGTTGCAGACGGTGCTGCAGTTGTACGTCCTGCTGTTGGGCGGCGATCAAAAGTATCTAGGCCAGTGGCCCAGAGTATCGAGCCATTCTCAGCTCCACCAGTCCCAATTTCACTTCGCCAAGATCTATTGGGAATTAGCTACTGCAGAACAAATTTCCTTGAGCAATGGGATGAAATTTCAGCAAAGAAGACACCACACATGACCATTTCATCCCCAGTATTTGCAAGCAATTACAACAAAGGCAGGGATCTCTACGTTGAGAAATCGTAGAGAGCAAGCGCTTCGCGCTGGTCCATCCAGTCGATGATTTCTCTACGTAATAACCTCATAAACTGATATCAAGCGAAGGCGCCAGGAACACACAGCAAAAGATCTATTCAAGAAGTCACATCAGCAAGGAAGTAAGTCTCACCTACCTATAAATCTCATCGCCGCAGCAACGGAAGAGCACTCTCGACTTATAGCCAAAACAAATAGGCATAAGCCTCTCCTGGAGAACTACGCAGAGAAAGCTTTCAAGATTTTTAGAGCACTTATTGCCGACAACGGCACTGCCGCAGCTATCAAGCGTGCTGCAGCAATCAGCCCTTCTATGAGTTTCAAGAATGCTCTAAAGCTTCAACTCGTCTTGCCAGAGCAGCACGCTTGCTTTCTTCTCTACGTTTTCTCTGCAGACCATATATAGAATCAAAACACACTCAGGACCTCGATGGTCGCAGAGAACTCGCTAGAGACCCTGTTGCAGTTCGTGGAGGATCACCCGTATACAGGGAATGCTGAGCAAATCATTACGCTGTCTCAGGGGATCTCAGAAACCAGCAAACGCCTACCCCCATCAGCGCTTGCAGTTTTCAGAGACAAGACGGGCATCAACGCCAAGGTTTTCAGCAAATTGAAGGTAATAGGAGAGAAGATAAGCCTCTTTAACGAGAAGGAGCGCAGAGACATCGTGAAGAACCTACCCAGCTCATATGGAACGATCCACGCCCTTTGTGCTCTAAAACCAGAGGAGCTGCTAATGGCAGCCAAGAGCGGTTTGATCACGCCCTCTCTCTCGATACGTGCTGCTAATGCCTATGTGAAGCAGGCGCGATTCCCTCAACTGACAACGACTGAAGAGGCAAAGGAACGCATAGAAGGCAAAGCAGAACAGATCTTCAGCATCATGCGAGCTATTGACACAGTTCTAAGTGGAGAAGAACTCGTCGCAGTGGAG
Source organism: uncultured cyanobacterium (assembly GCA_913047395.1). Classification (GTDB taxonomy): domain Bacteria; phylum Cyanobacteriota; class Cyanobacteriia; order PCC-6307; family Cyanobiaceae; genus Prochlorococcus. Next base: position 4,104 of record CAJWUF010000108.1, read on the forward strand.
AAGGAGCTAAGAGCTATCTGCAGGGAATACGGTTTGGATCTAAGGAATGCCGATTGCGCTTCTCTGCTCACGCTCAAAAAACAAGCACGCGCAAAAGCTGAACAGGTTTGGCGCGGAGTACTCGAGCAACGCTTAACAGAGCAGTGGTTCGAAAAAACTCCAGAAAAGCTGCGAAAGCAGTTCAAACTCACCAGCGTGACTGATCTAATCAATGCGCCTCTACGTAGCTTCACTGGGTTCTTGCAACGTGGAGACGGAGGGAAAGCAAACTTCTGGAAACAGCACGGCGAAAACTACGTCGCCAAGGTGCAACTAGAGAAGGAAAAAACAGAAGACAGCGCCCAGCGCTACAACCTCAAACGACGACTAGAGGAGGTGCTAAAAGAACAGCAAGAACTCTCTATCTGGAAGAACAACATCATCAAGGAGCGAGGGTTTAGCTAAGAAGAGCGCATTGATCTTTTCATGGCCGGCCTAGACCGCTTATTTTGGTTAGCAACTTATGCGTTCAGGCAATCAAATGCCAAGAAGTGATTACTACGCTTAAGGGTCACATTTATCTACT
>CAJWUF010000109.1 GCA_913047395.1 uncultured cyanobacterium
CTCCTCAATAGCCACCAATCCATTATCGCGAAGAGTTCGGCCGGTAGCGACTAGATCGACAATCGCTTCAGCAATGCCTGTCAACGGACCAAGTTCAACTGAACCGGTAAGGCGAACAAGCTCTACCGGTAGATCTAAAGCATCGAAGAATTCCCGCGCACAATTGGTAAATTTGCTTGCTACTCGACAATGTGGTGGCAGATCTGCTGCCCGCTTGTAGCCACTGCTCTCCTTCACAGCCACGGCCATACGGCAGCCACCGAAGCCAAGATCAACGAGCTGAGCAACTGGCATCTGATGCTCGCGCAGCACGTCATAGCCCACAACTCCCAACTGCGCCTGGCCATAGGCGACATAAACAGGCACATCGCCGTTGCGCACCAACAATGCCCTGGCCCTGCCACAACTAGAAGGCACCATTAGCTGACGGTTGCCTGAGTCAAGTACAGCCGAGAAATCAAGGCCAGCAGCTTGAAAACGAGCAACCGAGTCATTCAGCAAAGCTCCCTTTGCCAGCGCAACGGTGATCATGGAACCATGCGTCGACCTGGACTTTAACGATGGAAGCGACTTCAACGTCTGCAATAAGCGATCGTCAGCATTCCTCCATCCATGCCCTGCCTGTTTTAGAAGACAACATCATCTGGATCTGGATTGAAGGAAACCAAGCTGTCGTTGTCGATCCAGCTGTAGCTGAACCAGTAAAGAGATGGCTGAAAACAAGGAATCTTTCACTAGAAGCAGTGCTTCAGACCCATCACCATGCTGATCACATCGGCGGAACCCTTGAGCTACTTAAAGACTGGCCTGAGGCAGCTGTGGTAGCCGCCGCGGCCGATATTGATCGGATTCCTTTTCAGACCATCTCCATTGACGATGGGGATCAGATCTCCCTGTTAAATAGCACTGTTGAGGTCTTAAGCGTTGCTGGCCATACCAGAGCTCACGTGGCCTACTACCTACCCACTACAAAAGAGGACAGTGGAGATCCAGCCCTCTTCTGTGGTGACACCCTTTTCGGTGCTGGATGTGGCCGGCTCTTCGAAGGAACCGCTGAAGACATGCATAGAGCACTTCAACGCCTCAGCTCCCTACCAGCAAAGACCAAAATTTATTGCGCTCATGAATACACAGAAGCCAATCTGCGCTGGGCTGCCGCTCTACAGCCAGAGGATGTCGCGATAAATGAACGCCTTGCAGATGTTTCTGCTCGCCGCCAGCGAGGTGCCCTAAGCCTGCCAAGCAGCATTTCAGAAGAGCAACGTACAAACCTCTTCATGCGTGCTCAAAGCAGCAAGGAACTGGCAGAACTTCGCCAACACAAAGACCAGTGGCGAGGCTAATTGTTCCTGCTCCAAAAGGATTGAGACATAACCAGAGCCATTGATGAGCAAGGGAATCGAGGCAGTCAGAACACGCACAAAACTGCATCACACTCTGAGAACTCGAAATTGAGACAGCAACTGAGCGCGATGATGAATGACTCATACCGATCCAAAAATGACCGCCCCTTCTATGCAAGCAATCAATACAGCATCAGCTCCAGCACCAGTTGGCCCCTATAACCAGGCCGTACTAGCCGGAGGATGGCTTTACTGCTCTGGTCAGATTGCCCTTGATCCAGCCAACGGGGCGATGGTTGGTCAAGGAGATGTGGAAGCAGAAACCCGTCAGGTACTCAAAAACCTGATGGCAGTGCTCAAGGCAGCTGGTGCCGAAGCAACTCAGGTAGTACGCACCACGGTTTATCTAATAGATCTGACGGACTTTCAAAGGGTTAATGCTCTCTATGCCGAGGTCTTCGGATTAGGCATCAGCCCAGCAAGGGCCTGTGTTCAAGTAGCCGCCCTGCCAAAAGGGGGACGGGTAGAAATCGACTGCATTGCTTGGCTCGGCTGAGATCAACTAAAAAGAAGTAAAAAGATTCGTTCACTCCTAAAGCTCTCGCTGAAGGTCTTGTCTGTTGCCTTGCAAGAGATCAGATATCCACTGGAACTTCTAAACAGCCAACATAGGCCGGTCGGACAGTAAACTAAGTAGTCTCAAAATTGCTTAGGTTTAGAGGCGTACTGCGAGGAACCATGGCCCAAGCCAAGCTAACCATTGGCGAACTAGAGGCGGGTTATCCCCTTTACTGCAAGGCCTTGAGGCGACTTCTACAAGAAGGTCGCAGCACTGAGGACATCGAACGCACCGTTTGTTGGAGCCACCTGGAGACCCTTAATCGTTGCCTACCTGGTCGATACAAGGCCCCCTCGTATTTACTTGTGCTGATCAAACGAGATCTGGAACAGCCTGAACAGCCAAATTAGAGAGCAGCTACTAGCTGACAAAAGCTTTTTTCCATACTCATTCCAAAGAATTGGTAAGAGGTTGAGACGGATCACGACCTTCCACCTCCCCTTGAAAAACACGACTGGCCAAGATATCAGCAGGTTCAATCGTCATAAGTTCGTCACGGCTAAGAGGTTCTCCCATCCGAGCAAACAACCGGTTTGCCTGCCGCAAACGGGTCCTATCTAAAGCATTGCGAATTGAACGAGCATTGGCAAAAAAAGGAAGCTGACGCCGTCGTTCGATGTAATCCTCAAAAACATTCACAGCATCATCACTGAAACAATAATGCTGCTGAACAAGTAGTAACTGAGCAATTGCCATCAGTTCTTGATTGCTATAATCGGGGAAGTTAATGTGATGAGCAACCCTAGAAGAAAGGCCCGGATTGGACTGATAGAAGTCATCCATTCTATCTTTATAACCAGCGAAAATAACAACAAAGCTATCTCGCTGTCGCTCCATATCCTGTAGCAAGATTTCAATTGCCTCTGCGCCATAATCCCTTTCATTCCCAGGCTTATAGAGGTAATAAGCCTCATCTATAAACAGCACACCCCCTTGCGCTCGCTTAATCATCTCCCGAGTTTTTGGTGCCGTATGACCTACGTACTGCCCCACTAAATCATCACGAGTAACTGTCACAACATGACCTTTGCGCAAATAACCAAGGCGATGAAGGATTTGAGAGATTCTGCTTGCAACAGTGGTCTTTCCTGTTCCAGGACGCCCCGTGAAAGACATATGCAGGCCTGGCATTGTGCTGGGCAAATCGAGATCCTGCCTAGCCCGATCGACTAAAAGCAAGGCGGCAATTTCCCGAATTCTGGTCTTAACAGGCCTCAAGCCAATTAGCTCACTATCTAACTGATCAAGTACCTCGGCGACGCCAGAATCTGCGTATGCCGAAGACAGATCAACTGAGGAGTCCATCTATTTCAGCTGCAAATTGATAGTCGGCTTCATTCAACTCAACCCCCTCATCATCGTCCTCTGGCCGCAAGGTAATATTCACATAAGTACGTCCAAAGCTGATATCAGGGAAGCGCTTTGCTGCTTCGGTATAATCACCAAGCCGCTCAAGAAATTCCCTGGTTTCGTTATAGGTTTCGAATTCAAAGCGGCGTTCAAGACGGAAAGGTCGATTACGCTTCTGCCATTTATTCATAGCAAGAGTAGATGGATGGTCGGATGGTCCTTTTTAAAGTTAAAGATTGACCTTGTTACCAATTCTCAAAGATAGTCGAATGCTTCTCTAAGTAAAATTGCTATGGCAAAAGGAATGAAGAGATCCAACTCTAAAAGCAGGTAATAACTGGCTTAACTTGGACGCTTTACGCGAATTGGCTTTAATGCCGGCTCAACCTCCTCGTGTGGTCGAGCAATAATATGTGCTGCGACAAGGCCATCGCCAACCCTTTCACAAGCATCTGCACCAGCGCGAACGGCCGCATTCACAGCTCCTGTTTCACCACGAACCATGACAGTCACATAACCACCACCAACATATTCCCGAGAAACAAGAGTGACCTCAGCAGCTTTAGTCATTGCATCAGCTGCTTCAATAGCCGGGACCATTCCGCGAGTTTCAATCATTCCTAGTGCAACCCCATAGATAAAGGGGGCATCAGAAGGGCTTGGACTCTTTATGGAATCATCGAATAAAGAGCTACCTCCACTGGAAGTATTAACACTCTTACCACTAGTAGATGCAGGACTTGAGCTCGTAGCTCTACTAGGAGATTTAGAAGCTGCCGTGGAACCACTCTGACTGCGAGCCGCGGAGGGTTTTGAAGTTGAAGTGGGCTTTGAAGGGGGCGTTGTCACTGGAGTTACATCAACTGTTTTTGACTGACTAGAAGTAGCTTTTGCGGCTGGTTTAGAACCTACAGGTAATGAAGATGCATTTACCGAGGTGTTGCCTGAAGAACTAGAAGAAGAAGATTTCGCCATGGCTAAAAAATTTCAAGAAAGAAGAAAATAAATGGGGTGTTATTCACCTATCCATCAGGCGACCAGTAATCAATGATCCCTCCAATTGTCAGATCTGTCTGAATGTTGGGATCTGGACAGGCAAAACGTGCTGCCGATCCACTAGAAGTAAACACCCAATTACCCTCTCGCGAGCCAACGGGATCAACAGCAACCAATTGCTTCCCTGAGTTATTGCGAAGTATGCGCAGATGCATATGACCAAGGCCGTCAACCCTTTGAGTACAAACCAAGCGACCAGTTACCTGCATTATTTCCATCAGGCCGACCCCTCATTAACTGGCTTAGGAGCATCAGGATCCCAATGATCAATTATGCCAACAATAGTAAGATC
>CAJWUF010000110.1 GCA_913047395.1 uncultured cyanobacterium
GGTGGCTGCACCAACTCGGTTATTGCAACAGCTGCCGAGCTGGTGGCAGCAGCAGCAAACGGATCAGCCTTTGCCAGAACTGATCGCCAGCGATCAACCAGAGGATCTGATCGCCTGGTTGCAACAGCTGCAGGGCACATCCGTCGTGCTAGCCAGCGGCGACCCGCTCTGGTTCGGCATCGGCAGGCGACTACTCGAGGCATGTCCTGCTGATCAGCTGCACTTTCATCCAGCTCCTTCTTCACTGCAACTTGCCTTTGCCCGGCTTGGCCGCCCTTGGCAGGATGCCGCCTGGATCAGCCTGCATGGCCGTGACCCGGCCCCCTTGGCTCAAAAGCTGCAACAACGCCCCGCAGCTCTAGCTGTACTCACCGATCCCAGCCGCGGTGGTGCAGAGGAAGTGCGTACGATTTTGCGCGCTTCTGGCCTGGAAGCCAGCTATGCAGTTTGGCTTTGCGAGCAACTCGGACACGCCAATGAACGGGTGCAACGGCTGACGCCACAGGATGCCTTGCCATCGGATCTTCATCCCCTACACCTGGTTGTGCTGCTTGCCGAACAAGTTGCTCCACCAGGAGATCCAGGCGAACTTCCCTTGTTCGGTCTTGAAGATGGCTTGTTCCTGCAGCACGACGATCGCCCTGGCCTGATGAGCAAACGGGAGCTTCGTGTTCAGCTCCTAGCAGAGTTAGACCTGCCAGAACACGGCGTGCTCTGGGATTTAGGCGCCGGCGTCGGCAGCGTTGGCTTAGAGGCACTGCGATTAAGGCCCAAACTGCAGTTGCTTGCTGTGGAAAAGCGTGGCGGCGGCGCAGCGCTGATCAAGGCCAATGCTGCCCGGCTTGCCGTTCAGCCTGCTGCAGTAATGGAAGTCGAGGCCCTCAGCCTGCTGAATGGGACTGATCTACCAGCAAAACTCAGCAACCCCGATCGGGTGCTCCTAGGAGGTGGCGGTCGCCAGCGAGCTGCTCTACTCAAGGCCGTAGTGCAAAAACTTCAACCACATGGAGTCGTCGTGATTCCACTGGTAACCGTTGAGGCCATGGCAGAACTCAGGCCTCTACTTGAAACCTCAGGTTTCACAGTGAACGTGACTCAACACCAAGCCTGGAGGGGCCTGCCGCTGGCAGGCGGCACCCGAATGGCGCCGATGAACCCGGTGATGATCCTCAAAGGCACGATGCCTTAAGGCTGCCAATCAACAGGCTTCAGCAAAGGTTGAATCTGCACAGAATCACCAACCTTGATTGATAACCGTGCTGCCTCCCCGGCCGCCAACTCCACCACTCCATCTGCCTGCATCTTCGGGCCATAACTCGGACAGGGCAAACGAGGGCAAACAGGCACATCTGCCTCAATCGCAATCACCCGACCCTGATCAACAAACACCATGTCAAGCGCAGCCAAGGTGTTATGCATCCAAAAACGCAATCGCCTTGCAGGCTGAAACGGAAACCACATGCCCTGTCCTGATGGCAAGGCATGGCGCTGCATCAATCCCAAGCGCTGTTCCTCTGCCTTATCCGCTACCTCCAATAACAAACAAGTACCGCTTTTCAGGCACCACTGAGCCTCGAGAGGCAGATGCTGAGGTGGTGGTTCTGCCCGCACCCCAACAGATGAAAGAACGCTGAGACCAACCGCCAGCCCACCCCAGAGCAGAGGGAACCGCAATCTCTTCCCCCACCCCCACTGCAAGCAGAGGGCCCTGCAGGTCATGGTCGATCTGGTTTGGCGACATGAGGCAAACCCCATCCCAACTTGTTACGCAAAACTTGGAAGAACTCATGATCTGCCAAGCGCACAAATCTCACAGGATGATCACTGCGACGAATCAACACCCGATCTTCTGGCCACACATAACAACCAGCACTGCCATCAACCACCATCATCAAGCGATCAGGTGTTGCCGGAAAAACGGTCACTGGCTCTTGGTCGCTGAATACCAAAGCTCGTGATGCCAAGGAATGAGGAGCAATTGGGGCAAGCTGCAGAACGGGGCAATCAGGAGTAATAACTGGCCCCCCTGCACTGAGTGCATAGGCCGTTGAACCAGTAGGAGTCGAGAGAATCACGCCATCGGCTGAGATGTCCACCGGCGCATGGTGACCAATCGCGACTTCGAAATGGCACATGCTGGTTAGAGGTTCGCGATGCAAAGCCATTTCATTGAGGGAGAGTGCCTCCCAACGACGCTGCTCTCCTCGCAACACGCTCACTACCAAGGTGCAACGCTCCTCGATCGTCCACTGATTATTGAGCAACAGCTCGAAGGCTCGATCAAGGTCGGCCAAGTAGGCCTCTGCCAAGAAGCCAAGGTGTCCAGTGTTAATGGTGAGGATTGGCACCTGCACAGGTGCTGTCTGCCGTGCCGCCGAGAGCACGGTGCCATCGCCTCCGAGCACTATTGCAAATGCCATCGAGGTATCGAATCCCTCAGGCACGCAAGCGTTGTAACCCAGCATGCGCAGATGCTGATCTGGATTGGCAAAGCCAACCATTCCACCGGAACTACTAGCTCTGACTACGTCAAAACCAGCCTGTTCAAACCTCGACTGAAGAGTTATAGCGGTCTCTACCGCCAACTCTTTGCCGTCATTAACGATCAGTCCGACACAGGGCACCGATCGAATTAGACAAAGTACCGCTTCAGTTTATGAGGGTTCCCCTCATTTTGGATGAAGCATCCGCGCGTTGCTTCATCCAGTGAACAATCAACTCAGTGCTCAGAACTGCTCAAGGAAGCGAAGATCACTCGTATAAAGCCTGCGAATGTCATCGATGCCATGACGCACCATGCAGAAGCGTTCCACGCCAAGACCTGCAGCGAAACCACTCCAGCGCTCAGGATCAAGCCCCAAGCCCTCTAAGACTGCTGGATCAACCATGCCGCAGCCCATTACCTCCAGCCAACGCCCACGCCATTGCACATCCACTTCAGCCGATGGTTCCGTAAAAGGGAAATAACTGGCCCTGAACCTCACTGGCATATCGCCAAAAAAAGCCTTAAGGAACGCCATCACAGTGCCCCTTAGATGGCTGAAATCAAGGCCTTCATCAATCGCTAGCACCTCAACTTGATGAAACACAGGCGAATGGGTTGCATCTACTGCATCACGCCGATACACCCGACCTGGCGCAACAATCCTCACCGGCGGTGGATTCTGCTCGAGATAACGTATCTGCACAGGGGATGTATGGGTACGCAGAAGCAGGTTGCCGCCTAAATAGAACGTATCTTGCATGTCACGAGCAGGATGATCCTCAGGAATATTCAAGGCAGAGAAGTTGTAATAATCGGTCTCCACCTCAGGGCCTTCCGCAACCCGATAACCCAAGCCACAAAACAGATCAACAATCTGCTCAGTGGTTGTGATTAACGGATGGCGATGCCCCATAGGTATGCCACTGGGCGGCGCGGTTACATCAATGGTTTCCCTCGCTAAACGCTCAGCCAAGGCTGCCGATTTCACCACCTGCAGCCGTTCAGCCAAAAGCTCCTGCACCTGAGTTTTAAGCACATTGGCGCGCTGACCAACAAGCGGCCGCTCATTACCAGGGAGCTTGCCCATTGCCCCAAGAACACCAGACAATCGACCCTTCTTACCCAGCAAACTCACTCGCAATTGCTCGAGAGCATCAGCATCATTCGCAGCAGTGATCGCCGATACCGCCTCGGCCTCTAGAGCATCAAGCTGGTCAGTGAGCTGCTTTAAAGAAATGATGGCGCTCACGGAAAGAAGATCGCAGCATCTGACTGTAGGCAGCCATCATGACTAAGTTCCCCGCAGTGGACCAAGACGCGATGACTCCGCTGCGAATTCTGATCAGCAACGATGACGGGGTTTTAGCTGAGGGCATCCGCTGCCTCGCCGCTGCCGCCGCTAGCCGCGGCCATATGGTCACCGTTGTCTGTCCAGACCATGAGCGCTCCGCCACAGGTCACGGCCTTACTCTCCATACCCCAATCCGAGCAGAACGAGCCGATGAGCTCTATATCCCAGGAGTTAACGCCTGGGCCTGCAGCGGTACACCGGCTGACTGCGTCAAACTGGCTCTATCAGAACTTGTGCCAGAGAAACCCGATTTAGTGCTATCTGGGGTCAACCATGGTCCCAATCTCGGTACAGATGTGTTCTGTTCAGGCACCGTGGCCGCAGCAATGGAAGGCACCCTTGAAGGATTGCCAGCACTTGCTGTGAGCGTCGCCTGCTTCCAATGGCGTGATTTCCAGGCTGCTGCCGAATTAGCGATGGATGTTGCTGAAAATGCGTTGGCAGATAACTGGCCTGACAACCTGCTGCTCAATCTGAACATTCCACCCTGCCATCCCGAGCAGATGGGAGCACTGCGCTGGACACGTCTTTCTGTACGCCACTACGACGAGCAGTTCAGCCGGCGTATCGATCCACGAGGCAGTACCTACTTCTGGCTAGCAGGAGAAGTGGTTAAAGATCTTGAAAGCGCAGGCGATGGGCCACGTGACTGGCCAAGCGATGTAGCCCAAATTGAGACCAATGCACCCTCGCTGACCCCTATCCAGCCCGACCTGTTTTGGCGCGGCAACCTTTCCGCTCTGCCAACACTAAAAGTGGCGAATCAACTGGTGCGGTAAATCCTCTGCAACAACAAAAGCGAAAAGAT
>CAJWUF010000111.1 GCA_913047395.1 uncultured cyanobacterium
TGGTATGTGCATCGGAAGCAATCAAGTCTTCTGTATTACACACAACCAACTTCAAGACCATGACTAATTTAATCAACGACTACAGCAATGAATTGCTCGATCAAGAGCTTTCTGGCCAAGAGCTGGAATGCGTGACTGGTGCGAATCCATTGCCGGGTGTTGCAGTTAAACTTGTAATAACCATGATTAATAAAACAATTGCACTGAAAGATCACTGGTCAAACCTGGAAAAACCAAATCATCCGGCAAATTGGAATGACAACGACAGGAAACAATATATAGAGGATGTGAAAAAACGCTTTACCAGTTAGTTGCTGCGGTTAAATTCCAATGCAACTCACACACTTACCATTCCAAAACCATGATTGCTTTTAATTACGACTACAACTATGATCTGCTACTTGATCATGAGCTAACTGCTGAGGCATTGATTGCTGTCAACGGTGGATTTGAATCCGGTAGCAAGGAAAAGCATGACTACTATCAGCAACAATATGGGAACCACCCGCACTCATTCTTAAATGGTAAGCCGCTTGACTGCCACACTCATCAAGAGCTCTATTCTTGATATGTATACGAAAAGACCGCCCACGCATAACAAATAGTCTCAACAAAGCAATGATCAGTTCCTGTATTGGCGGCTAAATTTTTGCTGCCTATCGTCGTCCTTGACGTTAGCCTCTTGCCTCAACTCTCTTTGCCATCTGTTAGCCACTAACTCCTGGCAGCCGCCCCCTGGCTAGTTGTTGTTTTGGATCGAATTGTTGCTTTACGGCTTCAATTAGCGGCCTTGATGGTGCATCCAGCCAGGCCGGCAGACGATCACCTGAATAGTTGGGCTGACGCAGCAAGGTGAGCTTGCCGTCTAGTTGATGTACGTAGTTGCGAAGTGCTGAGAGTTGCTCATTGGTGCTGATTGTGGCTTGCTCAGTTGAATATGTTTGCCATCCATCTCCAATGCCGCTACCGGCTGCTATGCGCCAGTGCCAGCTTGATAGGCCTACTAGCTCTTGGCTTGTGAGCAGGTTGTGAATTTGTGCTGGAGGCAAGCCGATACGTACAAGCCAGTGGGGTGCTTTTGATGATGCTTCTGGCAATGTCTGCTCTGGGAGGGGCCCTCGCCAAGATTGCCGTTCCGATTGCAATTGGTATTTGTTAGCAAGGGCTTGCAGGGAGTTCAGTTGATCATTTACTGCCTGATCACTGACGCTGGCTAAGCCAATTTGGAGTTGCCAGTGATCTGACTCGAGATCCACCCAGTCGCAATATTCTGGAGTGAAGCTGGAGCGCATTAACTCAGTTCGCCAGGCTTCCAGGTTTGGAATTTTGCCTTCAATATTCAAGCTTGAGTGAGCCGGTCGGATCGGCTGAGTACGCAGAGTCAGTTCGGTGATCATGGCCAGACTGCCCCAACTGCCGCAGAGCAGGCGCATGAGATCGAAGCCAGCAACGTTTTTTACGACTCTGCCGCCAGCGTGGGCTGCAATGCCATCGCTGCGCAGCAATCCGATGCCAATCAGTTGGTCACGTACGCCTAGATGGCGTTGACGTAAGCCGCCTGCGAGGCCACGAGCTACTAAACCTCCCACACTGCCAGCACTGTTGGGGTCTGTGTTGGGCTGGCTTCCCCAGGGCCAATCAAGAGGAAGCCATTGCTTTTTCTCGGCTAAAGCCGTCTGCAGTTCTGCTAGTGGCAATCCTGCTTCAACTGTGACTGTGAGGTCATCGACGGCGTGGTCAATGATGCGCTTTAGCCCGCTAACACTTACTGCTTGCGAGGGTGAATGCACTGGAGGTCCCCAGTCGAGTCTTGTACCCAGGCCACAAGCAAGCCAGGGGGTGCCCTCGGCATAGAGCTCTGCTAGATGTTCTGCCAGGGCTTTTGTAGTGGTGGCCGACAGGATGTTGGTAGGTCCGTTGGAGGAAGAGCTCACGGCACGATGCTGTCATGTTCTTGGCTTGGCAGCTCAGTTGAATACTTAATTACTGATTAGGAACTTAACTATTCCCATGAGGATGATTGAGATAATGCCAATGTTCCAAATTAAGCCGCTACGGGCACCCACACGTTCAAGCCATACAGGCATGCCTCCATTGACTTGAAACCAGAGCAGGCCAATTATCAATAGCAACAGTGGAAGGCCAAGCGCTATCAGTAAGTCAATTCCCATTAACAGTTGGCTATTAGAGCTTCGACAAGTATGCCTCGTCCTGGCACTTAGTAGTTTGCGTGAATATCAGGCGCCATTTCTAATCTAAGTAGCTATTGGAAATGGCTAAATCTGTTGGAAATAATTCTTGTTTAGGCAAAAGACTTCGGCTAAATGCGAATATGGTTCTTCCATCGTGCGGCTCTTCTTGAAGCTTATTGAGAGTTGATCGCTAGCTTATTAGTATTTTGTTGGTTGAGATGGAAATATGAGTTGTAGTTCCCAATGGCATTCGAATCGGTAAATGATGAATCTCTCAGATTTGCCTCATGCAAATATTTTGGTTGGTTTGGTAATTGCTGAAGTTGGACCATGAAGATCGTGGTGATTGACGACGACCCCACAGGTTCTCAGACTTTGCATGGCTGTCCTTTACTGCTTCGTTGGGATGTGGATGTGCTGCGTAAGGGGCTGCGTCATCCCTCGCCAATACTGTTTGTGCTTGCCAATACGCGGGCTCTTTTGCCTGATGCAGCAGCAGCATGTAATCGGGAAATTTGTCAGTCTTTGCAGCTGGCCTTTGCTGCGGAGGGACTAGCTCCGATGGACGTGCTGTTGGTAAGCCGAGGTGACTCCACATTGCGTGGTCATGGTGTGTTGGAGCCCCAAGTGATTAATGAGGAGCTGGGGCCTTTTGATGCCACGTTGCATGTACCAGCTTTTTTGGAGGGAGGGCGCACAACGGTGAATGGTGTTCACTTGCTAGATGGGGTTCCTGTGCACACCACGTCTTTCGCCTTAGACAAGCTTTTTGGTTACAGCACAAGCGACTTGGCTTCTTGGTTGGAGGAAAAGAGTTGCGGATGTATTCCTGCTGCAACTGTGCAGCGACTCTCCCTTGCTCAGCTCGATGGCGCAGCTGAACCTGTTGCGCAGCGAGGTGGTGAGGGGATGAGAGCTTTACTTTCTTGGTTGGGTGATCTCCATGACAATCAGCCCACAGTGGTTGATGCCAAGCGCCCTGAACAGTTGGCAGCCTTAGGGCGGGCTGTAGAGCAGTTGCGAGGAAGTAAGCGTTTTTTATTTCGCTCTGCGGCGAGCTTGCTCAATGGTCTTGCCAATCTTGGTCCTCAACCTCTAGGCGCAGAGGGTTTGGCGAGGATGCGTCGTCGCGATCAACTCGGAGTTTTGTTGCCAGGCATGGTGATGGTGGGCTCTCACGTGCCTCTTGCTGATGTTCAGTTGGAGCGCTTGCTTGAAGCACCTCAGTGTGTGGGTTTGGAGCTGCCAGTTGCACGCTTGGCGCAAGTACTCGAATCGAGTGAGGCGGATTTGCTTTTGGCTGATTTGGAGCGGCAGTGGCTTGCTCAGCTTGCAGTGGTGCTTAAAAGCGGACGGACGCCAGTTTTGTTCAGTAGCCGCGGCGAATTGGGATTCCCTTCCGCAGTGGATCGACTGCGATTTGGCACTGCCCTGGCTCAGTTGATGGGTCGTTTGGCTGGGGCTTTGCTGCCCCAGTTGGGCTATTTGATTAGCAAAGGGGGTATCACTACTCACACCTTGCTTGCTGAGGGTCTTGGCCTTGTGGCCGTGCAGCTTGAAGGGCAACTTTTGCCTGGATTATCGTTAGTGCGGGCTTTAACCGATGGTGGGCAGCGGCAGGAGCTACCGATTGTCACCTTCCCCGGGAACCTTGGTGATGCTCAAACTCTTTTGGATGCCTGGCGGTTGATGGAGGCCTGCTGAGCAGGCCAGCATTTCCATCGGATGGACAACAGATAAACCACCGTTTAGATGGCGGCGGATCTGAAGAGTGCAGCCGATGTTGGCACTAGCGATTAGTTCTGCGTTAGTTCTTCTGAGCTCGGCAACCTTGATGCGACCCAGCTGATCAGCTTCTTCTGGTTGTACAAGGTTGTAGATGCCCGCGCTGCCGCAGCACAGATTGGCTTCCGATGCTTCATATAGAACGAGGTGCGGAATGGTTTGCAACAGCTGGCGGGGTTGGCTGGAGATGCCTTGGCCGTGAATCATGTGACAGGCATCGTGATAGGTGACAGCCAAAGGAGCCTCGGCGGAGGCGGTACTTCCATCGGGGTGGAGCATGGGCTGAAGGCTGTTTTGAAAGGTTTTAGAGAGCCCGCGCTCGATCAAAAATTCATGCACATCCATTACTGGCACTCCGAAGTTCGAAGATCCATCAAGTAGTTCGTCATAGGCCTTCATGGTGTGGCCGCAGCCGGAAGCAGTTACAAGTACTGCCTCTAATGGCTCATCACCACCAGGCTTGCCCGGGCCGATAGCCAAGGCAAAGCTTCTCACCAGTTTTTCGGCAAGCTCATTGGTTTGTTTGAGTTGGCCTTGATGGTGTGTCACTGCGCCGCAGCAGCCTTGATCACTGGGGATCACTACTTCAAATCCATTGGCCTTAAGAACCTCCAAGGTGGCTTGGTTAACGCCTGGATCGAAGCA
>CAJWUF010000112.1 GCA_913047395.1 uncultured cyanobacterium
GCATGATGATTCCCTTTATTCCTTGGCTGTCATTTTTTGTGCAATAGGGATTTGCTGATTTATTGGTAAAAATGCATTTTCGTTATCACTTGCGATGTCGTAGCTTTTGACGTAAATAAGCTCAATTAAATCTGAACCATCCTGCCCACAGATTTTAAGTATTGCTATGCAATGGCGTTGATTTAATGTTGCCCACCCCAACTAGCCATCTTTTGCCAGCGTACTGATTTGTCTAACTCATCTGGTTTAGATATCTCGACAACCCTCCCTTCGTCCATAAACAGCACACGATCTGCTACTTCCCGGGCAAATCCCATCTCGTGGGTCACGACCACCATTGTCATGCCATCTTTGGCAAGGGATCGCATCGCATCTAAAACCTCCTTTACACGTTCTGGATCTAGAGCACTAGTGGGTTCATCAAAAAGCATGACCTCTGGATTGAGTGCAAGTGCACGGGTTATCGCTACTCGTTGTTGTTGCCCCCCACTCAACTGAGCAGGATATTTATATGCTTGCTCAGCTATCCCCATCTGAGTGAGTAATTGGAGAGCGCGATTCTCCGCTTCTTTTCGTGGACGTCGCTGCACACGAATGGGTGCAAGAGTGATGTTGTCGAGTATTGATAGGTGTGGAAAGAGATTGAATTGTTGAAATACCATTCCCACACGTTTACGAATGCGTCGTATCTGACGTTCATCGTTGTCTGCGTC
This sequence comes from uncultured cyanobacterium, assembly GCA_913047395.1. Classification (GTDB taxonomy): domain Bacteria; phylum Cyanobacteriota; class Cyanobacteriia; order PCC-6307; family Cyanobiaceae; genus Prochlorococcus. Next base: position 714 of record CAJWUF010000112.1, read on the forward strand.
GAGCGGTATACCTAGGACCTCCAGGTGCCCTTTATCGAGTGATTCAAGTCCATTAAACGTTCGAATCAAAGTGCTTTTGCCAGACCCTGAAGGACCCATCACCACCAAAACCTCTCCGCTTTTGACGTGCAACGACACCTCATCGAGTGCTCGTTGACCATGGCCAAAGGACTTGACCAACCCCGTGGCTTGAATGGCTGGAGTCATCGCTTTGCAGTAGCAGAAGTTGTAGGGCTCAGTTGATGCTCAAGGTGGCGGGCAAGTAGTGCCATTGCAGTGCAAACTAACCAGTAAACCCCAGCTAGCCACACATAAACCTCTAAATAACGACCGATGAAATCTGGATTAGCTAAAAGGCTTCTGCTGATCCCGAGAAGTTCTACTAAACCTAATATCGCCATCAGACTGGTGTTTTGAAGCAAGCCAACTGCTTGATTGGTGAGAGCCGGTAGCGCTGTGCGTAGAGCTTGAGGCAAAACAACAAGTAGAAGAGTTTGCTGTGTACTTAGGCCGAGCACTGCTGCCGCCTCATGCTGGGTTCTGGGGATCGCCTGTAGACCACCTCTGACGTCTTCAGCGATGTATGCAGCTGCAAATAAGGCGAACGCCAACACAGCGCGTAAGACTCGATTTACCTCCAGATGCATGGGAAGAAAAAGAGGAATTAAAAGCTGACCAAAAAACAGCACTGCAATCAGAGGAACAGCGCGCATTACGTCGATATAGACGCTGCAGCTGCGTTGGATTACAAACAGGCTTGTTTGACGCCCGAGTGCCAAAAGGATGCCCATCGGTAGAGCAAGCACGCCACTGCAGGCGGTGAGCAGCAGGGTGAGGCTGAGGCCTCCCCAGGCATGAGATGGTATCGGCAATAAGCCGATACCACCAGCAAGAAGAACGACTCCAAATGGCACCATTGCGATCCAAAACAAAGGCAAGGCCTTGCGTAGCCAACCCTGCCTTGGCCCTAACAGCGTCATCAAGGTCAGGCCGATTAATAAGGCAATCCAAAGCAATGGACGCCAGCGTTGATCAGATGGATAGCTGCCAAAGGCATATAACGGCATGTTTTGGCTGACCACACGCCAATCTGCATCGACAACAAGCCAATGCAGGCTTGTAGCCGTGATCCATCCAAATAGTGCAAGCACCAGAAGAGTGATCAGGACATCTAAAGGAGAAGCCAATAGGTGCCGTTTAAGTCGTTTAAAGGGGCTTGGCCCAGATTTCATCAGGAATTCAGCAGGAGTGCTAGGCAGAGCTTCAGAGAGACTCTGACATCATCGCTTGAGGATCTAAACGCTTGTAAGAGCAATGATTGCCTTAGAGCCTCAAATATCAAAATGGTTCTGAGCTTCTACTTTTTGATTGGTTATGCAGAAGTTTTTTAACTACATCGGCCATTGACTTAAATGGCTGGGAGATGTTTATTTAACTCTTAAGAAGGGAAACTTGTATAGATATGCGTTGTGGCTAATGAGTATTGATTATATTGGCTTTCCTGCTTGTCTTGCTTATGCGATCTATGCATGTTAACAGCTAAGTTGATTGCTCGATTACGGATTCTGCTGGATCTACTTCCTGATGGCTTCACTTGAGAAGGTCAATCCTTAATCGGCCCTAGGAAAATCATTTCTGATGAATTTCCTTGTTATCTGTTAAGGCAGTATGGCCAAATATAATAGCTGTAGCTATACAGTTGAAGTAGTTCAAAACTTACCAAATGGATAGAGCTCAACTCGCTGAAATCTTTACTAAAGCCACAATCTTGAACTTCTCAATATTGGCATTTTGGTTCATTGCTTTCATTAGACACCGTGATTGGGGTTATCGCTTGCACTCTCGTTGGTTTAGAGATCTGAGCAAATCAAGCTTCGACCGTATCCACTATAGAGGGATGATGCAATACGAAATGATCATTATCTTTTGTTTCTTGACGCCTGCTTTAGTGCTTAGCTGAAAACAAGCTAATAAATATTTAATAATAGGCCTTATAATCTAATAGTGCTAACAAGTTAGCAAATGAAGTGCTAATTGGTCTAAAGAGCTAATTTTTCCGTTGAGCTTACTTAAATCATCCTTTCTATAAGCTTTCAAGATGAATGGCGGCCGCCCTTTGCTGTCGCCATTCAGAGCAACCAGCTAGGGTGTTTCAGCAGGTTTAGGTGTCCTGAGGAGGTTAAGTGCCGAGAGGAATAATGCTGCTCCGAACAGTGTCCCAAGCGCCCAAATGCTGTCTGAGGGCCATTCAATAACAAGCAATAGACCGAAGATTGCTGTAATGACCCCATCGAAGACCACTAATCCGCCTAAGGGGCTTGAGGAAGCAGCTCCGCCAGCTAGTTCCATAACTCCTTCAACTAGCAGTAAAACGCCCGCAAACAACGTGAGGCTGATTTCACTATCTATCGGATCGATCAGGATCCAAAGTGCAGCTCCGATATAGAGCAAGCCACTTAGGCTGCGAAAAACTTTCCCCTGCAGGCCTCCTTCGCCGCCTAGGCGCAGTAATTGGCCAATGCCTGCGGCACAGGCAACTCCACCAAGGGCAACAGTCAGCAGCGTTGCTGAAGCAAAGGGCAGCACGATGGCAATGGCTGCAGCAATAAATAAGAGAACGGCGGCGATCCGTCTCTGAACTAATGAATTCATGAGCAATGAGCAACCATATGAGCTTAAAGCCTTTGCTGTGAACGAAGAACGATTCGATTGAGAAGTTCCATCCCTCCTGTAATCAGCAGATTTAGCATCAAAAAACTGATCAGCAGTAATAGGAATCCTTCAATAGCGCGACCTGTTTGCGTGATTGTTGTATCACTTACTGCATAGAGATCGGCATAGCCCACAGCAATAGCCAATGTGCTGTTTTTAGCCAGGTTTAGATATTGACTTGTCAGTCCAGGGAGGATGGCTGGTAGTGCTTGGGGCAGTACCACACGGCGAAGTCCAAGACCTTCTGGTAAACCCAGACTACGGAATGCTTCCCATTGACCACGGGGTACGGAATTTATCCCGCCTCTTACAACTTCAGCAATAGAAGCTGCTGTAAAGACGCTCAGACCAACCAATAACGCTGAGAATTCAACACTCAGATGTAGCCCGAGCAGTTCGACACCTTGGTTTGAGACTCGTATAAGTGTTCCTAACGGCGCTAGTGGTGTCCCAGATAGGCTAAGGAAAGCAACGAAATACCAGAAAAGCAGCTGTAGCAATAGAGGTATCTGCCTTATCAAGGCCACATATCCACTCGAGAGAGCTCGTAATAGTGCATTACGGCTACTTCTAGCAGCACCAGCTAGAACTCCAAGAACCGTTGCGGCTACTAGTCCGCAAAGGATTACTTTGAGACTGTTTAACCAGCCCATGCAAAGGGCCCAGGCATAACTATCGGAAGGTTTATAAGAGAGTGGATGTTCGCCGAGTGCAAATCCTGCAGGTTGTCCTAGCCAACCGAAACTAAGCAACATATTGGTGCGACTTAGATTCACCCAAAGGTTGTAGATCAAGATGCCAATGAATATCAACAGAGCTACTGCAAGGCCAAGCTGCAAGTAAAACTTCTGCGAACGCTTCATCGGGGTTAGTTAAAAGGAGGCGAAATCAGCAAGCCTCCTTTCCTGTAGGAGCGATTCAGGCCTCGGGGAATTGGCACAGAGCTTTTTGGTCCGAGGTGACGGTTATAGATCTCTCCGTAATTACCTGTGGCACGTATTACTTTGACCACGAAGTCATCTGCAAGACCGAGCTTTTGTCCAAGACCAGCATCCACTCCAAGGAATCTTCTTAGCGATGAGAGCTGGGGATTGGCTTTAGCTTGTTGAAGCTTGCTGTCTATATTTTCTTGGGTGATGT
>CAJWUF010000113.1 GCA_913047395.1 uncultured cyanobacterium
CGGCACCGGTTCGTTTTGAACGTCAGAAGATTGCTGACCATGCCAATCAGTTGGTGGCTGCGATTCGCAGCAGTCTTACTAAAACTCTTGAGCGTGCCAATGTCACGATCCTGCGTGGTCATGGACGCTTGGAGGGAGATCAACGCGTTGGCTTGAGGGAGAGTAGTGGTGTGGATCGGGTGCTAACTGCCAAAGATGTGATCCTTGCTACAGGTTCCGATCCGTTCGTGCCGCCTGGAATCGAGACCGATGGCCGCACGGTCTTCACTAGCGATGAAGCAGTGAATTTGGAATGGCTGCCGCGTTGGATCGCAATTATTGGTAGTGGTTATATCGGCCTTGAATTTGCTGATGTTTATACGGCTCTTGGTTGCGAAGTCACGATGATTGAGGCTTTAGATCGGGTTATGCCGACCTTTGACCCTGATATCGCCAAGCTGGCGGCCAGAAATTTGATCGATGGGCGTGATATCGATGCTCGTGCCGGTGTGCTTGCTAGCAAGGTCACGCCTGGCTGTCCGGTACGGATTGAACTGGCCGAAATGAACAGCCGTGAGTTGATTGAAACCTTGGAGGTAGATGCGGTACTCGTTGCAACTGGACGGGTACCAAGTAGCAAGGTGCTCAATCTTGAGTCAGTTGGTGTGGAGACCAACCGCGGCTTTGTCCCAATCGACGAGAGCATGCGGGTGCTGGTGAGCGGAAAGCCACGGCCCCATCTTTGGGCGGTCGGGGATGTGACCGGCAAGCTGATGCTGGCCCATACCGCGGCAGCGCAAGGCACCGTTGCGGTCGACAACATCTTGGGGCACTCCCGCACGATTGATTACCGCAGCATTCCAGCTGCGACCTTCACCCATCCGGAGATCAGCTCGGTGGGCCTTAGCGAAGCAGAAGCGAAGGATCTCGCTGCTCAAGATGGCTTTGAGTTGGGCAGTGTGCGCAGCTACTTCAAGGCCAACTCCAAGGCCTTGGCAGAGCTGGAGAGTGATGGATTGATGAAGTTGTTGTTCCGCAAGGACAGCGGTGAAGTTTTAGGTGCTCATATCTATGGATTGCATGCCGCGGATTTAATTCAGGAGGTTGCCAATGCGGTTGCACGCCGTCAAAGCGTGGCTCAGCTGGCATACGAAGTGCATACCCATCCCACTCTCAGTGAGGTAGTTGAAGTGGCTTATAAGCAGGCGGCCCAACAGCTGTCCAGTGCTGTTGCTTAGTCTGCGAGCGCTGATTAAGTAGCTGTTCTTTAACGCAGGGTTTTAGTTTCTGCGCTTGATTGTTTAATCCACTCCCTCTTTTTGTTTCACTAACTCTCTATGGAGATTCGCCGCCGCCCGCCCAACCCAAGTGTCAAGGTCGCGCATTTGGAATATGCCATTCCTCATGCTGATGCTGAGCCCCGTCACATTCTTGAAAAGATTGTCTGGGAGAAGGACCGGGAAGTAGAGACGGCACGCCAGCGCGTATCTCTGGAAACTCTCAAATCTCAGATCGCTGAATTGCCTGCACCGCGAGATTTCCTTGCTGCTTTGCGCGATGCTTCGAGTTCTCCGGCGGTAATTGCTGAAGTAAAGAAGGCCAGCCCCAGCAAAGGTGTGATCCGCGCAGACTTTGACCCGGTTGCTATTGCCAGCGCTTACGCCAAAGGAGGCGCTAGTTGCTTATCTGTGCTCACGGACAAGACTTTTTTCCAGGGGGGTTTTGATGTCTTAGTTGAGGTGCGGCAGGCGGTTGAGCTGCCGCTTCTTTGTAAGGATTTCATTCTCACGCCATATCAGCTTTATCAGGCTCGTGCTGCTGGAGCGGATGCTGCTTTGTTGATTGTGGCGATCCTCACTGATCAGGATCTCTCCTATTTGGCAAAGGTGGCCGCCAGTCTGGGTCTCACCGTATTAGTGGAGGTGCACGATGCTGAAGAGCTAGATCGGGTGCTTAGCATTGGGGAGTTCCCTTTGATTGGAGTTAATAACCGCGATCTCACGACCTTTGAGACTGATTTGGGCACCACTGAAGTCCTTGCTAAACAATTTGCACAGCGGTTGCAGCATCAGGGTGCTTTGTTGGTGAGTGAATCGGGCCTTCTCAATAGAGCTGATTTGAGTCGGGTTGAGCAGGCAGGTGCAAAAGCTGTGTTGGTCGGAGAAGCTCTGATGCGTCAGGCGGATGTATGCGTTGGTTTGCGGCAGCTGATGGGAGGCTGAGGAGATTTGGCTTTACAGGAAAAACCAGTCTCCCTAGAGATTGGCAGAACATTGTTTTTTACTCGAATCCATCAAGCAAAATTAAGTTGGAGACTTTGATTTCATGTTGATCAGCATTCTCACTGGTTTCGCTGCAGGAGCTCTTCATGTAGTGAGTGGTGCTGATCATCTAATCGCCATCGCACCCAGCTCACTGCGAAAGCCTTCTGTTGCTTTACGTGGTGGGCTTGCCTGGGGGCTTGGGCATTCCACAGGGGTTCTGGTTCTGGCAACAATTGCCATTGCCTTGAAGGATTTGGCCCATATCGAAAGGATGTCTTCTTGGGCGGAATTCAGTGTGGGAGTTGCTTTGCTGGTGGTTGGAGTGATGGCGATTCGCACCGCTTTTGGCCTGAATATCCACACCCATCACCACACCCATCACCACAGCAATGAACATGCTCATGAACATGAACATGAACATGAACATGTTCACCTGCATGTGCGCGGGCGACACAAGCATGGGCGACATGCTCATGCAGCGACCAGTCTTGGCTTGCTGCACGGATTAGCTGGAGCGAGCCACCTGCTTGCTGTGATCCCAGCCTTGGCTCTTCCTCCACTCGGGGCTGTGGTCTATATGGCTGCTTATCTTTTTGGCTCGTTAGCTGCGATGGTCGCAGTTGTTGGAGCTATATCTCTGGCTGCGTTGCGTATCGGGCGCCGCGCCTTGCCTTTACTTGTGGGTTCAACAGGTGGGCTATCGATCTTTATGGGCTTCTTGTGGTTGCAGAAAACATCTGCCCATGTTTTTTGAGGTTCAGTCTTGCGGCTTCCTACGCGCTGAGGAGATTACGCATTCAGCGATGCCGAGAAGTTGATTGCGAGGTACTAGCCCGAAGTGTCGACTGTCTGTGCTTGCAGGCTCGTTGTCACCTCGCAATTCAAGTCCGTTGCTGTTGAATGCGACCAGGCGTTTGATTATTAGCTTCGCTGGTTGCAATGGATGACGTGCAACTACAACACAGCCCGTTTTGAGCAGCTTGTTATCTGCGTGGATCGGCTGAAAGATCACCACGTCATTGGCTGCCAGGGTGGGGCGCATCGAGTCGCCGTCGACACGACAGCGGCGACGGCGACCTGAAAGCAGCAGGATCAGCGAACGCCAGTTCGCTGATGGAATGGGGCCTGTTGGCTTAACTGGCTGTAACCCAGGTGTCATTGCGACCCTTGGATTTCCAGAACATGTTGTGGATCGTTTCGACAGCCTTGAGCAGCTCATCTGCTTTGCTTTGATCGATATTGACCTTGCAAGCGCTGCAGAGCTTGGCTGCTTTCCAGAAGATGTCATGCAGATTCGGGAAAGTAGCCAGATGCTCCGGCTTGAAGTAATCCGTCCAGAGAATCAGTAGCTCGTTTTTGGTTTGCTGAGCTTGTTCTTCCTTGATTGCGACGTAGCGGGAGAAGGTGTTGTTATAAGTCGCCCAAGCTGTTGAATCGTTTCCTGAGGGGGGCTGCAGCTCGAGCAGCTTTTTGGTCATCGAAACTACGGCTTCAGCTGCGATTCGTGCTGAGGCGGGGTCGTAAACACCGCAAGGACCATCACAGTGGGCCTGGGCCGAGCGGGCCGGCAGGCTGCTGAGAAGTGTTGAAAGTGCCGAGCGCAACATCTGGCAGGTAAAGAAAGCCAGAAAGAGCCTACCCAGGCTGATTGCTAACTGGCTTTGATTTACCTGATTGTTCTTGCATTAGCTCATTTGATGCCAAGCAGCTCCACTTCGAAAATCAATGTGGCGTTACCAGGGATGACACCACCGGCGCCGCGGCTGCCGTAGCCCAGCTCAGGGGGGATAACTAGTTTGCGCTTGCCGCCAACCTTCATGCCGGCGACACCTTCATCCCAGCCTTTGATCACACGCCCAGCCCCGAGGGGAAAGCTGAACGGCCCACGTTCATAACTGCTGTCGAATTCCTTACCGTTCTCAAGCGTGCCTCTGTAGTTAACGGAAACGGTTTGGCCTGCAGTGGCTTCTGGGCCATCGCCGATTTTGATATCAGTGATGCGCAGACCACTAGGTGTCAGTTGGGATGTTTCCGCTTCGAGTGGATCGCCAAGGGCTGATGCATTGGCTTGAGTTGCATCTGCTTGGGATGTGTTGCTAGCCATTGCGAAAAGTGTTGGGTTTGGATCGTCGGGGTCGAGTTCAAAAACTGCCTTGTTTACAGCTGTTGCCTCGATAGGGCGTAGGACAGTTTTGACAGCGTTGAAATTGCTGTCGGCGACCACAACAGAGGGGGACACGATTTGGCTGACAAAGGCCACAACCACGCACACCACAAAGACGGCTGCACTGATGAAGATGTCGCGCACTGAATCTCAA
>CAJWUF010000114.1 GCA_913047395.1 uncultured cyanobacterium
ATCATCTTGTCTGGTGGGCGGCTTGTGTACCAGAGCTGGGTGGTACAGATCCAGCAACTTTGAAAGATAGAGCTCTCTCGCTCGGTTACTCCACTGTCTTGGTGGAATCCCAAGAAGTGTTAGTTGAACCAGTCCGTTGAGGGCTCTATCGCTTCGAGACTATTGGGGATATAGCTTCTAGATTTTTGCCAGCTTGCAATCTTGTCTTCCATGAGTGAATCTCTTGCCCCGAACGTGGAGGCTGCACCGTCTCCGCGATTACTGCTAGTTGATGATGAACCTGGACTGCGCACTGCTGTGCAGACTTATTTGGAAGATGAAGGCTTTGACGTCACCACTGCAGTAGATGGAGACGATGGCTGGCAAAAGGCTCAACAGTTGCTTCCTGATTTGGTGATTAGCGATGTGATGATGCCTCGTTGTGATGGTTATGGGTTGCTTAAGCGGATGCGAGAGGACGAGCGTTTGGGTGGCACTCCTGTGATTTTTTTAACTGCTAAGGGGATGACGGCCGATCGCACCCAGGGTTATCAGGCGGGGGTAGATGACTACATTCCTAAACCTTTTGATCCCGAGGAGTTGGTGGCTCGCGTACGAAATGTGGTTCGTCGGCAGGATCGCCTACTTGCAGAAGCTGCCCGTTTCGCTGATGCCGATGTGGGCCAGATGGCACGGCAGATTACTGAAATTCGTTCGATGCTTGCCCATGGTGATGGGAGCTCAGCAAAGGATGTGGCGATTCATAATTTTACGCCGAGGGAGGCGAGTGTCCTGCAACTGGTAGCTGAGGGGTTGATGAACAAGGAGATCGCTCGTCAGTTGGAGACATCAATTCGCAATGTTGAGAAGTACGTAAGTCGCTTGTTCATAAAAACGGGCACTTCAAGTCGTACTGAGTTAGTTCGTTACGCCTTGGAAAATCATTTAGTGACCTGACTATTGGCTGCTTGCACTGAACTGGCTGATGAAGATTGGATTCCAGCCAGCTTCAACCAGGGTTGGACCTATAGCCAACACATTGCTGCGGTGGATTCTGGACGAGGGCTGCTGGAGTTACTTGCGTCCTCTTATACCCATTCGAGTCGCCATAAATGGCAACAGCGTTTGCAGGCAGGAGAGATTCGGCTGAATGGTGAGCTGGTGCAGTTAGACCGCAGGCTTGCTTTAGGTGATCAGTTGTCTTGGCAGCGACCTCCTTGGCTGGAACCTGCAGTTCCGGTGGCTTGGCAGGTAATTTTTGATGATGGCGATCTGCTGGTAATCAATAAGCCTTCAGGGTTGCCGGTAGTGCCAGGCGGCGGGTTTCTTGATCACACGCTTACAGGCCTGCTGCAACGCCGATACCAGCTCTTGGCTGAGTCCTTGATACCTCGACCAGTGCATCGTCTTGGTCGTTTCACATCGGGTCTATTGATCTGCGCTAGGCAAGCGGAAAGTCGGGCGAAACTCTCGGAAATCTTTCGTCGTACCACTGCCGGTGATCAAGGCTGTAAGAAGATTTATCGCGCCTTGGCCCACCGCAATCTCAAGTTTGACTATGGCGAGATTGTCACGATCAGGGTTCCGATTGTTCAACGCACCCATCCCTTGCTGGGTCGGATTTGGGTGGCGGCTGATTCAGCGCTGCCAGATGGTTCAGATCAGCCTGAATCCCGCCCTCTCAAAGCGTTGTCGAGTGTGAGATTGCTGGAGCGTCGTCAGGATGCAGATTTGCTTGAGGTGATCATCCAAACCGGACGACCACATCAGATTCGAATTCATCTTGCGGCTATCGGTACACCTTTAATTGGAGATCCTCTTTACGTCCTTGGTGGACAGGCTTCCCCAGCAGTAACGCCTGGAGAGGGCGGCTATCTTCTCCATGCACATCGACTTGAAAATCTGCTTTATTGCGGCAGGCTGCATAGCTTCAAAGCTGGCCTGCCTCGGCGCCTTCTGATGGAGAAGGAATTATGAGTGACGCTTATTTAATCAGCTACGGTCAACGTTAAGTCTCAAAGGCTCTGGATTTGATGATGTTGAAGCGTTCAGTGCTGGTTTTATTCTCGTTGCTCGGTATTGAAGGCTGTCATTTTCATACAGGGCCCAGTTCTGAGTCGCTAAATCCTGAAAGTATGGATCTAAAATTATTAGTGTGTAAGGTGAGGTCATCGATTTTTATTGATTCAAATCAGGATGCCAAGTTGTCAATTGGAGATAGGATTACGTATGTTTTTGATGTCTCTAAGGATGGTGCTTGCGAGCAGCCCAAATCAACCTTCTATGGTGTTGAGGAGATTGTGATGAGTCATCCCTTGGGAGACGATCAGAAGCAGGCTTTTGTTACTAGATTTCAGGGAACCTTTAGGTTGAATGAAGGGAACCTTCAGGTACGTGGCTTGAGTGATCTGCATTTGAGTATCGATGAGTGGAAAGGCATTGAAGAATCTGGAGAAGTTGATCTTGCTATTGCCAATATTTTCCCTCTTCGTCATAAGCTATCTGTAGTTGGCCAGGGAGGTTCTTATACTGGATATATCGGTACCGCCGCCGTTAGTCCTGGAGATCCTGCAGTAGTTGACGTTAGTCTATTTAGGCAATTTAAACTTGATTAAGCTTGAATAACTTCGATTAATAATATTTTTCTTCTTCGCTATGTGTATGTGATTAGGCTTGGATATGTCATTGCTTTTTCTTGAATTCAATCAGGCGAGAAAAGTAGAAGGGGGCTTTATTGAGGCTGCGGCGTATGGGCTCGAATCCGCATTCCATTGCTGCATTTACGATGCCTTCTTCACGAAGGGTATAAGCGCGGGTTGTTTTGCTGGGTCCGGGGAAGAGTTGGCCGATTCTTTTTAGTAGTGCCAGAAGAAGGGTGTAAGGGGCAAAGCTCACAATCAAGCTTTCTTGAGTTAGTCCGCATAGGTGACGGACCATTTCTTCAGCTGCTTGTTGGGGGTAGTGGATGAAGACATCCAGGCAGATCACGGTATGGAAAGAGCCCTGCAGGCTTTCGAGGTCCGAGGTGCTGAAGGTCAGCCGGTTTAGGTCCAGCCCCGCAGCTTCAGCACGCCGTTGGGTTTCGCTCACCATGGCTGCGGAAATATCACTGGCAGCAACTGATCCGGCGCCCAGGGCTGCCAGAGGAAGGCTGAGGCTTCCTACCCCACAGCCGGCGTCGCAGAAACTCATGGCACTTAGATCGCCGCGCTCTTGAAGCCAGGCGAGCACATCATCAACCGTCTTCTGGTGGCCGATGCGGATATTGCGCTGCACCTTGTTGACCTCATCACTGTCGCTGTAGATGCGATTCCAGCGATCAAAACCTGTTCCATTGAAGTAGTTGGCTACTTCAGCCTTTTCGGCCTTTTTGAGCTCTTTGAGCTGTTCCATGGCCATGGACTTTGGTGTCAGACGATCGGGATCTTAAGCAGCACGCTTAAAGATCAAGTCTGCAGTATCAGCTTTCCACTGCCAGCGCAGTAAATCTGTTAAGGGTTGATTTATTAGTAGCTCATGCACGCTGTGGCTCTCACCTAGTACTCGCCGAGGTGCCATGGTCGTGGCCCAGATGGCCGCGGCAGGTTCACCACTCCAGCAAGCTAAACGTCGACTTCCTTCTAGTAACGGCAGGGTTGAACCGGCCAGAGTTCCATCCTTAAGACGACAGGTGCCATCTTTGACTAGTAAAACTCGCTCATCCCAGTGGTGATTCCCCTCTTGCATGCCATAGGGAGCGAGGCTGTCGCTTACTAATACCAACTGTTCTGGTGCTAGCTGTTGCAATAGCACCGCCATGGTGGGGTCGACATGAATCCCATCGGCGATGAGACCCAGCGCTATTTGGCCATGACGACAAGCTTGTCCTACTGGACCAGGAGCTCGATGGTGAAGGCCCGGCATGGCATTGAAGGAGTGGGTCAGCATCTCCACTCCCTGATTGAAGGCAAGAGCAGAACCTTCAGCATCCGCCGCCGAGTGGCCAAGGCAAGCCACGATTCCTAAGGCTCTTAGTTGTTCGATAACTTCTGATGCTCCGGGCAGTTCAGGCGCCAGGGTCATCAGAGTGATTTCACTTTCAAAGCCGCTGATACGTTCTTCTAGGGCCTTCAGGCTCGGTGTACAGAGATGCTCTTGAGGATGGGCACCGCGACGTGCTTTTGACAGGAAAGGCCCTTCAAGGTGGGCTCCTAGAAGCTCACAGCGTTGCAGCCTGTGAGCTCCTCGGGCTGAGCGCAGCACCGCTAGCGATTGCCGCAGAGGGGCCACCCCGCAGCTCACAAGCGTTGGACAGATTGCCTGTACACCGTCTTGCCAAAGTTTGTCTAGTAGCTCCAGCAGACGGGGTATGTCTTTGCTGGTGAGCTCTGGGAAGGCCAGTCCTAACCCTCCATTGATTTGTAGGTCGATGCCCATAGGGCTTAGCCAGTCGCCGTGCCAGTTCTCCCCGTCCATTGCAGAGCCATCTGCCATGGGGTTAACACTGAGCACCCGGTCGTGATCATTCAGGGCCAGCCACCAGAGCTTGGTGTTGACTAAGTCGCTAAGGGGTTTTGGCAGGCGGAAGTTAGTTATCCGAC
>CAJWUF010000115.1 GCA_913047395.1 uncultured cyanobacterium
CCATGGAACGCCTAGCAAAAAACTGCAGTACAAGGATGAAGATCAGCGGGGGCACAACCCAACTGAGGATCGTGGTGAAGATATTCGGCTTTTTCGGCGGCGCCGCTGCAAATTCAACACCTTTGCGTTCCAAACGCTGGGGCAGATCCATATCAAAGATCGGCGTCGTAGCCAGCAGTGATGGAGCTCCCTCCTCGGGATTGGCAAGTTCGTAGCGAATCTGATCTTGAGTGATGAAGGCCCGCTTCACGGCACCATCATCTACCTGATCAATAAATAGTGAGTAAGGAACTCTCGGTACCTGCGCAGCAGGGTTAGGGATAAAGCTGCTGAAAAGCAGCAACACACCGAAGCCGATTAACACCAGGTTGATGATCCCAAAGCGACGATTCGGCCGGTTGTCATCCTCACGGATCGGCATGGAGAGAAATCATTACTTGGTCGCCACGCTAAGCCGGTCAAACCGCTGACGTTTAACTCGAGTGGCGTGAGAACCGAACGTCGCCTGATCCAAAATCATGCTGAGCGATTTAAAAAGCCTATCTAGCATTGGCAATCAAGGCCTATAGCAAAGGTTTTTGCTACAAGGTTCATGATCATTTCCCCTCCAATTAGATACCACTTGCTTCACCCCGTAAAGCTATTGGAGGTCAATACAGAGCCAGCCAAAGCGATAAGATGATTGCCAACACTGGCTAATCAAAAAGACTTCAGACAAGCTTTGAAATGGTCCAGTTCAGCCTCTTGCCGCAGCAGTAAAGAACAACATGTTCAAGAAGAGTGAGCACATCCTCAAGGCTTAACCACATCCCTAGGCCCAGAAGTTGAGCCAATCACAAAAAGGTATTTATCCTCAAGTAATTGAGCCTAAGTGATGTAACTTAAGTGCTTTATTATTATTAATCGAATGCTCAATAACTCAAAAAGCAAGCTACCATGCTCTTGGGAAACGGAGCGCAAGCAGCACTGAGAGAGTCCATTTACTGCATAGTTACTACCAGAACCCTTAGAGGGCCTGCCGTTCAGACATGTCCATATTCTCAAGCCGCAATGCAAGTAAAACCCAAGCTGAACCCTCAGATAAATGCGATACAAGTAAAGCCATTATCTCTACACCAAGACAGCTAAAGCCTATAAGAGTTTTACATCCAATACAAAGCTGCCAAGATACTTAGATGCCAAGCAAGTTGAGATAAATCCAAATCAAGCCTGAAGACCTTTTATCCAAGCAAAGGATTTTCAACCATGAACTACCACCCATTTTACATAAGTCCAAAAGGTGGAACAATCCAGTGCTATGAAGGTGACGAAGGCCGCTTGTTCCGAGTTTGTTCAAGCTCTAAATGCCTATACTGCGAAGATCTACACGCTGCAAAATCACATCTTGATTATTTAGAAAATATCAAAGTATTCTCATCGATGATGCTACCACCAAGCTCGCCTTCACAAACCGATGAGTTGTGGCCATACCCACCACTTGCTCTGCTCATAGATTGCGCTTCTAAAACTGAAATTAGTGGAGGCTCTAGCAACAAATCAGTTGATAAGAATATCACTGAATCAGATAGGACATCCCAAGAATCAGAGCCTACATGGGATGCCGTCGAAACTTATTTCGAATGCATTTCGAGCTGTTCACTTGATGACGGTGAATGCCTCACCCGCTGTGTTGAGCAGTTAAAAGAGGCCGACGAATAATCAACTTCCAGATCTTGCCCTACAAGCGATCTGAGCACACAAAATTAACTCCGTAGAAATGCCTTATAGACGACAATTAACTCTGGAGATGCGGGGAGAAAGATGTGTGGGCGTTTTAGTGACACAAGGATGGGTTGACACGCTCTTTCTTTGACCAATCCTTCTATGAGCTGATTGTTTCGGGTGACTCTCATCCCACGACATCGAGAGAGGCTATATCGCCTATTGCTCGGATTCACTCTGCTGCTGCTCGCGAGCTTTGCTTTCCCACAGTTCTATTGGCTAGGTCGTGCCTGCTACTCGGTGATCTCAATTCTTGTCATCAGGCTGCTGGCTAAAAATGGCAATCGACATATCTGGAGGGAACGGCTCTATCAGGCAGTGGGATGGGTGGCATTAATCAGC
Organism: uncultured cyanobacterium; assembly: GCA_913047395.1. Lineage (GTDB taxonomy): Bacteria > Cyanobacteriota > Cyanobacteriia > PCC-6307 > Cyanobiaceae > Prochlorococcus. The sequence continues at coordinate 2,104 of CAJWUF010000115.1, forward strand.
TTGTGGTTCTGGATACTCACCCCTAGTCACTGGCACTACACAGGTATTCCCCTGATCTGGAGTTGGATTGTGCTAGTGGGCTGGAGTGTGATTCGACTGGTGAAGCAACTAAGCAATGAACGTCAAGTAAGCGCAATGGTGCTAATGGGTGCAGCCGCTGGATACTTGCTCTTAGGGATCACTGCCGGCCTGGTAATGAATGCGTTGTATACGGTCGAACCCAATAGCTTTGAGCTAATGCAATTACCCAGTCAGAGCATTACAAGCAACCATCACAGCCTGCTTAATTCCCAAGCGCGATTTGCTGAGATCAACTATTTCGCCTTTGTGTGCCTGACCACCGTCGGCTTCGGGGACATCAAAGCAATTCTGCCCACAGCACGAATGGTGAGCGTGGCCACCAGCATTGTTGGCCCCCTTTATCTAACTTTGATGATGGGAGTTCTAATCAGCAGGTTCTCCAGTAACAACAACAGCGAGAATTTTTGACAACAAATTGGCTTCAAAAACATTGCAGCCTCAAGACAAAAGCATCTGTAAAAGCCAATCGGTTCCCAACTGCTCAGATGAATCGGGCTCAAGTACCAGCACCTGTTTCATGCTGGTGAAACCAAGATCAGCCAGTGGTGTTCTAGCCGGCATGCCACCTAAAAGCCTGGGAGCCACCACCACCGCCAACTCCTGCACGCAGCCTTGCTGCAGGGCGGCCGCTGCCAATCCTGGCCCACATTCCCACAAGACACGGTTGCAGCCCCGTTGAGCTAGGGCCTCAAGTAAATCAAGCGGTTCAGATGCCCGCAGAGCAAGTAACTCTGGCCCCTCGGGTAATTGAGTGTCTTGAGCAGCCGAAACTTCTGGGCCATGAGCAACCAAGGTGCGAGCCACAGCTGTATCCCAGAGTTGAGCTTCTACAGGTAAATCGATACTGCGACTTAGAACCACCCGCAGCGGTTCAGGATGCCTTTGCCCGCGACTGGTCAGCAGCGGATCATCAGCCCGTAAGGTCCCTCCTCCAACGATCACTGCATCACAACGAGCACGCAAACGGTGCACCCAACTGCGGGCCTGAGGGCCGCTGATCCACTGGCTGGCGCCATTAGTAAGAGCCGTTCTGCCATCGAGACTCATTGCCCATTTGAGAATGCCCCAAGGGCGCCCCGTAGAAACCCGATGCACAAAAGCCCGATTCTGATGTGCTGCTTGGGGCTCCAACACACCAGTGATCACCTCCAATCCTGCATCCCGCAGGCGTTCCATGCCAGCACCAGCTACACGAGGATCGGGATCCTGCATAGCTATCACTACCCGGCTAATACCGGCAGCCAATACAGCTTCAGTGCAAGGAGGTGTTTGACCTTGATGACAGCAGGGTTCCAGGGTGACTACCAAGGTTCCACCTTTGGCCTGCTCACCAGCCTGTGCCAGAGCACCTACCTCCGCATGAGGCTCACCAGCACAAGCGTGAAAGCCCTCTCCCGCCAAGGCTCCTGAGGCATTTAAAACAACTGCACCGACCAGCGGATTAGGACTGGTACCGCCTTCTGCTAAAGCAGCCAGCAGCAAAGCCCGCTGCATCCACGGCACCCAAACGGCACTAGAAGAGGCGTTGGAATTCATCAACTATTGGGAAGCCATTGGCAATGAGCGCCACTCACCGACGACATAAGGAGGCACTGGTAATTCCGTGAACACACCAGCTAGCTCCAAACGCAGCGGGCGATTGTTAGTCAAATCATCTATCAAAGGTTGCAGATCAAACTCTGCTGCTGCTTCACGTTGATCCTTTGCTAATTGAGGATTTGCCAGTGTGATGTCTTCCAGGGCCCAGTCGCGGCGACCAGCATGCACCAACAAATTGGTTGGATGATTGAGGCGAACCTTGCCGGGAAAACCAACTATCCGCAACACCACAGGCTCACCTGGAAGGCCTTGGCGATAGGCCACCACCTGCCAACTGTGATAGTCGAGATCACGAAGGGTCTCAAGGCTGCGTACAAATAACGAGCCTTCACCAGCGTCATTGGCCAAGACGTTTGCTTGGGCAATAGATGGTGTTAGCAACAACAGCACTACCGCCGTTAATAGGCATATCAATGCCCTCTTCAGCAGTAGCAAACCATGCCATCGATGAGATGAAGAATCCTCTGCGCTGGCCATGACCTAAAAGAAGGTCCTATCAGCGTATGCAAAAACGCATCAGGGCTGATAGGTCATAACGCACAGATTCACGCCAATCACTCACCCATCAGAGGCTGATCGCTCAGCCCCTGGAATCAGCTGCCATCCCGTATGCGTTGCCCACAAGGCCCAGATCGCCA
>CAJWUF010000116.1 GCA_913047395.1 uncultured cyanobacterium
TGGAGCAGGAGCGCCGTGCTGGTGTAGTTGGCCCTCAGGTTCTCCAACTAATCAAACCTAGATCTTGATTGGATCGACGATGAAGCATTGGTTTGATCTTTGAAACAGGCTTAGCATTTTTTATTTACTAGTCTAAATAGCGCCAATGGGCTTTTCCTTGGTGGAAGTAGACCACTGCTTTTTAATTGTTATAAGTAGTGGTCTACTTGATTTATATAAATTAAGTAGCTTCTAGTTCAAGCGGGTGACCGGATTCGAACCGGCGACGTTCAGCTTGGGAAGCTGACATTCTACCACTGAATTACACCCGCATAGGCAGGATTGTATAACATTTTGATTCTATTTTTCGCCAGGAGTGTTAGTTCATAGCCGCGGCTGCCGCGGCTATGCCAGCTCCCATGTTGCCCTTATGCAAGCCAAGCGATTGCAGAGTGGATTCGATGGCAGCCACTGCAGTGAGAACATCGCGATCACATACGAATCCCAGATGTCCGATACGAAATACTTTGCCTTTTAAATGATCCTGGCCACCAGCCAGCAGGATGTCAAATTGTTCTTTCACTGTTTTGCGCAGTAGTTCTGCATCAATTCCTTCTGGTGCGACAGCGGTGATCGCAGGACTGCCGTGTCCTTCAGCTGCATAAAGGGGGAGGCCAATTGCTTTCATGGCGGCCTGAGCGGCTGCACGATGGCGTGCATGACGCTCAAAGATGGCATCTAGTCCTTCTGCTTGCATCATTGTCAGCGCTGATTCCAGCGCGAAGTAGAGATTCACAGCAGGGGTGAAAGGGTTGCTGTCTTGAGCTGCAGTTTTTTGGTAAGGACCAAGATCTAGATAAAATTTTGGTAGATCTGATCGTTTATGCGCTTGCCATGCCCGTTCGCTCATGGCCACGAAACTTAGGCCTGGTGGCATCATGTAACCCTTTTGGGAACCGGAGGCAACAACATCTATTCCCCAAGAATCCATGGGAACATTGCAGGCTCCAAGGCTTGTGACGCAATCGGCGATGGTCAGCGCTGTTCCATGAGCGCGCACATATTGGCTGATGGTTTCTAGGTCGTTAATTACCCCAGTTGAGGTTTCTGAGTGGGTGAGGATTATGGCTTTGATCTTTTTGTCTGTATCTGCTGCTAGTGCTGTGCGGAAGGCTTCTGGGTCTAACGGTTGACCCCAGTCAGCTTTCACCACTTGCACGTCTAGTCCGTAGGCCTTCGCCAGCTTTACCCAGCGCTCACCAAACTTGCCGTTGTCGCCGCAGATCACCTTGTCGCCTCTGCTGAGGGTATTGATGATGCCCGCTTCCATTGCAGCGGTGCCGCTGCCGGTGATTACCAAGACGTCTGCTTGGGTCTGATGAAGCCAGCGCAGCTGCTCGGTGGTACGTCGTACTACGGCTTGAAATTCACCGCTGCGATGGCCGATGGGGTGTCGACCCATGGCTTTTAGTACCGTTTCGGGAACCGGTGTCGGACCCGGGATCATCAGGGTGAGTTTGTCCTGCACGGCCTCAGGGTTAGAAATATCTCATCCTAAAAAATACCTAAGCGAGGTTTTTATCGATCAGTTGGATTCCAATTCCAGGGGATTAACGCTGCCGGTATGGGTGGCTGCTGCTGCTCGTGCTGCTACGGAAGCTTTGCTTGGTCGGCCGTTCAATGTTTCTCAGTTGCTTGAGTTGCCCGGTGGAGAAAAAACTCTTGCTGTTCCTGTGACCTCCGCGGCAGTGCTTTTTGGTGGCAAGCAGGCCATGGCAATTAGCCATTGCGATCCAGGCTCAGGTCTCGATCTCACGCAAGGCTTGGAGATCTGGGTGTGTGTGCAATGGCAGGAGTTGGTTGCTGATGTTGAGGGTGATTTGCATGCTGATTCAGAGGCCTGGCTCAATCTTGTGGCAGGTAGTGGCGTCGGCAGACTGGAATCTGGTGGTGAGATATGTGCTTCTGAGTTTGCCCAGCAGCTGTTGCAGCACAATTTGTATCCGCTGCTGCCTTTTGGACGTGGGCTGCGGTTGGAGGTTGTGCTGCCTAAGGGCAGAGAGTTAGCCGAGCGAACCAGTAATGCAGCCTTTGGGGTAGTTGATGGCTTGGCTCTGATTGGTACTCGGGCGGAGGTGCAGGTCAGTGCCTCTCCTGATCAGTTGCAGCAGACCATTGAGCATTTGCGTCGTCAATGTGCAGATTCAGATTTTTGTGGCGCACTTACCGTGGTGATTGGTGAGAATGGTTTGGCTTTAGCTCATCAGTTGGGGTTGGCTGCTCAGCCGTTGTTGAAGATCGGTAACTGGTTGGGGCCCGTCATGGTGGCAGCGGCAGAAGCTGGGGTGGAGCAACTGCTGTTATTGGGATACCACGGCAAGTTGGTGAAGTTGGCAGGGGGGATCTTTCATACTCATCACCATCTGGCAGATGGTCGATTGGAGGTGCTTACCGCTTTGGCAGTACGTGAGGGAATGCAGTTGGACTTGATTCGCTTATTTAGTCAGGCTGATTCGATGGAGTCAGCTTTGAAGCTGCTGGAAGCTCAAGATCAGGAGCTGGCTCATCGGCTTTGGTATCGCTTGGCGGCAACGGTTGAGCAGCGGAGTTCTGAATATTTAGGTCGTTATGGCTCATGGCCGATAGCTATTGGTGCAGCTCTTTTTGATCGCCAGCGTCGGTTGCGTTGGGCGGGCCCCAAAGGAGCTCAACATTTGTCTTTATTTGGGGTGATCCCTGAGGATTCACCTACTAAATTCCCTTCTCTACCCTGAATGTTCTGCAGGTTGACATCACACGAGTGCTTTAGCTGATATGCCCCATTCCCAGCCTGATGCTCAGCGCCAGCCGGCAATCGTCATTCTTGATTTCGGTTCTCAGTATTCCGAGTTAATTGCTCGTCGGGTGAGAGAAACAGAGGTCTACTCCTTGGTGATCAGCTACAGCACCACAGCCGATGAGCTTCGCAAACTAGCCCCGAAGGGCATCATCTTGAGTGGTGGTCCTAGCTCTGTTTATGCCGAGGGAGCTCCTCTGTGTGATCCACTCATTTGGGATCTAGGCATTCCTGTGCTTGGGGTCTGTTATGGCATGCAGTTGATGGTGCAGCAGCTCGGTGGTGCTGTGGATGCTGCTACTGGCAAGGCTGAATACGGTAAGGCCCCTTTGGAGGTAGAGGATCCTAGAGATCTTCTTACCAATGTTGAAAGCGGCTCCACCATGTGGATGAGCCATGGCGATGTGGTGGGGGCTCTTCCTGAGGGTTTTGTGCGGCTTGCGCGTACGGCCAATACTCCTGATGCGGCTATTGCTGATGACAGTCGTCGTCTTTATGGAGTGCAGTTTCACCCCGAGGTGGTGCATTCAACCCATGGCATGGCGTTGATTCGCAATTTTGTTTATCACATTTGTGGTTGTCAGCCGGATTGGACGACCACTGCATTCATTGAGGAAGCGCTGGCTCAGGTGCGCGCTCAGGTGGGTCAGAAACGGGTGCTACTTGCTTTATCTGGTGGAGTTGATTCTTCCACCCTGGCATTTTTGTTGCATAAGGCCATTGGCGATCAGCTCACGTGCATGTTTATTGATCAGGGCTTTATGCGTAAGGGTGAACCTGAGTTTTTGATGGACTTTTTTGATCGCAAGTTTCACATTAATGTGGAATACATTAATGCTCGTCAGCGTTTTATTTCTAAGCTCAATGGAATTATTGATCCAGAAGAGAAGCGCAAGATTATTGGTACGGAATTCATTAGGGTCTTTGAGGAGGAAAGCAATCGTCTTGGCCCGTTTAATTTTCTTGCCCAGGGCACTCTTTATCCAGATGTAATTGAGAGTGCTGGCACTAACGTTGATCCAAAGACTGGTGAACGGGTGGCTGTAAAGATCAAGAGCCACCACAATGTCGGTGGTCTTCCCAAGGATCTGCAGTTCAAATTAGTAGAGCCGCTGAGACGATTATTCAAAGATGAAGTGCGCAAGGTAGGCCGTTCTTTGGGCTTACCGGAGGAGATTGTGCGCCGCCATCCTTTCCCTGGGCCTGGCTTGGCGATTCGTATTCTTGGTGAGGTTACTGATGAAAAACTCAATTGCCTTCGTGATGCAGATTTGATCGTGCGTGAGGAAGTTCGTGAGGCAGGTTTATATCATGAGATTTGGCAGGCTTTTGCTGTATTACTGCCGGTTAGATCAGTTGGGGTTATGGGTGATCAGCGCACTTATGCTTGGCCGATTGTGCTGCGATGTGTATCCAGTGAGGATGGCATGACAGCAGACTGGTCTCGACTGCCTTATGAACTTTTGGAGCGTATTTCCAATCGAATTGTCAACGAAGTAAGGGGTGTGAATCGAGTTGTACTTGACATCACCAGCAAGCCCCCAGGTACGATTGAGTGGGAATAA
>CAJWUF010000117.1 GCA_913047395.1 uncultured cyanobacterium
GCCTGAGGCAGCGGCGGCTTCGGTGATCCATCTCAATACACCGATACTCAATGAGGCAGAGCTTGTTGCGTTGGCTCAGCAGGACTTCTTGGCAACCACTCTCTCCACTTTGCTGCCAGTTGATCATGGGCCTGATGGACTTAAAAATGCCTTAAAGCTGCTCTGCTCAGAGGCGGAGATCGCTGTGGGCGGTGGTAGCCAGATCTTGGTGCTCTCCGACCGTGGTGTTAGTGCTGCGAACACCTACATCCCACCGCTGCTAGCGATTGGTGCCGTACATCACCACTTGCTTAATAGGGGATTGCGTTTGCAGACCTCCCTGGTGGTGGACACAGCACAGTGCTGGAGTACCCATCATTTGGCTTGTTTAATTGGCTATGGCGCAAGCGCTGTTTGTCCTTGGCTTGCGTGGGAGACCACTCGTCATTGGTGGAAGCATCCTCGTACTCAGAAACTAATTGAAACGGGTAAGTTGCCTGCGCTCAAGATTGATCAGGCGCAGGCCAATTTGCGCAAGGCACAGGAAGATGGTCTGCGCAAGATTCTCTCCAAGATCGGCATTTCTCTACTAGCTAGTTATCACGGTGCTCAGATCTTTGAAGCGATTGGTATTGGCGCTGACTTAATTGAGTTGGGATTCAAAGGCACCACTAGTCGCGTGGCTGGTCTCAGTCTCAACGACTTAGCCAGCGAGACGCTCACTTTTCATGCCAAGGCATTCCCTGAGCTAGATCGGACAAAGCTTGAATTCATGGGTTTTGTGCAATATCGCAGTGGCGGCGAATTTCATCTCAATAGCCCTGAAATGTCCAAAGCCTTACATGCAGCCGTAAAAGCTGGTCCGGGCTATGACCACTTTTCTACATATAAGAACCTGCTTGAAAATCGGCCAGTTACGGCCCTACGCGATCTGCTTACTTTCCGCCTAGCCCCTACACCCCTCCCGTTAGATCAGGTTGAGAGTATTGAATCCATTTGCGAGCGTTTTTGTACCGGAGGAATGAGTCTCGGTGCTCTTTCACGTGAGGCGCACGAGGTGCTCGCCGTGGCGATGAACCGTATCGGCGGTAAGAGCAATAGTGGTGAGGGAGGAGAAGATCCGGCACGATTCAGGATCCTTGATGATGTTGATCAAGACAGTCGATCGGCGACCTTGCCCAGTATTAAGGGCTTGGTTAATGGCGATACTGCTTGCTCTGCGATTAAGCAGGTTGCCTCTGGTCGCTTTGGCGTTACGCCGGAATATTTGCGTAGCGGTAAGCAACTTGAGATCAAGGTTGCTCAAGGAGCAAAGCCTGGAGAAGGCGGTCAGTTGCCAGGGCCAAAGGTTGATTCATACATAGCCAAATTGCGTAATAGCAAGGCTGGCGTGGCATTGATCTCGCCGCCGCCTCATCACGACATTTATTCAATTGAGGATTTAGCTCAGTTGATCCACGACCTTCACCAGGTACATCCTGCTGCCAAGGTGAGCGTGAAGCTGGTTGCTGAGATTGGCATTGGCACTATTGCTGCTGGAGTTGCCAAGGCCAATGCGGATGTGATCCAGATCTCAGGTCATGACGGTGGTACCGGCGCATCGCCTCTTAGTTCGATTAAGCATGCGGGAGGTCCTTGGGAGTTAGGCCTCACCGAGGTACACCGCTCCTTGCTTGAGAACGGCTTGCGTGATCGGGTGTTGCTACGTGCCGATGGTGGTCTCAAGACCGGTTGGGACGTTGTAATCGCGGCCTTGCTCGGGGCTGAGGAATATGGTTTTGGTTCGATAGCGATGATCGCCGAAGGCTGCATCATGGCTCGCGTCTGTCATACCAATAAGTGCCCTGTGGGGGTCGCCACTCAGCAGGAGAACCTTCGCAAGCGATTCCCAGGTGTGCCTGAGCATGTTGTCAATTTTTTCCTGTTTGTTGCCGAGGAGGTGCGCCAACTAATGAGTGTGCTTGGGGTTGCCCGTCTTGAGGATCTAATTGGCCGCAACGAGCTACTGCAACCTCGCGAGGTAAAGCTGGTTAAGACCCAAGCCCTCGATCTCTCTTGTCTGTTGGATCGAATTCCCGCTGCAGTTAATAGGGCTTGGTTGCAACACGACACTAAAGCTCACGGAAATGGGCCGATCCTTGAGGATCAGCTCCTTGCGGATGCCGAGTTTATGGCGGCTATTGATGGTCATGGCCAGTTAGCCCGCAACCTCGCGATCGTCAACACTGATCGCAGCGTCTGTGCACGGATTGCTGGTGAGATCGCCGAACGTCATGGCAACAAAGGCTTTCGAGGTCAGCTTGACCTCAGCTTTTCAGGTGCTGCTGGGCAGAGCTTTGCTGCTTTTTTGCTTCAGGGGATGAATGTGCGTTTAGTGGGAGAGGCCAATGACTATGTCGGCAAAGGCATTAATGGAGGCCGGATCACTTTGGTGCCTCCACCGGGTGCGGATAACAGCGGCAGTCAGGTGATTTTGGGTAACACTTGCCTTTATGGCGCTACCGGTGGGGAGTTGTTCGCTTTGGGTAGGGCTGGCGAGCGTTTTGCTGTACGCAATAGCGGTGTGAAGGCCGTTGTTGAAGGTGCTGGAGATCATTGCTGTGAATACATGACTGGGGGAGTGGTGGTTGTGCTGGGATCAACCGGTCGCAATGTCGGAGCAGGGATGACTGGTGGTGTGACGTTCCTGTTAGATGAGCAAGGCATGGTGAATGATCGGGTGAATAAAGAGATTGTTGAGATCTGTTTGCTTACAAATAGTCAGCAGGAAGCCATTCTCAAAACCCTTCTTGAGGCTCATTTAGCTGAGACTCAAAGCGCAAAAGCCAAAGCGATTCTGGCGAATTGGATGAGCTGGAAAGGACTGTTTAAGTTGCTTGTTCCTCCCAGTGAAAAAGTCACCGTTGGTTTAACTCTGCCTGAGCAAGTTGCGGCCTGAGGGATGCCATGGTTTGTCAAAACCGAGAGGTTTACTACTCAGACTTTGTCCCTCTTGCCAGCGCAGCGGCAGGCCTATTTGGCTGCTCATCGGGCATGGGTAAAAGGTTTGATTTCTTCAGGCATCAAAGTTTCTAGCGGCTATCTTGTGGATGCTGAACAACGGCCAGGAGGTGGCGGCTTGTTTGTGCTGAAGGCAGACTCCTTCGAAGCAGCAAGACGTTTGGTTGAACAGGACCCGATGATTGTGGAAGGTCTTGTGGACTGGAATCTGCAGGAGTGGATCCCTGTGTGTGGGGAGCTTATTGCTTAGTTCAGCGCGGGTGGGCGGCCATTAGCTGCTGCACTTCACCTGCGTGGTAGCTGCTGCGGGTCAGCGGCGTGCTCACTACCTGGAGGAACCCCAGCTCGGTTTCCCCTATAGATCGGAAATGCTCGAACTGTTCAGGTGTCACGAAGCGGTCGACCGGTAGATGCTTCGGGCTTGGCGAGAGGTATTGACCGATGGTCACAATGTCGACTTGTTGACGGCGTAGATCCTCTAGAACCTCAATCACCTCAGCATCTGTTTCTCCTAGTCCCACCATTAGTCCCGATTTGCTGTATGCCTTTGGCCAACCTTGTTTTGCCTGATTGAGTAGCTCGAGAGATCTCCTGTAGATCCCTTGGGGGCGTGCTCTTGGGTAGAGCCGGGGTACGGTCTCAATATTGTGGTTGAGCACATTGGGAGATGCGTTCATAACCCTTTTGAGTGAATCTGAGTCGCCGCGGAAATCTGGAATCAGCAACTCAATCGTGGTGAAGGTTGAGCGTTGACGTATAGCTTTGATGCAGGCTACAAATTGGCTGGCGCCGCCGTCATTGAGGTCATCCCGGGTTACCGAAGTGATTACCACGTGGCGAAGCTTCAGCTGGGTAACGGCTTCGCCGAGGCGCTCTGGTTCGCTTGGGTCTAGGGGACGTGTGGTCTTGTCGAAGTCGATGTCGCAGTAAGGGCAAGCACGGGTGCATCCCGGTCCCATAATCAGAAATGTGGCAGTACCACTTGCGAAGCACTCGCCGATATTCGGGCAGCTTGCTTCTTGGCAAACCGTATTGAGCTGCAGGTCTGTTAGTAGGTCAGATACCTTGCCAATTAGCTCCTGCTGTGGAGCCTTGACACGCAGCCACTGGGGTTTCACTAAGGCCTTCTTGATCATAAGTTCAGTCTGAAAACCCTCGTGGTAGCAGCTGTTTTTGGCGACTCCATCTTCTAGAATGTGTTTAACGGGATGTGGCGCAGCTTGGTAGCGCACTTCGTTCGGGACGAAGGGGCCGCAGGTTCGAATCCTGTCATCCCGATTGATCGCTACAA
>CAJWUF010000118.1 GCA_913047395.1 uncultured cyanobacterium
GAAGGGTATCGGAACAATTCCGACGCTATGAATTACCCCTAACCCCCTACAACCTCAGACATGCCTGGGCGGTACGCACTATCCACATCGGCCTCCCAGACACCGTGGCAGCAAGAATGATGGGCCATTCAGTGGCTATTCACACCCGCACGTATCACCACTGGATCACCCGACGTGACCAGCAACAAGCTGTTGATACAGCCCTGGCAAGAAAACTCAGCTGATGAGCTCACCACTGCGCAACTTTGCCTACCAGCATCGCTGGTTTTATGACATGGTTACCGCCATTTCGGCCCTAAGCGTAGGGGGCGTAAATCGATTGCGAAAACTAGGTTTTAATGCTCTTCAAGGCAAGCTATCTAAAGGTGCAAAAGTTCTAGATCTATGCTGTGGTTCTGGAGAAGCAGCAGCACCTTGGATCAAGGCTGGTTTCGCTGTAACAGGTTTAGATGTATCGCCACAGGCACTGGCACTAGCCGCTGAGCACCACCCCCAACTACAACAGGTAGAGGGCATGGCAGAGGACCCACCGCTAAAAGCGAACCAATTCGCCGCCATTCAACTAAGCCTGGCATTGCATGAATTCAACCCTGAAGGACGAGTGCAAGTACTCAAAACCTGCCTACGGCTCTTGCAACCAGGTGGCTGGCTAGTACTGGTAGACCTTCATCCGGCAGGCCCCTGCCTAAAGCTGCCCCAACAGATATTTTGTGCACTTTTTGAAACGGAAACTGCTCTATTGATGCTCAAAACAGATTTACCAAATCAGCTTCAAGAGTTGGGGTTCACGCATGTCGAGCAAAAACTACTTGCAGGCCAAGCAATGCAACTGATCACAGCCCGCCTCCCATAGCAAAACCAGCTTCAAACAATGCTCACGGCATCCCCATCAATTTGATGACAACACCAACACCTTCTAATTCAGCCAACCAGATTGAGACATCTGAACTAGATCACACTGCAGAGACTCTCGGCATCGGTGGCCATTTAGCACCAGATGCGGATCATGAGAGCTACCGCAAACGAATGCAGCGTCGAGATGAGGTGCAGCTCCAGCGTGTAGAGAAAAGAGACAAAGAAAAAGGATTAATCCTGGTCTTCACAGGACAAGGTAAAGGCAAAACCACTGCTGCACTTGGCCTGGTATTACGCACCCTTGGCTATGGCGAGCATGTTGCAGTGGTGCAATTCATTAAAGGCGGCTGGGAGCCAGGCGAAGCAAAGGCGCTAAAAGTTTTTGGTGAAGCATTGAACTGGCATGCTTTTGGTGAGGGCTTCACCTGGAAGACGCAAGACAGACAAAGAGACCAGCAATTAGTAACAAAGGCCTGGCAACAATCTCTGACTTACCTGCGCAGTAAGGCTCACAAACTTGTGGTGCTCGATGAGATCAATGTGGCGATGAAACTGGGATATCTAACTGTAGAAAATGTGCTGGCAGGACTAGTCGAAAGACCACCCCTGACACACGTTGCCCTTACTGGTAGAGGCGCACCAAAGGAACTAATTGAGCAAGCAGATCTGGTCACAGAAATGACCTTAGTGCGGCACCCCTTCAAGGAACAAGGTGTCAAAGCACAGGCAGGCATTGAGTTCTAAAGCAATCGATCATTTGAGCTCAATATCTGCCCTTAATAGTTGATTCGCTGCAGTAAGAACTGAAAGGCCACTTATCAACAGCGCTCTATGCACCATGGGGTCCCTCCAACAAGAAGGATCTTTGCTGATGCGATCAAGAGCAGAGAGGGTGAGGCGAGCCATCACATCACTACGACTATGACCGCCGACGCTCTCTGTCATTAATCAATAACGACTGCCTTATACAAACAAGTGCATTAAGCGATGACCAGTGAAACTATCCGGCCAAAAGGGTGCCTGAAGGAGACTTGCTACTGTCAACTGAATCTGGATAATAAATGGCCTACGCGCGAGTCCTCCTAAAACTCAGCGGGGAAGCGCTGATGGGTGATCAGGGTTATGGAATTGACCCAGCAATTGTTCAGTCCATCTCTGAAGATGTAGCAAAAGTGGTGGCCAATGGCACCCAATTGGCGATCGTTGTCGGAGGTGGCAATATTTTTCGAGGCCTTAAGGGTTCTGCAGCAGGCATGGATCGCGCCACGGCCGATTACGTCGGCATGTTGGCCACAGTGATGAATGCAATCACACTGCAGGATGGCTTAGAGCGAGCAGGAGTACCTACCCGAGTACAAACCGCAATCGAAATGCAAGAGGTGGCAGAGCCCTATATCCGTCGGCGAGCGATCCGTCATCTAGAGAAAGGCAGAGTGGTTGTGTTTGGTGCAGGCTGCGGCAATCCTTTCTTCACAACAGACACCACGGCCTCACTTCGAGCAGCAGAAATCAACGCTGATGTGGTGTTTAAAGCCACAAAAGTAGATGGGGTTTATGACCGCGATCCCGAACGCTTCCCTGACGCAAAGCGCTACGACTCCCTCACCTTCCAGCAGGTACTAAGCGGCGAGCTGGCGGTGATGGACAGCACTGCCATTGCTCTGTGCAAAGACAACAATATCCCAATCGTGGTGTTTGACCTCTTCGAACCTGGCAACATCGGCAAAGCTGTGGCTGGCGAACCAATCGGCTCCCGGATCAGCAATACCAACTGAATGGGGCAACCCACTGAATCCCGCAACTCAGCCCTCGCATCTCTGAAGCCATGTCGAACCAGGACCTCAAAGCCAACATGCTCAAGTCAGTGGAGGCCACTCAACGCACCTTCGCCACCATCCGTACTGGACGCGCTAACCCTTCACTGCTTGATCGGATAAATGTTGAGTATTACGGCACCGAAACACCCCTGAAATCTCTAGCGACAATTTCCACGCCTGATTCGCAGACGATTGCAATCCAGCCCTTTGATATTGGATCCATCAGCCTTATTGAGAAGGCAATTGCAACTAGCGATCTGGGATTAACTCCCAACAACGATGGCAAAATCATTCGCATCAATGTGCCACCACTGACAGAAGAGCGCCGCAAAGAGTTCTGCAAGCTGGCCGCCAAGTATGCCGAGGAAGGCAAAGTAGCGCTGCGCAACATACGACGCGATGCAATCGACAAAGTCAAGAAACTCGAGAAAGAAGGCGAGCGTTCAGAAGATCAAAGCCGCGACGAACAAGACGGGATACAAAAGCTCACAGATAAATTCATCACTGAAATCGAAAAACACCTCAGCGAAAAAGAAGCCGACATCCTCAAGGTTTGAGCATCAAAGATGTGCTGGTAATTGGAGCAGGCGCAGCTGGATCTGCAGCTGCTTTCCATCTCGCTGCAGCCGGGCAACGAGTCACACTGCTCGAGAAAAATGAACACCAAAACATCAAACCCTGTGGTGGAGGCATGGCAGCTGCTGTGCAGGAGTGGTTTCCCTTTGATTTAAAGCCAATCGTCGATGAGGTGATCGAGAGGGTTGAGTTCAGCTGGAGACTCAGCGATCAAGTAGTAGCCGATCTATCTGGATCCGCACCATTTTGGATCGTACGGCGGGAGAAGCTTGATGCACACCTAGCAAGCCAAGCGGTTAATGAAGGGGCCGAACTAATCAGAGCTTTTGCGGTAAAGAGCTTGCTAAAGCAAGAAGGACTATGGCAAGTAACAGCTGATGACGGCAGGCAAATAGAAGCACGAGCGGTAGTAATAGCCAATGGCTCCAATTCGCATTTACCTGAAGTCTTGAGTTTGGGCCCCAGAGCAGTTCATCACGCAAGCACAATGTCTGTGCGCTTAGATAATCGCGGCAACCTCGAGAAAGGCTCAGCCCGATTTGAATTCGGGCTTGTACATCACGGTTTTGCCTGGGCTTTCCCCATAGCAGGAGGTGTGAATGTAGGAGTAGGCACTTTCATTGGCCGGCATGCTGCCGATAGCGATGCAGTGCTAAAGCAACTGCTACCAAATCTGGGGTTTGATCCACAAGCAGGTATTAGACAAGAAGCATCATTAAGAGTTTGGAATGGTCATCATCCATTACATGGTGACGGGATCATTGCCGTTGGAGATGCGGCATCGCTATGCGATCCATTCCTTGCTGAAGGTCTACGACCGGCGCTGATGAGTGGCTGCGAAGCAGCCCACAGCCTCACTCGTTGGTTAAACGGTGACACCAATAACCTGGCTGATTACAGCCAAA
>CAJWUF010000119.1 GCA_913047395.1 uncultured cyanobacterium
AATTCCTAATCGTGTGGGACTCCCGCTTCCTAAACTGAAATGCCCAGACCTTCTCCCCTGATCTGGTTAGCTCTTCTACTGATCTTGCTGTTGCCAACAGCAGCCGGGCGAATTTTGCTTGATTTTGCCGGTGGCTTAATGCTTGCCGCTTTGGTCTTACCTTTTCTGCTAACTGGTCTTGGCTGGTTGGGTTGGCGTGTTCTGCAGTCCCGTATGGTTACTTGTCAGGCTTGTGGCGTGCGCACCCTAGGTAGCTCTGGCCAGTGTCCTATATGTGGTGCAGGGTTGTCCGACGGATCAGGTTCAACAGGCTTTAAACCTGATGCAGATATGTCCATACCTGCAAGTTCGACCACTATTGACATCACTGCAGAGGACGCAGGATCAGATAGCTAACGATCGCTTAAAAATTCATTTTGAATCATATCCAACTCAAGGGAGTTCTTGTTGCTCAATTAATAACCTATAGACGCCATAAGTTAAGCCTATTTGGTGATGAGCTCTATTGCTCAACTCTCAACTTATTTTGCCATTTCCTGCATCCGACGCTCACGCAAAAATAAAAACAATGGCGCGGCAAAGGCAAAAGCAATGGTAAAAGTACTTAAAAGCACTAACCAGAAATGACGCATCTGAAGTCGACGACTCTCAACAACCATCCAAATAGTTATAGCTCCAGCACCTATAACTAAGTCACGGGACAATGATTGAGCAGCAGGATTTATATTGGCTAGTTTTATAAATAAGCCAATATCAAACTCTGGCCCGTATTGATGCATAAAATCGATATTAGCCATTGTCGGCAGGATTCCTCCAGTCAATGCCAGGATCAAGTAAACCCATTGCAGCCAGCCATTTGGTACTTTCATGTCACTAATAAGCCAACAGCGACAACGCTAATGAAGTGACCAAGCGAGGTACCCGATTAGTTGCATATCTATTATTACTATATCCAGCACCTACAGCGCACTTTTAGGCGAAAGCTACTCTTAAATTCAAAGGCCCATTGCTGGAGGCTGGCTTATAATTGGTAAATCAATGAAGCAGGCAATTGCTGATAGGGAAGCAGAGATAATTAGCGAGCGAGCAGCGAAGGCCTTTCGCCCATTATTCCTTTGCAAATCGAAGGAATAATTACTTGGGAAAAGAGGCTGGCAACACCATCCTGCAGTCAGTGCCACAAAAGGCCAGATAATGAAAGTCAAGAGTATGTAGCTAAAAATCATGCCCATTGATCAGCTTTAGCTCCACCCACTCTAACCGGACTTTCATTGCTCTATCAATAATGATGTGCATAGACACCTTGAACCAGGCAGCGACCAGAAAGCATTTAGCGGATGCAGGATATAATTTACAGATTGCACAGTAGAGAATATTCAGGCTAGCCTGATTGGATGACAAGGCGCAATCAAGAGCAATCTAGAGTCGAATAGCCTGGCTAACTATAAATCTGGATCTTGACTCAAGCTATCTGCATCGAGTTGCAACACATTTTGTTCTACGGAATTAAGCAGTGCTTCACAGTGTTCAAGGTAAATCTTTCCATGTAAATAGCTTCCCTGAAGCTCTTCTACGGGAACATTTTCATTCTGTAATTGAACAAGTAGTAAGTCAAGTGCTTGCAAGGATTCCTCGTAACTGAGCGACTTCGAATCTTGACGCCACTGCTCCTGCATATTCGCCATTGTTGCTTTTGCTGTATTAATCGCGTGCCTTTGCCCTCTGGGGCCTGAGCCTTTAGAGACGTTCTCTGATGATGAGCTTTTTTTCATGTTGATGCCCTTTGAGGATGAATTGCTTCTGTGGTGGCATCAAGTTGACCATCACTTAGTTGGATATTCAAACTGTCCTCAACAGATACCTCATCAACGCTTCGCAAGGTTTTGCCTTGGTTATTTCTCACGATGGCAAAGCCGCGCATTAACCAGAGCTCTGGTGATAAAGCCTCAAGAAGCTGATTTTTCTGGTTCAAGCGAATTCGCTGAAGCTGTATCTGTTTTAGCGGTTGTTGAAACTCCAACGCTTTGCCTCGATCTGCAAGTCGCTCTCGTTCTTTACGAATAAGCCAAGTGCAGTGGTCCGCAAGTCGTTGGCTCCTTTGCATTAGTTCGCTTTTGGCCGACTCCCTACTGGGCAGCAGCGCCACCATCGCAGCTGTTGGCGTGGCAGCACGATAATCAGCCACCAGGTCAGCCACAGTCTGATCGTCCTCATGCCCTAATCCAGTAACCACAGGAATCGGGAAATCAGCCAGGTCACGACAGAGCGCTTCATCATCAAACACCATCAGATCTTCTCGACTGCCACCTCCTCTTGCCAGCACGATCGATTCAATTCCTAATTGCTGATGCTCTCTTGCCAGAGAACGCAAAACAGATTGGATCTTTTTTGCTACGTCTCCTTGTACTGGGATAGGAATAATCAGTAAACGAGTTAGCGGCCAACGCTCTTTTGCTGTGCGAAGCATGTCAGCCAAGGCGGAACTCGGCACGCTGGTAAGGATTGCAATAGCCGCCGGATGTTTAGGTAATGCTCGACGCCTAAAATCGTTAATTACGCCCTCTTTCTCTAGCAGGTTTTTTACAATTTCGTACTGTCGAAGCACCGTGGAAAGGGCTGGCCGAAGGTCGATTACCTGTACGGACAAGGTTGCTCTAGCTGCCCAAAAGTTGAGTTTGCCGACAACTGTTACTCCATCACCTTCTGATGGCCTGTAAGTAAGTTGTTGAAGCTTGGAAGCCCAGGCCACTGCAGTGATACTCGCGTCACCATCAGTAAGGGTTAACCAGAGATGCCCCTTTTTGACCTGTGGCTTGGAAACCGAGGCTTCCACCAAAAAGCGAGGGGCAAAGCCCCGTTCCAAAAGAGTGCCAATAGCTGCGTTGAGCTCGCGGACCGAATAATTAGGGAGAGATTCAGCGGTCAAGACGTCTATAAGCCAGGCCCCAGTAGAGGCAGATCACGACGCTAAGCGCGGCAAGAGCCTTACCCCAAGCATGATCAAGTTGAGTAGACGCGATTGCGAAAAACACCAATGCGCTACTAATCAGACGTGCACCGTCGCGTCGGTTGTTTACGAAGAACGGGGCCAAGTCAATGAAGCGAAGGTCTTACTACTGTGGACCACTGCCATAGCAGTTCAATCCTGCAGCAACTTTTATCGCTTTAAAGCAATCAAAAACATGCTGCAACTGCTTGCACCCTTAAAGGAATTCCAAGGCATCTAGCCAAGACCCATCTGAGCGAGAATGCTTTGACCTGTTAGCAGTTCGGTGCTAAGGCCAATGACTATGCCGATCATGGCCAAGCGGCCGTTCCAGGTTTCAGCAAAGTTGACAAAACCGAAACGGGTCTGGGGCTGAGCTTTATCTGACATGAGAAGCTCCATGGCCTCATCAATGTAATAAAGCTTGGAGATCTCTTGGCTGACTCAATTGCGATGACGATGAGTTGTTAATGCAGATACGCCTGCTTGGGTTGCCTCTCAATCGCGCATGTGTTTTTTGACGCTGGCAGTCGCTTTAGCTTCACGAGGATTCTCTGGCCAGGGATGCTTCGGATAACGTCCACGCATCTCTCGTCGCACCTCCTGATAACTGCCAGTCCAAAAGCCTGATAGATCACTGGTTAGCTGCAAGGTACGCCCAGCTGGTGAAAGCAGCTCAAGGGTCACGGGGAGCTTGCCATCAAGCAGTGTTGGACCATCTTCACAGCCAAACATTTCTTGAAGCTTCACCGACAATCTCACCTCACCAGCGCCATAGCTCAATTCAGCAGATCGTCCAGAGGGGATGGTTAATCGCTTTGGCAGTAAGAGGTCTAGGTTCTGGCGCATTTCCCAGGAGAGGTCACCCCATAGAGCTTCAATCAATCCTTCCTCGCCGAGCTCATCAAAGCCAAGGCAACCCAAAAGGGGCTGATTGAGCCAGGAGTTGGGCTGATTAGCAAGATGTTCAAGATCGCGAAGCGGCCAGGGTCTACCCAGGTGGTGGTGGGCTAGCTCTAAACGCTGGCGAAGTTGATGACTACGGCGACCCCAAGGGAGTTGCTCCAGGCCCTTATTGCACAAGACTCCCAGCAATATTTCC
>CAJWUF010000120.1 GCA_913047395.1 uncultured cyanobacterium
GGAATTATCGGAAGTTTCAAGTTAGATCGCTGGACTGACCGCAATACTGGCGAGGAAAGAAGCAAACCCGTCATACGGGTCGATCGTTTAGAGCTTCTTGGGTCCAAACGGGATGCAGAAGCAAGCAACCTTGGCGGTGGGGGATTTGGGAACAGCCCAAGCGAAGAGGAAGTGCCCTTCTAAATAACTCATTAATCAATCACTGTTGTGCCGCCTGCGCCAGATGCGCAGGCCTAGCCAGAGCAACCGCGGGACTGAAAGTTCCTGGTCTTGCCCCCCGGAGCCCTTAATCGCGTGGCCGGTCCGGCTAACCCTGGTGAGGCGGCGTTCCCGCTAGGGCCGTCTAATCAGAAGACCTGGAGCGACAGGGAATAGCTGGATAAGGGGTTCAATCCGCAGCGTTACGCCGCCGCCAAATGCGCAGGGCCAGCCAAAACCCTCCGGAGAAAACAGCCACCACCAACGCCACCTTGACCACCTTCGAAACGGGGTCAATCCATAACTCCACATTGCTGTAACTCTCACCAAGTGCAAAGCCCGCAACGGTGAGCAGCAAAGTCCAAATAAGACTCCCTGCTGTCGTCCAAATCAAGAATGGCGCGAACGGCATTAATTCAATGCCGGCAGGCACCGAAATCAACGTGCGAATACCAGGAACCAGTCGACCCCAAAACACCAAGGCGGTGCCGTAACGATTGAACCAACGCCTGCTACGCGCAAGCTCTTCAGGACTGATACCAATCCAACGACCATGCCTGCTGAGCCAAAGCTCAAGACGTTCCTCGTTGATGACCCTGCCAATGCCGTACCAAGGAAGAGCACCCAACAGCGTGCCCAACAAACCAGCCAACACAACTGGAAAAAACTGCAGTTGACCCTGCTGCACATAAAAGCCCCCAAGGGGCATGATCAACTCAGATGGAATGGGTGGAAAGAGATTCTCGAGGAACATGGCCGCGAAGATTGCGCCATAACCCATCCACTGATTGGCCTCCACAGCCCGGCCGATCAGCTCCGGTAGCTGAGTGATCAGTTCTGAAAGCCCCATGGAGACTGCACATAATCGCGCAAGTCTTCCATGGGATGGGTAACCAGCTCAGGGATCCGATCAGTAGCGGTAGTGGTCGGGCTTGTAGGGACCTTCCACAGGAACACTGATGTAGTCGGCCTGCTGCTTGGTGAGCTCAGTGAGACTGACACCAATCTTGTCTAGATGAAGGCGAGCAACCATCTCATCTAAATGCTTAGGCAACACATAAACCTGATTGGAATACTGATCCCCTTTCGAGAACAATTCAATCTGAGCCAACACCTGATTGGTAAAAGAATTACTCATCACAAAGCTGGGGTGACCAGTGGCACATCCCAAGTTCACCAAACGTCCTTCCGCTAGAAGAATGATCTTATGTCCGCTAGGCAGTGTGATGTGATCCACCTGTGGCTTGATGTTTTCCCATTGGTAGTTCTTTAGGGAAGCAACATCGATTTCATTATCAAAGTGACCGATATTGCAGACGATGGCCTCATCCTTCATCTGGATTAGATGTTCATGGCGAATCACCTCGAAATTGCCGGTGGCAGTAACAAATATGTCCACGTCCTGAACTACATCAGCAAGACGTACCACCCGATAACCCTCCATTGCAGCCTGCAACGCACAGATCGGATCGATTTCAGCAATCATCACCGTGGCACCAAGACCACGCAGCGACTGAGCTGAGCCCTTACCAACATCGCCGTAGCCCATCACCAAAGCCACCTTTCCCGCCACCATTACATCTGTGGCCCGCTTGATTCCATCGACCAACGATTCACGACAGCCATAGAGATTGTCGAACTTGCTCTTGGTCACCGAGTCATTGACATTGATTGCTGGGAAAGGCAACTCCCCGCTTTTCTGCATCTGATAAAGACGGGCAACTCCAGTTGTGGTCTCTTCTGTAACCCCCTGAATGCTGGCCTTGATGCGGGAATAGAAACTTGAATCCTGCGCCAACTTGGTGCGAATAGAAGCAAACAATGCTGTTTCTTCTTCGTTGCCAGGGTTGTTGAGCACACTGAGATCGGTTTCAGCCTTGCTGCCAAGCATCACCAAACCAGTGGCATCGCCACCGTCATCCAGGATCATGTTGGGAGAACCACCATCACCCCACTCGAGGATGCGGTGGGTATAAGCCCAGTACTCATCAAGAGTTTCACCCTTGATAGCAAATACAGGTACACCAGTTGCTGCAATAGCTGAGGCAGCATGATCTTGGGTGGAAAAAATATTGCAGGATGCCCAGCGAACATCAGCCCCTAGAGCTACCAGGGTCTCAATCAGCACACCGGTCTGAATCGTCATGTGCAAGCTGCCAGCGACTCGAGCACCCTTGAGGGGCTGTTCACTGCCGTACTTAGTCCTTAGGGCCATCAAGCCAGGCATCTCTGTTTCGGCGATGCTTAGTTCCTTGCGGCCAAAATCTGCCAAACCGATGTCTGCTACAACATATTCAGGGCCGACCTGGGTCGAGGTCGGAGATGTGGTCACTGCCACCATGATCAATAGCTCTCTTTGAGGAATACGTGAAAGGGAATCTCTGCAGAGTTGCTGAGGCTTCGGACTCTCTTGAGGGCCAATCTACAGATACTTGCTGGATCCTCGAGACCCTTGAGGCCACCCATTCCCTTGGTCAAGCCCTAGCCCAACGCTTGCCTGCTTTATCCCTGCTCTTACTGGAAGGATCATTAGGAGCCGGCAAAACCTCCCTTGTGCAGGGTTTAGCCGTCGCCCTAAGCATCGATGAGCCAATCACAAGTCCAACCTTTGCATTAGCCCAGCACTATCCCAATGGGCTTCCTCCGTTGGTCCATCTCGATCTCTATCGCTTGGAACAACCCATGGCTGCCAATGAACTGTTCCTGCAGGAAGAAGAGGAAGCTCAGCGCTTGGGAGCTCTGTTAGCCGTGGAATGGCCAGAGCGTTTAAGCCTTGCTTTGCCAGATGCTTGGCGGCTGCAATTGCAACATCGACCTCAAGGCGGGCGTCTGGCTCAACTCACGGCACCCGCGGCCGACTCCAGAAACGCCTCCACTTGCAGTTGAGAGGGCTGGGGATCAATGCCACCAGCACCACCGCAAACAAGAGCGCCAGAGGCAGCAGCAAAACGAACCATCTCCCGAACCTTGATCGGATCTCGATGAGATGGTGAAGCCATCAAAAGTTGATGCAGCAATCCTGCCGAGAAAGCATCACCAGCACCAGTGGTATCAACAACAGAAGGGGGTGCAAACGCTGCAATCTCACCGACACAGCCCCCGATACACCAACGCACCGGAAGAGCTCCATCGGTAACAACCACATCTGGCCGCTGCGGAAGAGATCGAGCAATCGCGGCAGGATCGTCAGTATTAAAAAACCAAACTGCCTCTTCTCTGGCCAACTTGAGCAGAGAAGCACAATCAAGCAAAGAACTAATCGCCTCCAATGTTTTCTCATCCGGGCCACTATCCGGAGAATGATCAGGGTCCCAAAAAGTGGGACGCCAGTTCACGTCAAGTGCTACCTCAATACCAGCTTTTTGAGCCTGATCAACGCACCAAAGCAGGGCTTCGGCTGAAGCTGGTGTGGCCAAAGGAATGGAGCCGATCAACAACCAGCGCGCCTTACGTACCACCAAAGGCCAAGTGGCCGCCAACTCATCTAAAGACAGAGCCTGATCGGCAAAACCGTCTCCCCGATCGCCTGAAAACCCCTGAAAAACCCTCTCCCCATAGAGATCACGACGCACCAACACAATGCGACTTGGCCGCAGGTGATCGATCTGCAAACCAGAAAGGTTTACGTCTCGATCTTCCAGTAATTCGCGAAAACCAATCCCAATGGCGTCATCTCCGAGACGCCCTAAAAAAGCAACCTTGGTGCCGAGTCGAGCCAACCCACAAGCAACGTTTGCGG
>CAJWUF010000121.1 GCA_913047395.1 uncultured cyanobacterium
TTATCAGTGGTTTTAAAATCAGGAATAGAAGCCACTTTGAGCAGCTTTAGGTGATCTCAGCATAATAGACATTGGGATAATTCCAATCGCAAGGTAATTAGCAATGCCCGGCAGGAATTCAGAAGCCAAACCAATCACGATCAAATATAGGAAAATACTCATCCCACGTATCTTAGTCAAACTATAGTGTTTTGGATTTCGATCGTTTGCACCAGGCTCTAGAAGACTCGGTGTCCTCCAGGCGTGACGAGCAATAAGCAAGCCGAACCCACTGATGGCAGCCATATTCCACCAATACAACAAACCAATTCCCGTACTACCCAAAATTCCATCATCAACCGCCATTCCATACATCGCTGATGGCCAAGGCAAGAAAACTATGCACAATAACCAGGCCGAATTAAGCCATAAGATCACTCCGTCATAGGCACGCATCACATTAAAGACACGGTTATGCTTAAACCAAAGAACCATCAAGACAGCAAAACTGATACTAAATGCAGATATATGTGAGAAGTTCTCTGCTATCACCTGCCAAACAGTTTCACCAGTCTTTGGTCCTTCTACATCTATAAGTGGAAGAATCTGAAGGGTGATCGCGATCGCCACCACCGCATCAGTGAAGTTAACAAGCCTATCGAAAGAACGACTTTGCTCTGGGGGGATTTCATCAAGCTTCTTAGTCACGAGAAATCAAAGTAGATGCTTTTGATCATGATGCATAGAATTGGTTAAGCATCAAGGCCATTTAAGCCTTTAATACCTAAAAGAAGCTACAGGCAATTCAATCAAGGGAATCGTGCTTGCGAAAAGTAGACGTGCTAACTAAGCAGACATGAAGATTGAAAAAGCATAAATCGCCCACTCGAACTGCCTCCTACTTACCAAGCAAGGCTCTTTTGAAAAGACATTGTCTTGCAACATCAGGAAGTAGCAAGACATGATTGAACTGGTCTTACCCAACTGCCATGCATTCAGATCTCAAGCAGAAGCACTGGAGGCCGCAATGGTTCGTCCGTGGAGATGTCGACGGATTCCTAGGACTTGGCCTCGATAACTTGATTCAAGTCCTCTTGATAATTGCCTTATGCCGCAACGTGCTCGGCTATCCGAATGAATTAGTTTTCGGCACAATCCTTCCTGCCACAGGAATAAGCCTGCTGATAGGCAACCTTGCCTACGCGCATCAGGCTCATCAACTTGCCAGCATCGAAAAACGTAGTGATCGGACAGCTCTGCCCTACGGAATCAACACTGTGAGCCTGTTTGCTTATGTGTTTTTGGTAATGCTCCCTGTAAAACTCACCGCACTGGGCCAGGGAATGGATGAGGCAAGCGCTGTTCGCCTCTCCTGGCAAGCAGGGATGGTGGCTTGCCTGGGCTCAGGGCTGATCGAAACAGTAGGGGCTTTTACAGCAGGGGTACTGCGTCGCTGGCTGCCTAGGGCTGCATTGCTTGCCACTCTCGCCGGAATTGCTCTTGGCTACATCGCCCTTGGTTTTCTGCTGCGTACCTATGCCCAACCTGTAGTGGGGCTGACAGTACTAGCAATTGTTCTGGTCACCTATTACGGACGTTTGCGATTGCCCATTCCTGGTGGCTTGCTTGCTGTTGTTGTTGGCGTGGGGCTTGCTTGGAGTACTGGATTAATCGATAGCGACGCTAGCCGTTGGAGTCAGGAAGCAAGTCAGATTGGCTTGCGCCTTCCTCACCTAGAAATCGCCAATCTTTGGCATGCCCGTGGCCAGCTGCTGCCCTGGCTAGGGGTGATTGTGCCAATGGGCCTATTCAACGTGCTGGGATCTCTACAAAACATCGAAAGCGCAGAGGCGGCAGGTGATCGTTATTGCGTTCGAAGCTCTTTATTGATCGATGGCATCGGCACAATGGCTGCCGCAGGTCTGGGGTCTTGTTTTCCTACAACCATTTACATCGGTCATCCAGCTTGGAAGGAAATGGGGGCTCGCATTGGCTATTCCTGGCTGAATGGCTTGGTAATGGGTAGCGCTTGTCTTCTAGGTGTTTTTGGTTTGGTCGCAGAGTTGGTACCTATTGAGGCAGGCATGGCGATCGTGCTCTATATCGGCATCGTGATTGCTGCTCAAGCCTTTCAAGCCACGCCCAGCACCCATGCACCGGCAGTAGCTCTTGGCCTGCTTCCTGGATTAGCAGGATGGGGTGCATCACTGATAAAGGCTGGTTTGCGCGCAGGAGGAGCCGGAAGCAATTCAGAACCTTTTAATTCAGCTTTATTAGGAAGGCTTCAAGAGGCTGATGTATGGGCAAGCGGCGCTTTTGCCCTTGAGCAAGGACAAATTATTACCGCCATGCTGCTATCGGCAATGTTGGTTTATGTGATCGAACAACGCTTTTTAGCTGCCAGCATTACTTCTTTCCTCGCATCTGCAGCCTCATGGATTGGGATCATCCACGCCTGGCGATTCACCCAGGCCGATACTGTGCTGGAGCTTGGCTGGGGCGTTGGTAGCTCCTGGGCAACGGGCTATCTACTAATGGCAGTTGTGTTCATGCTTGCCGGTTTGCATCAGCGCAGATTGATATCTGGTTGATAAAAATGTATTCAAAATGCATAAATCAAAGAAATGAGAGTAGACAGAGAGCTAAGCACAAGGGTATAAAAATAAATTGCAGAGACTGCAATGAGGCTAGCAATATGCAATCGGCTAAAACAAAAAACTTGAGCGTAAAGGCATTCGCCGCAAAAGTGTTAGGAAAGGTGTTGCATTGATATACACTAAGGCCTGTAAAGACAAGAAATTACAAGTATACTTGCGATAGGTGACAGAAGGGAATCTTGAAAGATTACAATAATATTTGTGTTTACTATTTATTCATCTCATCGGTAGATTGCCAGTTCGCTTCTTGATGATATAGTAAAGATAAAACATTAAGCCAAATATAGGCAAAACATAAATAGCCGCGATCAGGCTCATAAATAACAAGCCAATTCCAGCAAGACCAATAAGAATAAAACATATTAAACTAAACAAAAGGCGTAATCTTTTTGGCCATAACTGACCAGTTAAGCGATCAAGCTTGTTAGTCAATCTAAAACGCTTTTTTATGAGCTGTTGGAGATAAGTTAAATGCCATTGAGCGGACTGTTGAGCATCAGAAAAATGCTTTCTGCTCTTGAAATTGCTCAGAAAACCATTGTTACCTCCGAATTGAGCACGAATACTAACTGCCTGCGCAGCAATCAAATTTTGCTGCGTCTCGGTGATCTGTTGATCTAGGCGTACCAAGTGATCTCTTAGCTCTGTGATTGATTGCTGGGGTGATTCTGCTGAGTTTATTTTGCTAATAGTTAAAGTGGAAATGGACCTATTGCTAATCCGATTCAATAAAGCAACTATAGGTGATGGCAATTTTAAAAAACTCATAGCTTGTATACGAAAGAATTAAAATCCTCCAAGACGAATACCGACACCTACAACTACAAAGGCAATCGAAACTGTAGTGATGCTTCGTATGTGCCAAGCCAGCTCAACAAGATTGTCATCTGTAAGGTTGGGGATAAGCCTCAACTGAGCATGAAGTGCAAGAGCAAACGCAATAGCGAGCAAAATCAACTTTGTTGTCAAAAGGGCCGCGATAGGTGATTGAAGAGAAAACAAACCATGTCCACCAGGTAAGTATATCCATGCCATCCAAAGCCCGCTGAGGACTTGTGTTGCAAGGGAGGTGACTCTTAGTGGCTCAAAAAACTCCTCAAAGGTACGTATGCCAGTAACGCTTCCTGCTTTAAGTGCATCTGGAAGCACGCGCAAATTTAGAATCAACTGGCCACCTGTCCAGACGCATGCAGCGAGAATATGAAGTATGACGAG
>CAJWUF010000122.1 GCA_913047395.1 uncultured cyanobacterium
GCAGGGTTCTATTTGTGAACGGCACAATCCTGTGTTGGCTTGTCAGGTTTGGTGAGGCTGGTTTAGGCCGCCTGCAGTACCCAGTCTTCATCAGGGTTGATTGAAGGATTTTGCTTATGGTTAGGTTGGGCCCACTGCAACAGCCTCAGAGCCAATCGCAAATCGCCATCCATCCAGGCGCGGATGGCCATTGCTCGTCGCGGGTCATAGAAGCGTTGGCGTCTATACCAATCGAAGGCATCAGCATCAGATTTGTGTCCGTTGCAGGAGAGGCAAGCAGGAACACAGTTTTCAGTAATACTTAAGCCGCCACGACTGCGGGGTAGAACATGATCAATTGATTCGGAAGTTTTGCCGCAATAGATACAACTTTTTTCGGTATAGCTGTGAAGAGATTTACGCCATCGTCGGACACGTAATTTGGGGCAGAGATCTTCGAGGAAAACAGCGTCCCTGTTCTGCATCCGAGTGCCTCGGTTTTGTGCAGTGTGCCGTGAATGCCCTTTGCGTCAATGTGTCAGAAAGGCCACTTTTGAGTGTTATGCGGCGCTTTATGGAGTGGTTGCTTTTGCTCTTGTCAGTTGGTTGATACGGTTTAAATTAGGTATCGTCTGAGTAATACGGCTGACCTCTAAATCCCCTCCCAGCTGTTATTTGGGTTTGACTGCGGCTGGGTTGGTCAAGGTCGCTTTCCCTTTTGATGCTGTTACTCAGGCTCAGCTTCGCAAAGTGAGGCCTCGGGGAATTTGGCGAGGTGCTCGTCAGGGTTGGGAGTTTCCTTTAGTTGCGGCTCAACATTTGCATGGGCAGTTCGGATCTCGTTTTTTGGTGCAGGACGACTTGGCTCAATGGCTGCGTTGGTTCCAGCAGCCTTTGCCACCGATGCCATGCCATCGGGATCTGGTAAGTCAGGTAGATCTTGGGGTTGTTTTGGCTGATGGTCGTATTCCTCTTCCCCACCAGCGCTCTGGTGCCCGTTGGCTACTGGCGCGCCGTGGTGCTGTCTTGGCTGATGAAATGGGACTTGGCAAGACGCTTACTTCTCTTTTGGCGGCTCGCGCCATGGTCAGATGTGCAGATGTCCAGGTGATGGTGGTGGCACCAGTAGGTCTCCATGACCATTGGCGCTTGGAGGCTGCAGCTCTTGATTTACCGATCAGCCTATATAGCTGGGCTCGTTTGCCGAAGGAATTACCTGAGGCTGGGACGCTTCTATTGGTGGATGAGGCTCATTTTGGTCAGTCTATTTGGGCAAAAAGAACCCAGGCGTTATTGAGGCTTGCTCGTCATCCGCGTTTAAGAGCAATCTGGCTGCTTACTGGCACGCCGATGAAAAACGGTCGGCCTGATCAGCTTTATCCCTTACTTGCTGCCATCGATCATCCTTTGGCTCGAGATCAACGTGCATTTGAACAACGCTTCTCTCAGGGTCACTGGCAAGAACAAAGCGGCCAGCGTCGCTGGTATGCAAGAGGTGCTAGTGATCTCGAAGAGCTACGGCGGCTTACTAGGCCATTGGTGCTGCACCGACGTAAGCAGTCACTGCTTGGCTTGCCCCCCAAATGCCGGCAAGAGCATCCGATTTTCTTAGCAGAGAAGGAATCTCGTGGCTTTGAGCATCGGCTTGCTCTAGTAATTGAGGATTATCGCGATCGTGTGCAGCGAGGTTTGGTTCGCTCCGATGCTGAATCGCTGGCTGTGCTTACGGCTTTGCGTCAGATCGCTGCCGAGTTCAAACTGCCTGCGGTGGAAACTCTTGTGGCAGAACTGCATAGGCAGGGGCAAGCAGTTGTTCTTTTCAGTAGTTTTATTGAGCCATTGTTGCTTCTTCAGCAACGCTTAGGCGGTGAATTGCTCACTGGTCGTCAGTGCCCGGAGCAGCGGCAGGCTGTGGTGAATCGTTTTCAGGCCGGTACTAGTTCCCTCTTACTTGCTACCTATGCCGTAGGCGGGCTTGGTTTTACTTTGCATCGAGCTAGACATGTAGTTTTGCTTGAACGTCCTTGGACACCGGGTGATTTGGAGCAGGCTGAGGATCGCTGTCATCGCTTGGGGATGGATGGGGGATTAACGAGTCACTGGTTTCAATTAGGGTTCGCTGATCAATTGGTTGATGGTCTGTTGGCAAGTAAGGCTGAGCGGATCGAGGTATTACTAGGACCTCGTCTTGTTGGCCTGAGGCGTCAGCCTTTGTCAGTGATGTTGAGGTGTTGCATACAGGAGTCCTTACGCACGGTTAGTTCGTGACGCACCATGGGATCAGCAGCTTCCCCTTGTTGCTGGAGAAGCTCTAGGCCTTTGTAAATATCTTGACAAGCCAGATTGTTTTGACCGAGCAGGGTATAGATCAGGTAACGGTCGTTTAGGGGTTCAGGATTGTTTTGGTGTTGTTTCACCACGTTGTTGCAGTGCACCAATGCTTGGTCGAGTTGTTGAAGGTTTAAATCTTCAAGGCAGGCTTGGGAAGAGATGTTTGAGTTGGCAGAGTGATTATTTTGTGATGAACGACTGTTGCAGCCAAGACTTAATAGCAGAAGTACACCACTGAGTATCAGCTTGGTTGAGAAGCGTGGCAATTTAATACTCGTAGCGTTGCTCACTATCATTGCTTGAGGGAACGGTGCTGCTCGTGTCGCTAGATGTGTAGGAGTTGGAGTTAGTTTCTTTATCAGTTGCGTTTACAGATTCTTTGCTACTACTAAAGAGATCGCCAAGGTATTGCCCACAGTTTGGGTAACCATTTGGCTCTTCTACTACGGCTTCAGTGATCATCACCGAAGCATGCTCCGGTGAACTTTTAAACAAACCTCCTCCCTGTCTTTTGATCACTGCATAGGCAGCACTCCAGCTCACTTCATGGTTGTTGCCGTTGCTGCGCATGAAGCAATAGATCTTTGCTCCCTTCTTTCCACTTTCGTTGGCAACAGCCATCGCTGATGTGGTTGGCATGAGGCTTATCCCTGCAAGGCCAATCATTGACAGGCAAAGAACGATCCGATGTCGATTACTGGCCATACCTAGACAGTTAAATAAGTAATTTCCAAATTACCTACATAGTCTTTTCTGTCCAGGCCTAATCAGGAATTGCTAAGCCCTATTGGGGCTAAAAACTTGACCAGAAGGGGCAGTACTAAAAGTACGGTTATTAATCTCACAGCGTGCAGAGTGGCTACAGCAGCACCGACGCCGAACTCTGCACCCACCAGGCTCATGCCACTGATGCCTCCTGGAGCAGCGCCGAGCAGTGAAACCACAGGGTCAATTCCAAGTAATCTGCTGCTCCAAAGACCTATCACTACTCCAGTAAGTACCAGGGTCATCGTGATCAGCAGGGCTGGTCGCCAAAGGTTTTGTAAATCCTCCAAGGCGGTTTTGGTTAGCCCGGTGCCGATTACTGTCCCAATGCCGATTTCGATTGCAGTGCGTGTTCCTATAGGCCATTCAGCAATATCGAGACGACCACTCATGCTCACGAGCCCGGCACCTAGAAGTGCGCCTGCCAGAGGTGCTGCGGGAATTCCTGTACGTAATGTCAGCAGACCCATGCCTGTGCCTGCCAAGAGATAAATCAATAACGTTGCCAGAGGATGCATGGGATGGATTCGAAACGATAAAGATCACTTTGATCGCAAATCATTTATCGCACCATCTTTTTTTGACTTGAGTCTTTATCCCTTATGTGTTGTCATCGGGTAAAGCCTTTACATGTGGCTATGTCCTCGTCCGTTTCTTTTCGAATTACTCGTACTGCAGAAGATCTTGTTCAG
>CAJWUF010000123.1 GCA_913047395.1 uncultured cyanobacterium
ACCATCCGCTGCGCATACACAGGATTAAAGCCACTGCAAGCTGTAACGAGCACAGCCAAGAGCAAAAAAGGTCGTTTCAGTAAAACAACACGCCCCATTGCTGCTAATCCAATTATGCAGACCAAACTTAGAGAGACCTTCAAGCCAAAGCACAGATGTCTCTTCAGCAAACGTTGCACCAGCTGGAGATCGTCACGAGAGGTGAAGGCTTCACAGACCTCACCCCTCAACTAAATACTTGGATTACCGCTTCAGGAATCAAGCGTGGCGTAGTGCACCTAACGGCATTGCACACCAGCTGCAGCCTCACTATTAACGAAAATGCCGACCCAAGAGTTCTCAAAGATCTAGCGGCCTATCTCAAGGCACTCGTACCGGAAGAGGGCTTCCGCTCGATCAGCGGCCAAGGGGAGCGGCGCTCCTATCTCCATGACGATGAAGGGCCGGACGACATGCCCGCGCATATCCGCACAGCCCTCACCTGCAGCACCCTTAGCCTCAGCATTGAACGCGGCAGGCTGTTGCTAGGGATCTGGCAGGCGATTTATCTCTGGGAACATCGCCGTCATGGAAGCCACAGGAGGGTGGCCGTCCACGCGATTGGAGAAATGAATAGCCATGAATGATCTGCCTGATGAGTTGCTAAAGCGACTTGATCGCTATGCCGCCATCAACGGCATGGATCAAAAGCAAGCAATCGAGCATTTACTGCGATCTGCCCTCAACCTGGCTGTTCCTGATCTCTCGAAATCCAAAACAGACAAGCCAGCTGCTACTGCACAGGAGGGAGCTTCAAGCAGCAAGGCAAACTTATTGGCACGCCGCAATGGTTCCAAGCTCAACCAATTAGTGCAGCAACGCCACAACCCTGATGCCTGGGCTGAAGACGGTGGTGCCGATACCGACGTCGACCTTCTAGTTGATCGTCTTCACGATCTTGCTGAATCACCAGATCAAGAGCAATAGATGCCACAAAACCTGCCCAAAACAAATCCAGCAAAGTGCCCTGCCTACTAATAGATAGTTGTTCGCCGCAGAAGAGCAAAGCTCCATAGGAGAAGCACGACATACCTCAAGTGACAGCCCAGAGAGCCATTGCAGAGGAAGATGGCTACAAGTTTCGCGATACAAGCGCATGTCAGCAACCCTGCTCACAGCTGAAGAGCTCTCTTGCTTAGCTGAAAAGCTGTCCGGTTGGAGCCTCACAGATCAACGGCTTCGGCGGCAATGGCACTTCCAAAACTTTGTGGAAGCCTTCGGCTTCATGACCCGTGTGGCCTTATTGGCCGAAGCAATCAACCATCACCCTGAGTGGAGCAACGTTTATGCCACCGTAACCATCGAATTGACCACCCATGATCTAGGCGGATTAAGCGATCGTGATTTTCAGCTAGCAGAAGCGATCAATTCACTTAAGCCGGACTAAGCACAACTCACTTAAGCGAGACTGCTGCCAGCATGGGATCGACGGCCGTGGTTTCGGCCTTTTCCCGTTCTCCTAACGGCAAGCCGATGAGCACCGCAAGCGCCCCCGAGTCAACAACCCATTCCGAACATCAACCAGGGCCAGAGCAAGACCGGTGCGTACCGGTAACAATCCTCACTGGCTTCCTAGGTGCTGGTAAAACCACCCTGCTCAATCACATCCTCAGCAACCAAAGCGGACTGAAAACAGCCGTACTAGTTAATGAGTTCGGTGAAATCGGGATCGACAACGACCTGATCGTGACCACCGGTGAGGACATGATCGAACTCAACAATGGCTGCATCTGCTGCTCAATCAACGGAGAACTACTCGAGGCAGTTGATCGAATTCTCAAACGGCCGGAGCCAATCGATTACCTCGTTGTTGAAACCACAGGGCTAGCAGATCCTCTGCCTGTAGCCATGACCTTTCTTGGCAGTGAACTACGAGACCTAACCCGATTGGATTCGATCATCACCTTGATCGATGCGGAAAACTTTGACGACCAGCTACTTGAAAGCGACGTAGGCAGATCACAGGTGATTTACGGCGACATCCTGCTACTCAATAAAACTGATCTCGTCCCAGAAGAACGATTAGAAAAAGTTGAATCCAAATTACGGGAACTCAAGCAAAATCCCCGCATACTTCGATCCGTCAAAGGGAACGTCCCCTTAGCGCTGCTGCTGAGCGTGGGGCTCTTTGAAACCGACCGCGTAAAGCCAGCTGACACTGCAGAGCACGAAGATCACGGCAACTGTGATCACGAACACGGCCACTGCACCCATAACCACAGCGAAGGCCACGACCATCACGGTCATCACCATCATGATCATCACGATGAGAACCCAGATCAGCTTGCAATCGAAGGTTTCACATCTCTCTCCTTCAGCAGCGATGGGCCTTTTGCCCTAAGGAAGTTCCAAAATTTTCTAGACAATCAACTCCCTGATGAAGTATTTCGTGCCAAAGGGATTCTCTGGTTCAACGAGAGCGAACGTCGCCACATCTTTCACTTAGCCGGCAAGCGCTTCTCCATTGATGACAGCGACTGGCCTGGTGAGCGCAAAAACCAACTGGTGCTAATTGGACGCCAACTCGATCACGCCACTCTGCGACGCCAACTTCAGGCCTGTGTGGCAAAGGACGCTGGCAAGGGTTTCAGCTAAATACAGCCCCTAAACAATCAAACAGCCCCTTCCCCCAATGCGATTTGACAGATGGATCAGGTGCTCACCATCAGCAAATGGCAGAGGAGCTCATTCTCAACATGCCAAGCTGCGAGCTGAATCCTGAGACATTAAAAACGCCTAAACAGTCATTGGTTCTGATTGCTGTGCTGAGTTGAAACTTCAGTATTTGCAAAAACAACCTTCTGATACGTACTTATTGAGATCCAACTGACTAAAGTGTTTATCCAACGGAGAGGGCCATGCTTGAACTGCTGACCGCCATCACCGCCCTGGCACTGGTGATGCTGGCCTTCTGGTTGCTAGCCGATTCCGATGACGACAACAGTGGCGGAGGGCTGATGGAGCCCTCTCTTGTGCCCATTCCTATTCGTGAGCGACGCCCCTAAAAGAATCACAGCTAATCAGCGTGCTTCAAAGGGAATCCCATACAAACAAAAACGCTACCGAGCAGCGGTCAGCATCCATCAGAACAGAAAAAGAATGACTCGACTGACCATGCTGGTAAAAACAGCAGAGGCAATACCAAAGAACTTTTCACCGTCAAAAAGAGCTGACGAAATCTGCCTACTTCACTAAATCATTACCAAAGTCTTCACCTTGATGGCCTCAAACGGTTGAAATCAATAGCTCGATGACCCAAGACGTCGTCCCGTCAAACCACGGCTCGAAGCAGTTGCGGAAACGCCATTGGCAGCCAAATCTCATGCTTCTCAACAGCATGGCGATTCTGCTGGCCCTGCTTGCTCTCTGGCCAATAATCGGCCTGATCGGTGAGGCCCTGCAGGGATTCATCAATGGATCCGCCAGCCTGGGAATCGATGGACCACAACAGATTCAAGGGACCTTGATTCTGCTTCTGGGGACGTCCCTACTAGGAGGCCTGCTAGGGACTGCCAACGGCTGGCTATTAGCCAACTGCCGCTTCCCTGGCCGTCGAGCCCTTCGGATAGCGCAGCTTTTGCCCCTGGCAACTCCTGCCTATCTTCTATCCGCCATCTTGATCGATCTAGGCAGCCGCAACGCCATACGAATTCATGGCATGGGAT
This sequence comes from uncultured cyanobacterium, assembly GCA_913047395.1. GTDB lineage: Bacteria > Cyanobacteriota > Cyanobacteriia > PCC-6307 > Cyanobiaceae > Prochlorococcus. The sequence goes on from CAJWUF010000123.1 coordinate 3,705, forward strand.
GGGGAAT
>CAJWUF010000124.1 GCA_913047395.1 uncultured cyanobacterium
TAAAAAAGCTGATGCTGATAAGAAGACTGAAACAGTGCAAAAAGGTCAGGAATTAATGAGCATTTCCGTTCACCTGAACACAGGCATAGTGGCAGGGATTTTTGCAGTTGGATTCATCGTCTCAGCAGTCTTATTTGCCGCAATTACACTGATCACAAAGGCGGTAGCTTAAATGATCCAAAAGGATCAAAGATCTGGCGAAAACTTAGTTGCTATATAGAGCTGCAAGGAAATTATGGATAAATAAATACGTATATTTCCACTAAGGCAGCCTCTAATAAATCCTCAACAAAGAGTGATGGGTTGGCAACCATGACTATTTATTGGAACTCAGAGATAGAGACTCTTCTTCCCCGAATAGCATTTCTCATTAAGACACTCCTTCTTTCAGGAATATCTTTTATTACATGGTGATTAGTATCACCATAAGTAGCACTGCTTGGTTAAATCTATTGCTCTATGAATATTGGCCAGCCAGGGATCCCTCCCAATCCTCCCTTCTGCATCTAATTCAAAAAAATTTTCAACATCTCCTGCCAAAAACCATCCAACCAATATCGGGGAAACTTATTTGTTTAAGCATGCAAATTACTGAGCTCTCGAGCCAACGCCGGCAAAAGGGTTGTGTCGTTAGCTCGCTCTCTTCCCTGAGTGAAGACCACCAAAAGCATCGGAGGACCTTCCCCAAAAGACCACCAGGCCGCATCATGACGAGCCTGGCTCATCCAACCAGCTTTACTCCAAAGCCTGGTTCCCATCGACAACCCTTCGCCAAGGAATCCATCCACCTGATTCTCTGGGTCCGCCTTTCGCTGCATGAGGTCAATAGACCTTGAAAGCAACTGCCGAAGCCGCTTGCAAGCCAAAGGTGAAACCAAGGCATTAGTCATCACAGCCTCAAGCATGCGAGCCGTGGCTGCAGTGGTTAATGCATTGCGATTGCCCAGGTCTGCACCATAAAAGTCTTTCTCTCGGCCATAAGGTCCATCTCCCCAAGTCTTCTGGCAGCAATTCACCTTCTCCAGCTCAGGCCAGCCCAACCCTTGCAACCAGTCATTCACCAGTTGGCGCTGCTGCTGCCAACTCTCCCAACAGTCTCCCCTCAATGAAGGGCCGCTTGTAGTGCCGGTGAGTAAGTCCAATACAAGGCTAGTCGCATCATTACTCGAATCAGCAATCATGTCCCGCATAGCGCGGCGAAGCTCCTCCCCCTCAGGTAGAAGGTCTTGCTGGAGCCATTCCTCAGCAGCCAGGGCATAAAAAAGCTTTACGACACTGGCTGGGAAAAAGCCCCGCTGATCCGACCAACCCGCGCCCAAGCCACTACCTGGAATCGGGTCTGAACGGTCATAACGAACCCAACTAATCGCCACACTGTTATGTAAGCCAGGGCGATTATCGGCCGACAATCGATCCAACAGCCCCGCTAACTGGGCCTGCATGGCGCTATCGGGGCGGTAAAACGCCATAGCTAATAACTTCAGGCAATGCCGACCCTAGGCAACCCAATCACTACTGAACTTTTCACTCCAGGCAGCTACTGGCAACTGCTATCAGGAGTTAATGGTTACGCCGCAACCAAAGGGGCTGGACTAGCCACCCAGGCGGCGGCAAACCGCTGCTTTGAAGTGCTTGATCCAGTGGACTCTCTACAACCAACAACGCGGCTAAGGGTGCGACTACTAGAAGACGGATACCCCTGCTGGCTAGATCTCGTCGAGTTGCAAGGCCAGGTTGTTGCACATAAGGCCTGGAAACCTCAACTACTAAGTGTCAAGGAGATCCAACAACGGCTAACGGCAGTGATGGCATGGGTAGAGAAAGCAGCCGCTCAACCGAATACTTACCTCTGGGGAGGCAGCCTAGGACCAAATTTCGACTGCTCCGGCCTAGTACAAGCAGCCTTTGCAAGTCAAGGTATCTGGCTACCACGCGACGCCTATCAGCAGGAAAGGTTCTGCACACCAATAACTGTGCAAGCTGACAACACTCAACAACAACTCCGTCCTGGAGATCTGCTTTTCTTCGGTAAGCCTCAACGTTGCTCCCACGTTGGCCTTTATCGAGGCAACGGAGGCTATTGGCATAGCTCCGGCCAAGATCATGGTCGCAACGGCATCGGTTGCGACGGGCTGCCTACCCACAACAACCATCCTGTGGCCTGCTATTACCGAGCAGAGCTACGCGGAGCGGGGCGAGTGGAGCGCTGCCATGACGGCACCACTCTCCCCTGACGAGCAGCGCCTAAGTTGCTCTCTACTGCGGAAGGCTCGCGGCATGACATCGCCCATGGACCTATCAGTGGTCGTGCCCCTCTACAACGAAGAGGAAAGCCTGCCAGAATTGGTAGATCAGCTACTTAAAGCCCTACGCCCTACAGGTGAGGTCTTTGAGTTAGTGCTTGTAAATGATGGCTCCACCGACGGCACCGCCAAGGTGTTGGAGAAGCTAATTAATAAAACGCCTGAACTGGTGGGAGTACTACTGCGCAAAAACTACGGCCAGACCGCTTCGATGGCTGCGGGTTTTGACATAGCCCAAGGGGAGGTCATTGTGAGCTTGGATGGCGATCTGCAGAACGACCCTGCCGACATTCCCCTACTACTAAAAAAATTGCGGGAGGGATATGACCTTGTTAGTGGTTGGCGTCATCAACGCCAAGATGCTGCCCTGCAACGCAAATTACCTTCCAAAATTGCCAATCGCCTGATCGGTCGCGTCACCGGTGTGCGATTGCATGACTACGGCTGCTCACTGAAGGCCTATCGCAGTGAGATCGTTGACGACATGCGTCTCTATGGAGAGCTACATCGCTTCCTCCCCGCGCTGGCATACATAGAGGGCGCAAGGATTACTGAAGTGAAAGTGCACCACCGAGCACGTCAATACGGCCAAAGCAAGTATGGAATTGACCGCACCTTCCGCGTATTGATGGACCTGCTCACCGTGTGGTTTATGAAGCGCTTTCTCACGCGACCGATGTATGTGTTCGGGTTTGCTGGGCTTATTGCAATGAGCGGGAGCCTGCTGACCAGTGTCTATCTAGTAACGATCAAGTTAATGGGAGCACACATCGCCAATCGCCCGCTGCTCACCCTGGCTGTGGCACTTGGCCTGACGGGAGTTCAATTATTCTGCTTTGGGCTCCTCGGTGAGCTGCTGATGCGGACTTACCACGAAAGCCAAGGACGACCGATTTACCGCATACGGGCGACATTGCGCGGCGCAGGGGCATCCTGAATTACCTCCGCACGCGGTTTACCTCGATAGCGTTCAATCGCTGCCGCTGCGGCAAACACCACACGGCTATCAGAATCGTGCAGGCCTCGTCTCAGCATGGGCATGACAGAAACATGGCCCCAAAGACCAGCCTGTGTAACTGCGTCTAATCGTTGTTCTGGGCCTGCGGCCATAGCATCACGCAACTGCCGATGCAGGGTGAGTCGCTCTAGAGATGTGGTGGGTGACGTCCAAACCTTCTGCGAAGCTGAACCGGAGGCCACCCCCGCCATGTCAAGTCCAGGCTTTACCAGGGTTAGCTGTACACGATTCAAAGCCGCCACGCTGCTTGCATCAGTACTGCTCAGCAGAAGCTTGCGAGGGCGCCTACCCAGTCCCCATAGCGCCAAGCTAAGAGCGAAAACAGCCGCACCAGCAAACAGTCCATTCATTTAGAGATGCCTCATTAAGCCGGGGTTACCGA
>CAJWUF010000125.1 GCA_913047395.1 uncultured cyanobacterium
AAGTGTCAGTATGGTGATTGACAAAAAAACATAAGAGCACGTGCAAGGTCAGACACAGTCGGTCTCCTTTGATGGAAGGGAGATACGACTGACTACAGGGCGATATGCCCCCCAAGCCGGTGGTTCCGTGATGATGGAATGCGGCGACACATCAGTCCTGGTAACCGCCACCCGATCTTCAGGCCGAGAAGGCATCGATTTTCTCCCCCTGATTTGCGACTACGAAGAGCGGCTATATGCCGCTGGCCGCATTCCAGGAAGCTACATGCGTCGCGAAGCACGCCCACCAGAGCGAGCAACACTCATCGCGCGACTAATCGACCGCCCCATGAGGCCCTTATTTCCTAGCTGGATGAGGGATGACCTCCAAGTAGTGGCGACATGTCTTTCCCTCGATGAACGAGTCCCAGCAGATGTGCTGGCCGTCACCGGAGCCTCTATGGCCACCTTGCTAGCCGGTATCCCCTTCCAGGGCCCGATGGCTGCTGTGAGGGTAGGGCTACTAGGGGATGATTTCGTTCTAAATCCCAGCTATCGAGAAATTGAACGCGGCGATCTTGATCTAGTGGTGGCTGGCACCCCTAGTGGGGTAGTGATGGTTGAGGCCGGTGCAAGCCAACTTCCAGAACAGGACGTCATCGAAGCAATCGACTTTGGCTATGAAGCCGTCTGCGAATTGATCAAGGCGCAAGAATCCATCCTTAAGGATTTAGGCATCGAGCAGGTGCTGCCAGAACCCCTCGTTCAAGACACCAAGCTGCCGACTTATCTGGAAAAAAATTGCAGCAAAGCTATCGGTGAAGTGCTCAAGCAATTCGAGCAAACCAAAGCCGAACGCGACAGCAAACTTGATGCAATCAAGGCAAAAGCAGCAGAAGCCATTGAAGGTCTCAAAGAAGACGATGCCGTTCGCAAGGCAGTGAATGCCAATAGCAAAACTTTGGGCAACAACTTCAAGGCACTCACTAAAAAGCTCATGCGTGAGCAAATCATCAAGAGCGGCAAACGCGTCGATGGGCGCAAGCTTGATGAGGTACGCACAATCAGTTCCGCAGTAGACGTACTACCAAAGCGCGTACATGGATCCGGGCTGTTCCAACGCGGATTAACCCAAGTACTTTCTACAGCCACCCTAGGCACCCCCAGTGATGCCCAGGAGATGGATGACCTCAACCCGAACACAGAAAAGACCTATCTGCATCACTACAACTTCCCCCCTTATTCCGTCGGCGAAACCCGTCCGATGCGATCACCTGGCCGCCGAGAAGTTGGCCATGGTTCCCTAGCGGAACGCGCCATCATTCCAGTGCTGCCTGCCAAGGACACATTCCCTTACGTAATCAGGGTTGTAAGCGAAGTGCTCAGTTCAAATGGATCCACCTCAATGGGCTCCGTTTGCGGTAGCACCCTGGCCCTGATGGATGCAGGTGTTCCGCTCATAGCGCCAGTCAGTGGAGCTGCAATGGGCTTAATAAAGGAAGGCGATGAGGTTCGGATCCTCACAGACATCCAAGGCATCGAAGACTTCCTCGGTGATATGGACTTCAAGGTTGCCGGTACAAAGGATGGCATCACGGCCCTGCAGATGGACATGAAAGTCACTGGCCTACCGGTAAAAACCATTGCTGAAGCAGTAAATCAAGCCCAACCTGCCAGGATCCACATCCTTGAAAAGATGCTGGAAGCAATCGATGCTCCAAGAGAAAACCTCTCTCCCCATGCCCCACGGCTGCTGAGCTTCCGCATTGATCCGGAATTAATCGGCACGGTGATTGGCCCAGGGGGTCGAACAATCAAGGGCATCACGGAGCGGACAAACACCAAGATCGACATCGAAGACGGCGGCATCGTCACGATTGCTTCTCATGACGGGGCAGCCGCTGAGGCAGCACAACGCATCATCGAGGGGCTAACCCGCAAAGTAAACGAAGGAGAGGTTTTCAACGGAACCATCACCAGGATCATTCCGATCGGCGCCTTCGTAGAAATCCTTCCCGGCAAAGAAGGCATGATCCACATCTCCCAGCTATCAGAAGCTCGCGTGGAGAAAGTAGAAGACGTCGTCAAGGTAGGGGATGAGGTAACCGTACGGATACGAGAAATCGACAACCGTGGTCGAATCAACCTCACACTCAGAGGCGTTCCACAGAACGGCGAAGAGGCTCACTCTGAACCAGCTCCAACTCAAATAGCCCCTCTCAACTGAGGGGCCATTGGCCAAGTTAAACCTGAAATCCGGGGTCTATATCTTCCATTGCCCGCGCCGCCTGCTCACATAGCTCGGCATGAGTATGCCCATGGCTAGCAATAAGGCATCCTGACTGACGAATGTCACCAGTGTTGTATTTAAGCGGACTTCCATCCGCATGGGTGAAACTCCCACCAGCTGCCATCAGCACCGCCTCTGGCGCCGCCATATCCCAATCTTTAGGAGCACTCTTACCCGAAAGAGAAACATACAGATCTGTTTCTCCTCGCAGAATCGTGGCAACTTTGCAGCCCACACTGCCCACTGCCTTAGTACCACCGAGTGCAAGACGAGCAAGCAGCTGTTCAAGCCTGTCATCACGATGGTTGCGGCTAGCAACCAGCATCAACTCACCAAGCGCACGACGTTGACTGAAGCGCACGGGAGTTTGTTGTCCCTCTCGATCCTCACACCAGGCGCCTGATCCCACCACTCCAAACCACAGCTCTTCTGCCTCAGGCAGCAGTACCACCCCCATCACAGCTGTCTGACGATGAACCAATGCCAGATGCACCGCGTATTCGCCAGTGCCCTGCAAAAAATCCTTGGTGCCATCTAAGGGATCGAGAATCCAAAGCCATTCCGCAACTAACGGCTCTCCTTCGGTGAGTTGCTCCTTGGCTGTCTCCTCACTCAATAGAGTCCAATCTGCGGAGGGAAAATTCGCTTCTAGTCCATCCAACAGCCAGCTGTTCACCGCAAGATCTGCTGCAGAAACCGGACCCTCGCCGCCATCGTCCACACTAAGAGCCCTGGAAAATCCATAAGGTGGCTGTTCTCCTCGGGCATAAGCCCGCAAGATATCGGCAGCACCCCAACTAAGGCTTCTCAATTGCTCTAGTAGGGCCTCCAACTTCACACCAGCAGGAAGGACAGGTGCGCTCGGCATCATGAATGGGCGTAGAAGCAACATTGTGAGTCAACGACAGGAACCAGCAGCCGGTGTGCTCTACGTAGTGGGGACTCCCATCGGTCACCTAGGGGACCTCTCCCCCAGGGCGCGTTCTGTGCTTGCCAAGGTTTCAGCGATCGCCTGCGAAGACACACGCCATAGCAGTCAGATACTCAACAACCTGGACGCGCAAGGTCAGCGTCTCAGCTTCCATCAACACAACACCCAGAGCCGCCTACCTCAGCTTCTGGAGCTACTAAATGCTGGTCAAAGCCTGGCTTTAATCAGTGATGCAGGACTACCGGGTATAAGCGATCCCGGAGAAGAACTAGTTGCCGCCGCCCGCGAAGCCGGGCACGAAGTGATTTGTATTCCTGGCCCTTGTGCAGCAACAACAGCCTTAGTTAGTAGCGGATTGCCCAGCAATCGCTTTTGTTTTGAAGGATTTTTGCCACCCAAAGGCAAAGAACGGCGGCAGCAACTATTAGCGATCGCCAGCGAAACCCGCACAACCATTCTTTATGAAGCACCACACCGGCT
>CAJWUF010000126.1 GCA_913047395.1 uncultured cyanobacterium
GGGCTCACATCCACCCAGCGAGCACGAAGGATGCCCTCGGGATCAATGAGGAAAGAGTGCCTTTGACTGAACGGTGGGATCCATGATCCATACCGCTTGCTTACTAGTCCATCTGGATCGGAGAGCAGAGGATAAGCCAACCCCTCGCTACTGCAAAAACTTACATGCTCTTCGGCGCCATCAGCACTAACCCCCACAACCACAGCACCTGCTGCTTTAAAAGCAGCAAGATCTCGTTGAAATCCGCGAGCCTCAAGGGTGCAGCCACTAGTGAAGTCACGAGGGTAAAAATAAAGAACAAGCCAACTACCGCGAAAAGTATCCCGCTGTAATCTTTGACCAAGAGCACCCTCCTGAGCTGCGGCTTCTAGATCAAAGTCTGGGGCTTGAACATCGAGATCCGGAAGAATTCCTCCTATTGCTATTGCCTTACCTGGGCTAGCTATCACTTGGGCAACACCTAAAATTGCTAACCCTTTAAGCAGTCTCAAAATTTCGGATCGACGCATCAAGGCGGCCTAGGTATTTATAAAGACTTTAAGAGTTTATCCTCTATTGTTTTTATGTATCATCCCAATGTCAAATTAACGCTGAGCTAGTAATCACCTCCTCAGGCTCTGAGCTGAGATGAAGTAGCCTGCCTTGAGAAGGCTAACGCAGGAAAAATATTACAGCCTGCACCTAAATCCTATGTAGCATCTGATTTTTATTTCTAACTTAAACTGCATTGAGTGAATTTCAATTCACGATGAATCAACCCAAGCCAACGCCTATTTCTGCAAGGGATCTACACCGCTGGTTGACGGATTCGACCTCGCTGCCAATCTGCGTGGACGTAAGGGAAGACAAGGAGCTTGAGCTGGCCCCCTTCCCAGCACCAGTGCTGCATCTACCGCTTAGTCGGTCTTCTTCTTGGATCGATACTCTTCCCAACAACTTGCCAAGCGACTGCCCAGTTGTAGTTATTTGCCATGCTGGCATTCGCAGCTGGGATTTCGGCAGCTGGCTTCTGCAGCAGAATCTGGGGCATCAGGTTTTTAATTTAGAAGGAGGGATAGAAGCCTGGAGCTGCAATGTCGACCCCAGCGTTCCACGCTATTAGCGAATGATTAAAAATACAGCTGTAGGACCAGCCCGATCTTGATCTATGGAAACGCTTAGCCAGGCCTTCCATACATGTACGGTTGGTTATTATTTTAATCCTTACTTCTAATCATTGACTATAGAATTGAGACGATAATGAGCTTGCAAAAGCTTATCAGACATCAACAATCTCAGATATAAGCCAATTTCAATAATGCCTGACGAATTATGCTGAGTTTTAAAACATATTTGCCAAAAACTCTAATTAAAAATCGATCATTTCTAAACTATGCTCATCAAGACATTAGTCCTGCACCTTGACCAACAAGCCATCGCGGGGTGTAGGGCTGGGCAATTGCTGCAAGGTGAAGTCTTGATCAGGAATTACACCAAGTCGCAACTTACGAAATAATCCCACCACCATCAATCGGATCTCGAGTTCAGCCAGCGACTTGCCCAGGCATACACGCTCGCCATCACCGAAGGGCATCAGGGTCACTGAGCATCCATCCTCTAGATGACGCTGAGGCCGGAAGGTTTCTAGATCGCCAGTGCCATGACGATTGGAAGCAGCCAGAGCCACCTGAACCACACGATTTTCCGGTACTGCCACACCATCGATCACCAAGGGGCGTTTAGTGCGGCGGAAAAAACCTCCAACCGGCGGGGTGAGTCGCATTACCTCGCTCACTATCGCATCAAGTTTTGGGGCATTATTCGGGTCATAGGCGATTGTGGCCAGCTCAGGTGCTGGAGGCCAACACAGCCCTTCGATCTCCTCACGTAACCATGTTTCCACTGGCGGGTTGAGAAGCAGCTCCCGCATCAGGCAACTGAGCGCTGAAGCCGTGGTCTCATAACCCGCAAATAAAAGCAGCAAAAGTTGCTCCACAAGATCTTCATCCGTAAGAGGAATGCCTGCCTCGTCGAGACCTCCAGCAAGCAGATCCAAACCACCTTTGCCATTTACCGGTTGAGAAAGTACCTGTCGAAGCTTCTCGAGCAAACGCTTTCGCGCCTTAAGCGCCTTGGCAAATGGACTGCCGGGCAGGGCTATTGGAATTGAGAAGAGCGCCCTGGTCCAGATCTCGAAATCAAAGAACAACTCATCACGATCATCACCCTCCAAGCCCAGAACCGTAGAAGCAATAACTGAGAATGCGAAGCGTCGCATTCTCTCTGCAAGAGGGAGAGGCGATTTTGCCGCTTGTAGTTCGTCGGCGAGATCCTCAACCATATTGATGATGCCAGGGCTATAGCGCTGCAGTGCTGAGGCTGAGAACAATTGAGCCACAACCCTTCTGCGTGCTCGGTGAGAAGCTCCGTTGCGGTTTGCCAGAGAATGACTACCTAATAGTTGTTGAACACTCTGGGGCCACCACCCCTCTATCGCATCTGGCTGAGATAACAGATCGCCAATGGCTTGGCCACCTTGAATGAACACCATTGGCTGTCCAAGCAAGGATGTCTCAAAAACATTCCCGTGACGCTCAAAGCGACTCTTCGCGAAGGCAGGATCGCGGAAAAATGCCATGGCCTCAAGTGCTCCACTTAGGGCACCTGTAGTCGGTAGAGGGCGCGGTACAGATTCAGCCATGAAATCAGTAACTTGATCGAGATGTCATTTTCCAAGTAAAAGCTATTCCAGGATTAGGCACAGCTTTACCGCAAGCCAGGGTAGATCATCAGATTCATAAAGCTATTCCAGCAAATAATTTCCGGTCGTTTCAACTTAAATACAAAGGAAAAAATCTTCCGAACTGACTTATCAAAGAGTTGCGTGAAGCAATTAAATGCTAACGACATTGAAGATTATGGTTTCCAGTTATTCATTTGCCAATTAATTCGCGATAGCGCAAATGGATAGCAATCCACATTAGCATTGTGTTTTTGGAATTATCTGCAATGTTTTTCCAGCAGCCAATTCAGTTTCTCTTAAGAGCTAACTCTCCCCCTTCATATTCTTCATCTTGCATTAATTGACACATCAAAGGTGCGCTACAACCACTCCCTAGCATTGTTCAACTGATTGCCTATTTCCTGTTACTACTAATAAGCACCCATGTATTGGAACTCTCCTTCTTTGATAACAAAGACGATGATGAAAGCGGCGGAGCATCTCAAACTTCTATACAAGGGCATGAAAATTTGATTTCCAAAGAGATGCAATGGAATTCACACCGCTCTGTTCACCAAGCTCCATGCAGGCTCACAGAACAGCCTGCTTAGGCAGCACGGATACAGGTTGCGATGCAATTCCACTCTGATTCAGTAGTGTCATCCCAGGACTCTGGTTCAGCGCTTAAGTACACCTTCTTGAGGAGAATTACTGACTCATCAACGCTCGTCGATTGAGGATCTCTGGCCCTAGCTAGTGATGACTTTTGCTCTTCAGTCAGCGTTGCTGGTACGTAGCTCTCGACGAGTTTGAGTTTAGCGGTCATGTCGCAAATCTTTCGCTGGCTATTGATAGCAACAAAAATGTCTCTTGGCTAGAGGGCTTACTGTCAATAAAGATTGAGCCAGGAATAATTTAATCAAGCTGAAACTGAGTTTTTCCGATAACCAGACTATTCTTTGCTATTGCT
>CAJWUF010000127.1 GCA_913047395.1 uncultured cyanobacterium
CCTCCTCCATCACCAGCGACTCAGGCAGATTCTCTCGCTTGGCCACATGGGCCATCTCTTGAGTTAAGTCACCCTGGCGGGCGAAATGCAATTGAGAAACATTGGCCTGACCCTTACGGGGAGCCACCCAAGAGGAACGCATGATCAACAGATGAAGGTAATCCCAGGGATTAGCCAGAAAGCAATGATCACGCTTATTCACTTCCCTGCGCCGGTATAACCCGTATCAGGTTCGGAGGGTGTGATCTCAGCCACTCAGCAAATGCTGATCTGGCACCCCTAGTGCTCTCCAAAAGCTAGCGACGGTTTGTATATGGCGCTGCGCTTAATCAACGATTGATTAAGCGATGTCAAAGGTGAAAGTCAGCTCTCCTCCAGATGGGTACCACGAAGAGCTATTAGCAGACGACTTCGGCGGCGGCGGCGGCCCACTGCTCCACTAATTATCAAACCAACACCAACCAATACTGCTGGTAGTACCTGCAACCGATCACTGCCCTGCCGCTGCATCAAAGCGAGCATGGCCAAGATGATCAACAACGGCGCTGCCAGCGATAACAAGGGATGGCCCAGACGCTTCATGACTGCTTGCGATCCAATTCGGATCGTCCTTTCATCCAGGCCAACATTGTGGCAGTAAGCACCTCAACTCCTACGCCAATGCTGTTCTCCACTGGAGAGAAACGGCCGTTATGAAGCGCTGCACACCCATCTGGGCCAGCAACTCCAAGGCGGAACATCGTGCCTCTCAATCCCTCCTGCAAAAATTCTGCGAAGTCTTCAGCCCCTAAAGAGGGTTGCTCTAGCCGCAGCACTTGCTCTGCCCCAAGCTGAGCAATAGCGCAATCTTCCAGCAGCGCAGTGAGCTTGGAATCATTAAAAACCGATGGTGTAATGCAGCGATAGCGCACCACGGCCTCAGCTCCGGCACTGCGGCAGATCGCCTGCACGGTCTCCTCGATCCAAACCGGCAATCTGTCATGCACCGCAGCATCCAAACAGCGAACCGTTCCCAGCAGCCTGACCCGATTGGCAATCACATTGAAAGCCCTGCCACCATCAATTTTTCCAAAACTCACCACCACCGGATGCAGTGGATCCAAGCGGCGACTGATCGACTCCTGCAACCCGGTGACCACGCGAGCCGCATTCCAGATGGCATCGACAGATTGATGAGGCCGAGCCCCATGGCCGCCTTCTCCAAGCACCTCAATCTCTAACTCTCCTGCGGCTGCAGTCAGACACCCACTACGTACCCCGATACTTCCAGCCGGTAATGCCGGGCACACATGCACCCCAAACAGGGCATCGAGCCCATCGATAGCGCCATCCTGTCGCATCCAACGAGCACCTTCAGCAAGCTCTTCTGCCGGTTGAAATAACAGCCTTACCCCTGTAAGCAAGGAAGGCTCCGATGCCAACAATCGAGCGACACCAAGACCAATACAAGTGTGCAAATCATGCCCACAGGCATGCATCACGCCCTGTCTTTTCGATGCATAAGCAAGCCCGGTGCACTCCTCAACAGGCAAGGCATCCATATCGACGCGCAGGCCAACCAACGGCCCATCAGTCGGCCCCAACTCCGCCAAAACACCGGTGCGCCCCACTCCTTCACGCACCCGCCAGCCATAGCTGCGCAATTCACCAGCAACAAGAGCCGCTGTTTGATGTTCTTCACCACTCAGCTCAGGATGAGCGTGCAAATGGTGCCGCAGCTCAATCAGCTCAGGTAAAACCTGATCCAAACGGTCGTTCCATTGAAGCCTGAGAGTCATTGGGACTCCAGCGCCAGGAACGTCATCAAATCAGCTGTGGGCTGTGGCGGCCAGCGGCGGACCCGCTGCAACCAATCCCGCTGGCGATAGCGGTTGTCGAGTCCAGCGGCAGCAGCCCAGTGGCTTTGCGCTTCACCATCAAAGCCTTGCTGCCATAACAGACCACTGAGAGCAGCTCGCGCATCAGCAAACATCGGATATCGACGAATCAACTGACGCAATTCCGCTTCAGCCGTCTTCAGATCACCAAGCTGATAAGTCGCAAGGGCCTCGCTGGATCGGGCCATAACGAAGCCAGGCCGCACCTTCGCGGCTTTGCCATAAAGAACTGCCGCCGCATTCCAATCGCCCTGAGAACCACGCACATTGCCGAGGTTGTAAATAGCCGAAGCATCCCCAGCATCACTTTCAAGGATCCAGGTGTAGTCATCAGCGGCGGCAGCCCAGTGCTGCAACTCCTCCTCAGCAATGGCCCGATTGAAATGCAGATCAAGATCAGCAGGACTCAGCTCCAATGCCCTTGTCTGATCGACAATCGCCCCCTCCGGATCACCAAGGGCCAATTGCACATTGCCGCGATTTCTCAATGCTGCAACATCATTTGGAGCTATCTCGAGGACCTGATCCCACAATGTCAACGCCACAGCGGGTTCTCCCTGCTCACTAGCCGCTAAAGCCTCTTCAAATAAAGGCTGGATTGCTGGCATGGATGCAACAGCAACAGGCTGCAGCAAAAAGAGCACCAAAGACACCAAAAACGCCTCCTTCATAAACAGCATGAAGGTTCTCAACCGCCGATAGAAGCTCATAGCAACTCAGGCCAATCGAGATGACGTCGAGCAGCAGCTGTTACCACCCTCCCCCGTGGGGTTCGCTGTAGGAAACCAAGCTGCAGCAGGAATGGTTCCACCACTGCTTCAAGAGTGGCCGAATCCTCGCCCAGAGCAGCCGCCAGAGTCTCCAAGCCAACCGGACCGCCGCCATAAGACTCCAAGAGCAACTCCAGCAAGCGACGATCACTGGCATCAAGGCCACGAGAATCGACCCGATGCAGAGTAAGAGCCTCATCCACTAATGAGGCATCGATCAAACTCGTAGTGCCGCGCACACTGGCCACATCACGCACCCTGCGCAGTAGGCGATTGGCAATCCTTGGTGTCCCCCTACAACGGCGAGCAATCTCCTGACAAGCCTCCGCAGCTACCTGCAACCCCAACAATCCAGCCGCTCGCTCAACAATCGCCTGCAAATCCTCCAGACCATAAAATTCCAAACGTTGAATCAAGCCAAATCGATCCCGAAGCGGCGAACTCAGTGCACCAGCGCGGGTGGTAGCCCCCACCAGGGTGAAAGGGGGTAGATCCAATGCCCTGGTTCGAGCTGTGCTGCCCTTGCCAACCGTGAGATCAAGCCTCCTATCCTCCATAGCCGGATAGAGCAATTCCTCAGCGACCCTTGTGAGTCGGTGAATCTCATCGATGAATAAAAGCTCACGAGGCTGCAAATTCACCAAAAGTCCAACAATGTCGCGTGGGCGCTCAAGGGCCGGAGCACTGGTGATACGACATTTCACCCCCAGTTCTTCAGCCAACACCAGAGCCATAGTGGTTTTACCCAAGCCAGGAGGGCCATAGAGCAAAACATGATCTAAAGCCTCACCTCTGCCCATCGCGGCCTTAACGGCAATACCCAACACCTGCTTGAGCTCATGCTGACCGATGTAGTCATCCAGCCGCCGGGGTCTAAGTCCATCTTCTCGTGGTGGACACGATTCTTCTGGCATTGGGGCAGCATCAACCACCCTGGACTTTGCTGCTGGCGAATGGGACTCAGCCCGACCAGCGCTGGAAGACACTATCGCCATGCTGAAAGGGTACCG
>CAJWUF010000128.1 GCA_913047395.1 uncultured cyanobacterium
GCGTCATATCCCGCATCAAGCCAAGGGTTTAAGTCTGAAACCGTAAGACCACCAGCAGCAATTACAAACGGCAAATAATCCATAGGTCCAGCCAACTGACGCAAGTAGTCAATTCCTAAAACTGATGCGGGGAACAACTTGACAAGCCGACAGCCACAACGGCAAGCCTGCTGAATTTCAGTAGGTGAGAACAGTCCAGGGATAAGAACCTGTTGCATTTGCCGTGCCTGCTCATCAAGAGCAGGGTCCCAGCATGGGGTCATGGCATAAGCCAACCCAAGTTCTGAAGCAGCATGCAAGGCCTCCGGAGAGCTAACTGATGCAGCCCCCAGACAGAAATCTGCAAAGCAATCCTGCACCTGCCTCATCAAAGGCATCCAACCGGGATGAGGAGACCAAGCCAGCTCAACATGCCGAACTCCGGCGACATGCAATTGCTCAAGCATCGTAAATAAAGCAGATCTGTGGCTAGAGGCCTCAAGATCGTCGTACTCAGGACGAAGTACCACAACCAATGGTTGATCACGCAGTGAGGCGATCAAGGCCTCCTGCCTGTCTATCAAGAGGCAATCCCCGTAGCGATCAGACGTATTCAGCAACCCGTACGTCGCGTTGAATCAGCAATTCCTGCAGATCCTCAGCATCAATAGTTTCCTTCTCTACAAGCATCTCTGATAACTCATCAAGGATTGAACGGTTATCAACCAGCACTTTGGTAGCTCGCTTGTAGGCCACATCAACTAAATCTGATACCTCCGCATCAATTATGGCTGCAGTGTCTTCTGAGAAATCTCGTTCAGCAGCAATATCTCGGCCAAGGAACATGCCTCCCTGAGACCGGCCTAACGCAACCGGACCAAGTTTTTCGCTCATACCGAACCTCGTCACCATCTGCCTAGCAACTTGAGCTACCTGTTGAAGATCATTTGATGCACCTGTAGTCACCTCGTCTTCGCCGTAGACGATTTCTTCTGCAACGCGACCACCCAGTGCCACGGCCATCTGGTTCTGCAGATAAGCCCTGGAATAAAGACCAGACTCCATACGCTCTTCACTCGGAGTAAAGAACGTGAGACCACCAGCCTGGCCACGAGGAATGATGGAAATCTTCTGAACCGTGTCGTAATCAGGCATCAAAGCTCCAACCAAAGCATGACCTGACTCGTGATAAGCAACCAATCGCTTACGACGTTCACTGATCACTCGATCCTTCTTCTCCGGACCAGCCATTACCCGCTCAATGGCATCACTAATTTCATCATTGCCCACTTCTGTGAGCTCCAAGCGAGCCGCAAGGATCGCCGCTTCATTGAGCAAATTGGCAAGATCAGCGCCTGTAAAGCCTGGTGTGCGTCGCGCGACTTTATCTAAATCAACATCCTTAGCAAGAGTCTTGTCTCGGGCATGCACCTTAAGGATCTGAAATCGGCCGTTGTAATCAGGGCGCTCCACAACAACCTGTCGATCAAATCGACCAGGTCGCAGCAGGGCTGCATCGAGCACATCAGGCCGGTTTGTAGCCGCCACAATGATGATGCCGGTGTTGCCCTCAAACCCATCCATTTCAGTAAGCAACTGGTTAAGGGTCTGCTCACGCTCATCGTTGCCACCACCAAGACCAGCACCGCGCTGGCGACCTACAGCGTCGATCTCATCAATAAAAACAATGCAAGGGGCGTTCTTCTTGGCCTGCTCAAATAGATCCCGGACCCGACTCGCGCCAACCCCTACAAACATCTCGACAAACTCCGAGCCAGAGATGGAGAAAAACGGCACAGCAGCCTCTCCAGCCACTGCCTTGGCTAACAATGTTTTACCCGTGCCCGGAGGGCCTACCAACAGCACACCTTTGGGAATCTTGGCTCCGACAGCAGTAAAGCGATCGGGACTTTTAAGGAAATCAACGACTTCAGTAAGTTCAAGCTTTGCCCCCTCGATCCCTGCCACATCACTAAAGGTGACCTGGGTAGACGGCTCCATCTGAAGTCTGGCCTTGCTCTTGCCAAAACTCATTGCTGGGTTACCACCGCCGCCGCCTTGTGCTCTTCGAAACAAGAAGAACAATCCGCCTAACAACAACAAGGGGAAGAACAAACTACTGGCAACCTGCTGCAAGGCACTGGCCTGACGAGTTGGTTCAACGGCAATGTCAACGTTGTGGTCAGTTAACAGCTTCAGCAGATCCTTATCAGGAGCAAGATTGACGTCTGCATTTCGACCATCCCTCTCAACAACCTTGGCGGTGCTCTGATCAGTTGAGATCGTCACCCGACTTACTTGATTGTCCTGGACTGCTTCAACAAACTCGCTGTAGCGGAGGGTCTCCCGCTCAGTCGTGCCAGGCGCACGGATAAGAAACGAACCGCCCCAGAGCACCACTACCACCAGAAGCAAGTAAAGCCCCAAGTTGCGCCAGCGTTTATCCAAGGTTCTCGTGCCTCTAATGAAGGAATGTTATTAGGGCTCTGGGAATTACGCGGCCCTGAGCACCTCAACAACACTACGGAAAGCGAACCACTCAGGGATCTCCTCACCGCTGCGCAACATCTTGCGGAACTGCGTACCGCTGAGCTTCTTGACATGCAAACCACGAGCCTCAGCATGCTCTGCAGTCACGTAACCCTCCTCGTCGGTGAATACAAGGTTCAATGAAGGCACCGTTTCCATTGCTAGCTCTTCTGCACACTCCCTGGCAAAGTTTTGCGCGTCGTAAGGGCCATAGAAGTCATCGCCGCTCAGCGAGGACTTACAGCCGGCCATATCGCGACCAATGATGAAGTGGGTGCATCCGTAATTGCGGCGAATGATCATGTGTTGGAGAGCTTCGCGAGGCCCCGCCATATGCATGGCATAGGGAAGATAAGCCCAGCGAATGCGCGGATTATCCACCTCAGCAGCCAACCTTTCATAGGTCTGAAAACGTACAACGCCAGGGATGTCATCCTGCTGAGTTGGTCCACAGGTGGGATGCACTAGTACGACAGCGTTCTCGCTCACATTGCTGGCGTGCAAGGCTCGCGTAAACAACTCGTAGTGAGCGCGATGTATGGGATTTCGGCACTGAAAGGCAACTACATCCTCCCCGGCAGGTAGTCCCGCTCTTACCTCAGCAGGGGTTTTGCAAGGGAAAACACGCTGAGGCAACTCCAGACCCTGCACCGTGCCACCTAGATAAAAGCGCTTTCGCTCTGTAGCAATCATGCGCACGGCTGGGTGCTCAAGAGATGTAGTGCCATAGCAGCCCTTGGCTTCCACAACCTTGTCGGGCTCCCACTTGTCCTCCACTTGAAGAACTGCTAAATCCTGACCCTTGAAGGTCAACAACACTCGATCTCCTACCGCTATATCCTCACGGTCGGTATCCATCACGATTGGCAAGCCAAAAAGATAGCCAGATGGAGTGCGATTACCTGATACAACAGCGTTGTAATCGCCCTGATGCATAAAGCCTCGCTCAGGCGAAAAGCCACCAACGACAAGCAACTCCACATCACAAGCATTGCGATCAGAGCACTCCAATACATGGATTGCACTTGCCTTGACTGCTGCTTGCTGATCTGTAGCCACCATCAGATCAACCAGGGTGCCTCCATAGGGAGCGATCACGCCGGAAGACTGGGCAGATGCAGAAC
>CAJWUF010000129.1 GCA_913047395.1 uncultured cyanobacterium
CATCACAAGAGCACAAGCCAAAACCACACGAGAAGTGGAGCGCACAAGTTCAAGCATGTATACAGAACTGGACTTGCTTACATTCTGCCGGCACCTGCTCCTGGCTTCATCATCATTTGCCAGCTGATGAACTGCCAAGATTCCCAATACCTGCGGCGGACTTCTGAGCGGCTTTACCAGACCATTGGCGCGCTTGATCGACCAGTTTGAGCGACTGCCTGGGATTGGGCCAAGAACAGCTCAGAGACTGGCCTTACATCTTTTACGTCAACCTGAAGAACAGATCCGTAGCTTTGCTGATGCTCTGCTTGCGGCTCGTAGTCAGGTTGGCCAATGTCAAACATGTTTTCATTTAAGTGCTGAGGATCTTTGCGATATCTGTCGCGATGGCGAGCGAACTGATGATCTGCTCTGCGTTGTAGCCGACTCTCGTGATCTTTTGGCGCTGGAAAGAACACGTGAATACAAGGGCCGCTATCACGTACTCGGGGGCTTGATTTCGCCTATGGATGGGATCGGGCCAGAAATGCTGCAGATACCCAGCCTGGTTGAAAGGGTTGACCGAAATGGCATCAGTGAGGTCATTCTGGCCCTTACTCCCAGCGTGGAAGGGGATACCACTAGCCTTTATCTGGCACGATTACTCAAACCATTTACCCAAGTGAGTCGAATTGCCTACGGCCTTCCCGTTGGTAGTGAATTGGAGTATGCAGATGAAGTCACTCTTTCTCGTGCGCTTGAAGGCCGTCGCGTTATGGAATAACGGCAATGTCTCCCACTTCCCGTCAGAGCCAATACAGCACCACCCCTCCTAGAGAGCGCCTGCCGGAATGGCTAAGTCGGCCCATTGGGACCGTTTTCCAGTTGGAGCAGATGCAGCATCTGGTGAAGGGAAATCAGCTCCACACCATTTGTGAGGAAGGGCGTTGTCCTAATCGCGGTGAG
This sequence comes from uncultured cyanobacterium, assembly GCA_913047395.1. Classification (GTDB taxonomy): domain Bacteria; phylum Cyanobacteriota; class Cyanobacteriia; order PCC-6307; family Cyanobiaceae; genus Prochlorococcus. The sequence goes on from CAJWUF010000129.1 coordinate 946, forward strand.
TGCTATCAGGCAGGCACTGCAAGCTTTCTCTTAGGTGGATCGATCTGTACGCGTAGTTGTGCTTTCTGTCAGGTAACTAAAGGAGAAGCTCCTCAGCCAGTAGATCCTCTAGAGGCAGGCAGAGTTGCAGATGCGGTAAAGCAGATGGGTCTTGGTTATGTGGTGCTTACTGCAGTGGCTAGAGATGATTTGCTTGATCATGGTGTGAGCCTCTTCACCCACACAATGGCGGCCATACGTCATCTCAGCCCTCTTATAAAAATAGAAGTGCTTACTCCAGATTTTTGGGGTGGACATGCGGATCCAGTTAAGGCAGTAAAGGCTCAGAGAGAACGACTGATTACGTTGCTTTCGGCTGAACCAGATTGCTTTAATCACAATCTCGAAACAGTGGAAAGCCTTCAGGGCAATGTTCGACGTGGAGCTACCTACCGCCACTCTTTGAATCTGCTGGCGGCAGCCCGTGAACTCGCTCCCAATATTCCAACCAAATCAGGGTTGATGCTTGGACTGGGAGAAACCCATGAGGAGGTAATCAAGACCCTTGAGGACTTGCGGTCGGTGGATTGTCAACGGCTCACCTTGGGTCAATACCTACGCCCCTCACTAGCCCATATTCCTGTGCAGCGTTATTGGCATCCAGATGAATTCAATGTTTTAGCTGAAGTGGCCCGCAAGCTTGGATTCGCTCAGGTGCGAAGTGGACCTTTGGTGCGAAGTAGTTATCACGCTGGAGATGATTGACCTGAGCGAATCAATTCCTGGCAGGTTTGCCAACGTCGCCCACTGCGATCTAGTACCTCACTGCATTTTGCAACCATCAATGTTCCGGCTCCACCCCAGACCAACCTGAGCGGGAAATCCATAGGTGCTGCACCTACCTCTCGAATAGCAAGAAACCCTCGCTGCCGGAAATAACGAATCAGGCGATGGTGTTGGCGTCTTTCATCACAAATTGCTAGCAGTCTTGCTTGTTTGCAAGGGGTGCTTTCAAGTGCCCAGGCCATGGTGGAGGCCCAAATGAGATCACCTACACCGGCAGGCGCCTCAGGATGTACTCGCATCGTGTCTAGTTGCAACCCCTTAACACCTCCATAGGCCCAGGCCTTTATCTCTCCCCAGATCTGAATTCGTTCAGCTTTAAGTGCTTGTGCTACTACCAATTTCAACGACCAGAGATTTAGTGGTCTTCCTACTTTGAGCCTCAGCAACAGGCCGGCATCACAGGCCTGTTGCTCTAATTTTATTAGACTTGGTTGGACCATGATTGAGGTATGAGAGTAATAACTCTTTTGCTACTAATCAAAATCTACTCTAGTCATTGATGGCATACTGAACAAGAGAATCTTAGGATTAAAGATGAAGTCGCTCTCCTTCTCTTTGCTTGCCTGTTCGGCGTTGATTGGTGGAAGTTCTTTTGCGACAGAAGTTGACTCAGTTACTTATGAGCACATAAGTGCTGAACCCATGAAGATAGAACAGCGCTCAAGGACTGTTTTGGGTCAAAGCTATAATTATCCCAAAGGTATACCAGCGCTTTACGCATACAGCATCAGAATAAAACCTGGCCAAAAAACGGATTGGCATAAGCATGAGATTCCTTTTTTCGCAAGCATTATTTCCGGTTCGTTAATTGTTGATTACGGATCTAAGGGTAAACGTACCTTTGAGAAAGGAATGAGTTTTGTTGAAGCAATTGATTGGTGCCATCAAGGCTATTCCGCTAGTAACAAAGAGACGGTAATCTTTGGCCTTTATCTAGCACAGCTTAGGCCTAATCAAGTCAAGCCCGTTGCTTGCGATGGCCCCCAGTAGTAGATAGTTTACATTGATTTTGCTGTAATTTGTGCCTTGTTATTCAGGGGACATAAAATAGTATCCATATCAGTATTGCCTGGCCAAGCTAACTATTTGCATGCGCCTTCTCTTGCTGCCTAGCAAGAAAGCAACTAGATCTTTAACGATTCAAAGGTAGAAGTCAATTAGGGTTTTAAATGCCTGTTTTTGTGTTTTGTATTGTTATGGTTTGAGCAAGATAAAAGGGACTTTTACTCAGTGATTAATATAGGCCAAGGGCTTTATTGCAGCGTTCTACTAGAACATAGAGCTTACTGAACTTTCCTCATGGATACGCCAGATTGCCTCGCCAAGCATGTTGGCCACTGAAAGCACCTGCAATTGAGGGAACCTGCGTTCTGGAGCGATTGGAATACTGTTTGTAACTAATACTTGTTCAAATAATCCCTCTTCAGATAAGCGTTCGCATGCAGGTGGGGAAAATACTGCATGAGAGGCACAGGCAATCACCCGGTTAGCTCCTTGTTGTCGAAGAAGTCGAGCGCCAGAGCAGATTGTGCCTCCAGTATCGATCATGTCGTCAATAAGAATGGCTGTTTTCCCAGCCACGTCACCGATCACTGTGAGACTTTCGGCCACATTATGTCCTGATCGTCGCTTGTCGATAATTGCCAATGGGGCATCCTTCATTTGCTTTGCAAAGGCTCTCGCTCGTGCAACTCCACCAACATCTGGAGAGACCACTACAACCTCATTTAGCTCCTGCGCTGAGAGGTAATCCACAAGCACCGGAGAGCCATAGATGTGATCACAAGGGATATCAAAGTAGCCTTGGATTTGGGCGGAATGCAGATCCATGGCGAGCACTCTGTCTACGCCAGA
>CAJWUF010000130.1 GCA_913047395.1 uncultured cyanobacterium
ACCTGAATTTGTTCGGCGCCATAGGCGGCCTGGACCTTGGAGTCTTCGCTCATTCAATAAATCCGCAGCCAGGAAGAGTTGTTCTAAGAGGCCTCATAGACGAGAACGATAAATCTCGACCTGGCAAGCTCAATTTACCACTGGCTCGTCAAAGGCGCTTGCGAAGGCCTCTGAAGCGTCATCGCTCAAAAGCGGGCATTCCCCACATTTCTGGCATGACACTCCTCACAGCTGCTCATGCCTCACCTAAACCCCTTGTAGTTGTACTGCTGGGGCCCACAGCTAGTGGCAAAACATGCCTGGCCTTGCAGCTAGCAGAGCAACTGGAATTGAGCGTGATCAACGTGGATTCCCGCCAGCTTTACATCGGCATGGATATCGGCACCGCCAAACCAACTAAAAAACAGCAGAAGCGAGTGCGACATCACCTGATAGATATTCGCCACCCAGATCAACCGATCACACTGCAGGAATTCCAAACAGCTGCGCAAATAAGCGTCAATCAAACCCTAAAGGAACGAGGCATGTCGTTTCTTGTTGGTGGTAGTGGCCTCTATCTGAAAGCCCTCACTGCCGGACTCCGCCCACCAGCTGTGCCACCCCAACCAGTACTTCGCAAGCAGTTAAGTGAAATGGGACAACACATCTGCCACCATCTGCTTCAAGCTGCCGACCCCAAAGCTGCAGCCCGCATAGCCCCAAACGATGCCGTGCGCACCCAACGAGCCCTAGAAGTGCTATATGCCACGGGCATGCCAATCAGTGCCCAACAAGGATCCAACCCACCCCCTTGGCAGGTGCTGGAACTAGGCCTAGACCCAGGCGACCTTCGCGAACGCATCGTCCAACGCACATCGCAGCTCTATGCCAATGGGCTAATCGAGGAAACCGAGCAATTGAGTCAGCGCTTCACCCCTGATCTGCCCTTGCTGCAAACGATCGGATACAAGGAAGCCCTCAAGGTGAATCAAGGCCTAATAAATCGTGAGCAGGCCATCGCACTGACCACACAACGCACCCAACAGTTTGCCAAGCGTCAGCGCACCTGGTTTCGCAGGCAGCATCACCCCCACTGGCTAAAAGGTGAGGAACCGCTGAGCGAAGCTTTATCACTGATCCAAGCCGGTCTAAGGTGAATGATGCAGACATGCACTTTCAGGCCTTCCTGTCGTCTGCCCTATTCCCTTAGCTCACTGAATGCCACCACGTCCTCGTTTTGACCGTCGCGCCCCCGTACGGGAGCTACCCAACATCAATGACCGCATCAGTTATCCCAAATTGCGGGTAGTTGACGCAGACGGAACTCAGCTCGGAGTGATCAACAGGGAAGAAGCCCTAGATGTAGCAAAAGATCGGGAACTAGATCTGGTTCTAGTAAGCGAAAAGGCAGATCCTCCCGTCTGCCGAATCATGGATTACGGCAAGTTCAAATTCGAGCAAGAGAAAAAAGCCAAGGAAGCCAAGAAGAAGTCTCATCAGACCGAAGTTAAAGAAGTCAAAATGCGCTACAAAATCGACCAGCATGATTACAACGTACGCATTGGCCAGGCAGTGCGTTTCCTCAAGGCTGGTGACAAAGTCAAATGCACCGTGATCTTCCGTGGTCGGGAAATTCAGCACACTGCCCTTGCTGAAACACTGCTGCGACGTATGGCCAAAGACCTCGAAGAGCAAGCGGAAATTCAGCAAGCGCCTAAGCGTGAAGGTCGGAACATGATCATGTTCCTCACACCACGTAAAACGCCTCTAACAAAAGCAGACAAGGAAAACCCAACCCCCACACGTGCAGTTCGCACAATCACTGCTCCACCTCGCGCCACAGCCACTCCCAAAACACAGCTAATCCAGGAAAAATAAATAGATTCTTTCAAGAGAAAGAAAAGAGGCGCGCCATCCCTGAAGAAGCAGGCTCAAGCAAAGCGAATATCACTCTTTCACCCAAGCCAAAAGAACCCGCGTAAGGCCATGCCAATAGTCAAAGGCACTGGCATAGTGTCATATGACACGCAACCGATTGTCACTAGGCCCTCTGGCTATATAAGGTGGCCGCATTGCAACCTGGCCTACTGGCGTGCGATTCCATATTCAACAGGAAAGCGATATCCCGGCTTCGACTCAGCTGTACAACCAGATCTGTTTCGCAATAGCCGCACGTCATTACCCGCCAGGTCACCGGCTTCCTAGCACTCGTCAACTAGCGATGCAGACCGGCCTGCATCGAAACACCATCAGCAAGGTCTACCGACAGCTGGAAACAGATGGAGTCGTAGAAGCCATGGCAGGTTCTGGCATCTACGTTCGCGACCAGCAAAAACCCCGTGAAATCAAAACCCCTCCCCATATTCGAAACCGAGGCACCCCCGACCTTGACCAGGAAGTGCGCAAGTGTGTGGATGGCCTGCTCAATGCTGGTTGCACCCTGCAACAGACCAGAGAGCTGCTAACCCGCGAAATTGACTGGCGCTTACGTTGCGGTGCAAGGGTATTGGTCAGCACGCCTCGGGAGGATATTGGTGCCTCAATGCTGATTGCTGAAGAACTGGAGCCCAACCTTGAAGTACCAGTTGAGGTGGTACCTATGGAGGAATTAGAAAGCGTGCTGGATAACTCCAGCAACGGCACCGTGGTCACCAGCCGCTACTTCCTGCAACCATTGGAGAACCTCGCCAAGCGTCACGGGGTGCGTGCCGTAGCAGTAGATCTAAATGACTTCCGCCATGAGCTCGCCATGCTCAAAGAACTACGACCCGGCAGCTGTGTGGGGCTGGTGAGCATCAGCCCTGGGATACTGCGCGCTGCGGAGGTAATCCTGCACAGCATGCGCGGCAATGAACTGCTGCTTATGACAGCTACACCCGATGTAGGCAGCCGCCTACTGGCTCTGCTGCGAGCCGCTAGCCATGTTCTCTGCGACCGTCCCAGCCTGCCCCTGGTAGAACAAAGCCTGCGCCAAAACCGTTCCCAACTCATACGCATGCCCCAATTGCACTGCGCAGAGAGCTATCTCAGTGCCGACACGATCGAACAACTACGCAAAGAGATTGGCCTACTAGCGGCCTAAGTAGCCTCAGTAATCTGGGTCAATGCTCACAGCCATACGAACCGACCTAGCAATAATCAAAGAGCGGGATCCAGCAGCACGGGGATTGTTAGAGATCCTGCTTTGCTATCCAGGCTTTCAAGCCTTGGTACTGCATCGAATCAGCCACCGACTATGGAATTGGGGATTGCCATTACTGCCGCGGCTGCTGAGCCAGTTCACACGCTCCTTAACCGGCATCGAAATCCATCCAGGGGCTCGGATTGGTCATGGAGTATTCATCGATCACGGCATGGGTGTAGTAATCGGTGAAACAACCGAGATCGGTAACCGTTGCTTGCTCTACCAAGGAGTAACGCTTGGAGGTACGGGCAAAGATCACGGCAAACGCCATCCAACCCTGGCCGAAAACGTGGTCGTTGGCGCGGGCGCAAAAGTACTTGGGGCAATTGAAGTTGGAGCTAACACCAGAATCGGTGCCGGATCAGTTGTTGTGCGAGACGTCGAATCCAATAGCACCGTGGTTGGCATACCTGGGCGCGTAGTCCATCAAAGCGGTGTACG
>CAJWUF010000131.1 GCA_913047395.1 uncultured cyanobacterium
GCCCCTGGAATCAGCTGCCATCCCGTATGCGTTGCCCACAAGGCCCAGATCGCCATCGCACGCAAATAATGACAAGCCCTATAGGTATTCACTGCCGTAATCGCCTCTGGGGTGCGGAACTGCAAACCACCGCCATAAATCTGATCAACCACTGCTGAACAGATGGCCATAGCCGTCGTCCCATCACCCATCAGACGGTAGTAAGCGGCTAGACCGAAGTTGATGCCAGTCCATACCTCCAATGGGTGAGTTCCCTTTGGATCAAGAGGCATCCCATCACGGCGCAAACCATTAGCTACGCCCAATCGACCGCCTTCAAAGCGTTCAAAACAAGCCTCTTTTATTGCATTCAAGCTGCTGAGACTGCGCTGATCAGTAACAACAGCAGGCAAACCCAACAAGCGGGCATAAAAGTCACCGCAAAGTTGATCAGCCATCACCACCGGAGTGCCGCTCTCAGCATCGATCTTGTAGTACTCACCATTCCAAAGCAGTAGATCGAAGTTGGCGCGTGATTGCTCAAGCCAGCTGCTGAACTGATGTTGCTGCTCTGCAGTATTGAGTCCTAAATCCAATTGCAGACGCTGTGCCATCGCCAAGGCCGCCTCAAGAGCTGCAATCCAAAGAGCACCGCAATAGGCACTCACCCCTTGCAAAGGCCAATCATCAAAGGTTTGATCTGGAGCACCACCGTTATCGGGTAAACCATCGTTGTTGACATCAAACTGCTTGAGATAACAAAGGGCCTGCACTGCCGCTGGCCAACATTCGGCCAAAAAGCTCAGGTCTTCACCATTTGGCGCGAGAAGAAACGTTCGCCATACCTGCAGCACGTAATCACTGGCTAAATCTTTCCAGAGATTGCAATCCTGATAAGCGGTGTAGTTAGTGGCATCAAACGGCAGCTCATTCGGTGCTCCTAAATCATGGGGAGTAGCCGCCGCCGTCTTGCGAGGTGCCTCCACCCGACCACGTCCCTGGGTGAAATACCAACCAATTGGCCGAGGTGTGGCGTCTGCCGCTGGAATGGCTCGAGCAAAACTACGCAACACGGCCTTATCGAGCTCAGGCCACAACTGCAACAGAGCTAAAGAGCCATAAAGGCGAACATCAAGGCTTTCATACCAGGCGTAGTCAAAGCACTCAAGAACTCCAAAACGACCTACCGGATCTCCAAGACGAGCTGCCGTCCATAGGCTGCCGCCGCTAGCTAAGTCATATAACTCGTTGAATAAAGCCATTCGTAATGGCTCCGGTAGATCCTCACGAGCCAGCACCGGTGCTTGCCAGGCATCAATCTGCTCACGCCAATCAGACCAATCACTCAGGGCTTCTGCAGCAAGAGCAACAGCGGCCCCATTGCCATCACTACCGTGAAAGTCGGTGTATCGACGCAGATCGCGAACGCCTGTAGCGAAAGCCGTTACCGGCAGGTCCCAACTGATCACTAGAGGAACCTCGAGACTTTCACCCGGCGCCAGGGTGACCTTCACCGCCAAGGCAGCACTAGTCTGCTCGCCCGCCAGGCTACGGCGTACGTCATTGCTGTTGGGGATGGTTCCATCACTAGCAAACGAACTCCAAAGTTCGCTGCCATCACCGCTGGGATCCCAACGGCTACAACGCATCACCTCCACACCCGGCAAGTGATCAGGAACAGCCAAGCACCACTGCCCTTGCCCTTCCGCTAGAGGATCAGCCCGCTCACCCTCCATCAACAAACCAGTCAGCCCTGGCTGATCAATCCAGCTATTGCGTTGCCCTTCGCTATGACCAATAGCTGGAACGTAATTGTGCTCAGGACTGCCGTCATCACGAAAGTGGACGCTTGCAGAAGAATCTGTATTCGTGAACCAACCACAGGTGTTGCGCCAACTCAGCAGCAGCGACAATTCCAGAGGTTGCGATGTGGGGTTATGGAGCTGCCAACGAAACACTGCCAGGGGATAACTAGTTCGTCGGTAGTCACCAGGAATGATCGGACTGAACGACTCACAAACCACCTCAGCCGCGAAGACTCCTTTGTAATTGCTCCAACTCAACGGATAGCGGGCTGAATAGTTGCCGGTAGTGCATTGCTCCGTACTGGCTGGGTACCAGCTCCAAGCTGAAAGAGGCTTACCTAGCTCAGGCTGAGAGTCATCTCTTTGCGGCTCTATTGCCAGTGCATGGGCTTGCAGCTGATCTGCATGCCGCTCAAATAAGGCGAACTGGCAATCAGGAATACTTCCCTGCCAATGCTCACCAGCATCGAGATTCCAAAGGTTGAAGTCCCCTCGCGAGCTACGCCCGATACAACCGGCCCCAAAGCCTCCCAGGGGCATTCCATGCCAGGGACCATCATCGAGATTGCTCTCATAACGCACCGTGTAAGGCTTTTGCCAACCCAGGCCAAAAGGACGGGCCCAACTAGCAGCAGGCATAGTCCCTGACTTCAAGCTCGTTCCACGTTTAAACAAGGACCTTAAAGCTGAAAAGCCGAAGAAGGCCATGGGGCAAGAAACGATGCAACCAGCTTGTCAGCAGCTAAGCCGTGAAGCTAGACCCATCAAGTCATTGCTGTAATGACAAGATGTTCTCACTTAACGACCAAAGTGGTTGATATCTCTAGATACATTGCCTGCCAACGAGTCTTGCCTCAAGTCTGTCTTTTTTAATCTGCAATAAGTGCAACAGCCACAACCATTTCCTCCGCCATTACCACTACCTCGGCTTCAGCGGTAGTGGTAATGGTTGATGCTTCAACTGCAACTTCTAGGACTTCTAGCTCAACTTCTAGCTCAGTTTCTTGTGACTTTAATCAATATGCCTCTGTACTCAGCTCTTGTTTTCTTCCACTAGTTCACATCAGCTGCTAGCAATCAATCTCACAAGGCCAACAACGACTTCCTTGGGATTGGGATCTTCGTCTAATTCGAATTCCAGAAGTCTTAGCTGACCTGCAGTTAATTAACCTAACGATTTCTAATACGGCCCTATTTCAAACAGGAAGCCGAACCCCTACGGCCTACTCAGCATCCAACAAAGCATCGATGGTGACGGCAGAGCGAACCAAGGCCTGGTAGCGCTGCAGAACACGGCGATTGCGATCCAACCAGCGCGCTGGATCATGAGCTTGGGCTGAACTTGCAGCAACATCTAGGCGAGGGGCTTCGCCATCAAGCAATTCCAGCTCGCCCTGCTGCTGAATCAAGGCAACCACCAACTCATGCAAACGCCGACGGCGATCAAGCACAAACGCATCCTGTTCCGTTTTCTGCACCTTGCCCGCCATCTCGTCCGCCACCTTGACCATCTCCATGCTGTTCACCATTCAAGTCAACGACAAGTCAGCTCTCCAACCTCTCAGCCGAGAATGACAACATGCCGGCCTCCATCAACCCCGCACCGATCCACGTCATCGGCACCGATGCCGCGGGCTTAGATCACCTTGCTGTGCCATTGCAAGAGCTGGTGCTCTCAGCCCAAGGGGTGGCTGCACCAACTCGGTTATTGCAACAGCTGCCGAGCTGGTGGCAGCAGCAG
>CAJWUF010000132.1 GCA_913047395.1 uncultured cyanobacterium
TGCATAGCCAAACCACAGAGCTCCAATCACTATTGAGCTACCTGCATAGAGCCAAGGCCCAGGCGACCGAGCAAGTTTCCTTAAACCTTGGATCAACTTTCCAAGTGAAAGTGCCGGCCCAATTGCTTGGGGCTGCAGTTGCACCATTAAGAGGGGTATGCCGAGCCAGATCAGGGGAAGTACTTTGATTAAACAAGCAAGGCAAAATGCCAGCCAGCTTGTGAGCAGAGCCCAGCGAGAATGCCGCTGTTTCCAGACAAGCAGACGCTCGATACTCACTACTGCTAGTAGGAGCATGAGAGCTTCTGCTTGCAATGTGCGGCCGTAGTAAATCCCGAGGGGTAGGACAGCAAAGAACAGCCCTCCCCACCAAGCGCTGATTGGATCAAGCAGTTGTTGCCCAATGCGGATGATTAACACGATGGTTAGGGCGCTACATAAAACCGAAAGGCCCCGTCCTAACCATTCGTGTAGTCCTATTAGCTTGTAGAGCTGGCCAAGCAGATAGGGATATAACGGGAACTCGCATTCCACATATCCAGGACTGGCTCCACTCCAATCAATTTGCGGTAACCAAATCGGTGTGCCTTCTAGGGCAAAATGTCTTGCCATAGCGGCTGTATCCGCCTGGCGCCAGCTATGTACGCCGAGGATGGGAGCCTGCACTTGGATCAGGCGCAGGATCAGGCCTAAAACCACGGGGAACCAGTTTTTTTGTGCCCAGCGGGCAGCAGGTATCGCCATCACTAACTGTTCTCAATCAAGGGGTGTTCCAGACGAAGCGTGAGGAGGCGGCATAGTTCCAGACAAACACCACGAGAATCCCTGCCATTTGCGCCCCGAGGGTATTGGGTGCCACGAACTTGTAGAAAGTGGTTGCCAAGCCCACGTTGGCCAACACTGGCAGCGACGCTACGAGAAGGAATTTCACAAGACCCCTTAAAAGGTTGAGACCGCGAAGGCGCTGGGCGCGAAAGGTGAGAGCGTTGTTGATTAGATAATTCGATGTTGCTGCTGTGACGACGGCAGCAGGCAGGGCTTCTTCGAATTGAAGTTGGCCTAGACCCATCAAGATTGCGGTGGTAATTAGCTGCACCATGACGCCACTGGCACCAACCAGAGCAAAACTGATTGCTCGCCGGGGCAGCAGTCGCAAGCTGAGGCTGTGTAACAGCGAAATCAGAAAATCCCAAAGCACAGCAAGGTCGAGTTTTGAATTGCCCTTGTTGCGTGGTTGGAATATCAGCGGGACCTCTTCAACTCTCAGGCACCCCCTACTGACGGCGAGTAATTCGTAGAGGAACTTGAAGCCGTTGACGTCAACTTGATAAACGTATGGAAGGCAACTCTGGAGATTCAAGACCAGACATCCACTCATGTAATCAGTGAGATGGCTATAGCTGTTTGGGAGGCTGAAACGGGCGAAGCGATTAGCTAAAGATGATCCTCCGGTGCGGCGTTGGCTCAAGCCTTTAATCACGGCACCGCTCAGGAAGCGGCTTCCAGCAACGAGATCGAGTTGCTTCTGCCTGAGTTTGTTCACGGCTTCGATGATTGCCGCCGGTTCATGTTGCCCATCACTATCCATTACAGCCGCTAGGTCGCCAGTGGCAGCGAGTAATCCTTCTTTAATGGCGCTGGCGAGCCCGTAGCGGCCAAGTCGACGGATTAGGCGGACGCGTGGATCATGGTGTGCCAGCTCCCGAACGAGTTCAGCAGTGCCGTCGCTTGAATCGTCATCAACCACAAGAAGTTCAAGCTCGTAGGGCTGCGCTAGAGCAAGTAGTTCCTTAAGCAGCGGCAGGATGTTGTCGCGTTCGTTGTAAGTCGGCAGAACCACCGATAGGTGTTCTCGCTTTGTTCTTTCTGCAGAGTGCGTTGCAGGCATCGGCTTCCCTGGGTTCTAGAAAGTCATCGGCTTCGCTGGTCACAGAAGAGCAGTATCCACTGCTCCTTGTTGTCAATAACTTTGCAATTGCGGGTTTGAGCCATTTCGCTGATCTGCTTGGGGTTGCGCGTAAGGATCCATTTCGCTTCCGGGAAATCATCTAAGGCCTGGATGCGCTGATTTGCATACCAGTTGAGACTGGGGCGTTCATCATTTCCCTCTATCACTACTTTGGCTCCCTTCGCTTGTGTAGCAAGTTGGGCTACCGGATGCACCGGCCAGTTCTCATTGAGTTCCCAGAGCCAGAGCGACGATCCCATTAGTAGAAATAGTGCTGTGACACTACCGGCTACCAGGCTGATTGTTCCCCATGCACGATGGACTTTGGTGGAGCGCAGCAGCAGCCATCCTCCAATGCTCCAGCCAGTCCCAGCAGCAAGTGCCATAGCGCTGTAGGGATGCAAACTTCTTACTAGTCCAGATGTGCCGATTAGACCTAATAGAACAACAGTGATCCCTAGGGTCAGCCAGAAGAAGGGAACACGTTTTAAAAATTTTGTACCAGGAGGTCGTGCCAAATCACTTCTGTGAATCAACCAGGCCAACGGTGCACCACAGAGCAGCGCAAATGGCAGCCAAAGGGGGTGGCTATACCAGGGAAGCTGAGTCTTGAGCGGCAGGATCGTCATGGCTAGTACGGCCTGTGTGCCCAGTGCCCATTTGCCCCATCGACTTTGTCGTTCGCGCCAAGCCCAAGCAATGGCGAAGGGCCATAGCACGAGCCACGGCCAGCCTCCTTCGAGTATTTCAATTACTGGAACTCTCCAGCCGAGCTCACTACCTTCTCCAGCATCAAAGAGCACTCGTCCTGCACCATCGCCTCCCCATAGCCAAAGTGCGCCGGCCCCCCTATTTAGGCCATGCCAGAGGTGCCAGGCCAGGCCAGGGATCAGCCCTGCTCCCAACCAAGCCGCTAGTGGCCAGCGCCACCATCGTCTTAATTCGCTTCCCCAAAGGATGCAAATCAATGCCGCCGATGCTGCTGGCAGCAGAAGAGGGGCTTTGAGAAGAAGCATGAAACTGCTGATGAGTCCTGCTCCAAGTGCTCGCCATCGGTCCATGGGGCTGCGATCGATGCTCAAAAGCAGAAACCACAACAAGGCCATCGCACTGAGTTGAGAACCATCGAGCATGGCGAGGCGACCATGCCGCGCGATAGGCATCAACGACAGCAGAATGGCAGCTGTGGAAAGAGAAGCAGTGCGATCCTTTGGTCGTATACGCCATTGAACGAGCCCCCCTAATGGCACAACTAGTGTCGAGAGCAAAGCTGGAACCAGTCTCACCAGAGTGTTTGACGGAATCTCAGGTAAAGATGACCTTGCATTGTTGCTTAGTTGAATTCCAGCAGCAATTAGCCAATGCAGGCCTGGTGGTTTATTGAGGTAGGGCGAATCCCATAAGGTCGGCAGTAGAGCATCGAGGCCCTGTTTTTGGCTCAATTCAAAGGCCACTCTGGCTACGGTGCCTTCATCAAAATCACGCAGCGGTAGAGCTCCTAGCCCAATCAGGGCAAGCACGCATGCCACCAGCCACAGCAGCAGTAAGCCAATAAGAGGTGCT
>CAJWUF010000133.1 GCA_913047395.1 uncultured cyanobacterium
TGGGAGTTTGGCCGCGGCGCAGGCTGTCGCGCAGCATTTTTTCAATCGAGTCGCGCCGGAATGGCAGCTTCATCAACTTGGCCAACATCTGGAAGCAGGCCAGAGTTTCTTGTAATGGGCCTTGCCCGCCAACGAAGAAGTCCTCGGAGTTGGAGCGGTTATCGAGGCTGCTTACGGTTGGTTTTGATGGGGCTAAAGGAAGTGTTACGTCAGTGCTTTCCTTATCACTATCAAGAGATGCATTGCTTGTGGTAGTTGCCTTAGTTTGAAGAAGAGTAGTTAGTTGCTCTGCTGGCAGGGCAATCAGCCGTAAGGGAAATCCAGTTTGGGAATTGGGTAACTCGCGAATTGCTTCTTGGGAGTTGAGCTCACTTTCAATTGGGTGATTAGGTATTGAGGAGGCCAGGAAGAGACGCTTACCGTTATTGATTGCTGTTTCTGCTTGATCCCCATTGGCGGTAATTAATTTGGCCACAGGGTGAAGAACCTTTAGCCATGCTTCAAGTGAATGGTGGCTTTCGGGTGCGCGCGCAAGGATTCCTTGGATTAGGGCAGTAATTTCTGCATCCCAGAGGTAAGACTCACAACAGTCGCGAACATCTTTTTCAGTGTTGTAGAGCTGCTGGAATGTTTCATCTGTGACGCTCCATGCCTGAAGCTCTGTCGCAGCTCGCACGGCTTCGCAAGATTGACCTCTTAGTAGAGAGGCCGCTCCGATGATTGATCCGGGTTCAAGTTTGGCGCGTGTGGTTAAACGACCTTTATTGCTGCCCAATAGACGCGCGGTGCCGCTTTCGATCAGCAACACATGACCAGGGAGATAGCTTTCTTCGCAAAGGGATTGACCGATTTGAAATTTCAGTAGCTCACCTTTGACTTGCAAACTGTTTTGCAGCGCAGCAAGAGGGTGTTGGTGATTCAGCTTTGTCGTGCTCATGCGACAGCACCATTAGCAAGTTGATCTCCGCGAAGAGCTGAGACCAATTCATTGGTCTGTTGATCAACCCAGGCGTCGAACAATTCGATGGCCATGCGTTTTTGTATATCGGTGTCAAATGTGGCCAGCTGCCTTTCTTCAAGACGTGTAACCACCCACCATTGCTCGATTTTGAAGGGTTCTAGCAAGACACCTGGGGTTGCTGTGCGTAGTCGCTGACGAAGCAGGGGATGAGCGCGACTGAGGCTGGCAGGTCCTACCAAACCATGGGATGACCGCTCACGTCCCTGGGAATGTGCTGTAGCAAGAGCAGTGAAGTCTGCTTCACCGGCTTCGATCTGCAGGTAAAGCTCATGAGCCAGATCAGAATCTTCGATACGCAGCAGGCTGTAGGTGAACTGATCGAGATCTTCTTTCCTTTTTAGAAAATGGGCTTCGGCTTTGGCGGAGAAGTGTTCCAGGCTGTAATGCTGCACTTTTAGAGGGACACCGAGTTGATGCATTAGGTCTGGCTTTGTCAGACCTTGATAAGTCAGATATCGCTCGAGGCTTTCTTCATCACTGAGTCCATGCTTTTCACAGAAGTTTGCCATTACTTGCTTGATCATGGCTTCGGGCAACTGCAAACCCGCGCAGGCTTGATCAATCACCATTCGCTGCACGAGTGATCGCAATAGGCTTTTACTGCGGAGCAGAACCACAACTTCTTCGGGAAGTTTGTTGAGGCTCTTTTGAACGTTCTCTGTGAGGTCGTCCACTATTTTTTAGAGCACCGACTGAGGTTAGTGCGTCGGCGTTAAAGCGCAGGATTTAAGTTTTTTCTTTTACTTGTGTTCCTTTGTGGCAGGCCTTGAAGTTGTGGGTCTTCCTGTTCGAGCTGTTCGAGCAATTTTCGTGCGCGCTGAACCACGACCGTCGGGACACCTGCCAGCCTGGCGGCTTCGATGCCGTAACTGCGATTTGCACCACCAGGTGCGATGCGGTGCAGAAAAACCAGATCCTCACCAGTTTCTTTTACCAACACCTGGAAGTTGGCCACATTTGTAAGGCTGTCTGCTAAGGAGTTCAGCTCGTGATAATGGGTTGCGAACACAGTTCGGCTTTTCAAATCTGTAGCCAGAAATTCACTTACTGCCCAGGCAATGGAAAGGCCATCAAATGTGGCTGTGCCCCGTCCTATCTCATCGAGCAAAACTAGGGATTGATCTGTTGCGTGATGAAGGATATTTGCTGTTTCTGCCATTTCCACCATGAAGGTGGATTGGCCTGCAGCAAGGTCATCAACCGCACCAACGCGAGTGAAGATTCGATCGGCTATGCCAATACAGGCTTGTTCTGTTGGCACCCAGCTGCCGACTTGTGCCAGTAGCTGCACTAGACCGATTTGGCGCAGATAACAGCTTTTCCCACTGGCATTTGGTCCTGTGAGAATCACGAGGTCTGTAGCGTCGCCAAGATGCACGTTGTTTGGCGTGAATGAGGACTCCACCAGTAACTGCTCCACCACAGGATGGCGGCAGCTTTTTAGTTGTAGTTCTCTACTGGTGGTGATCTCTGGGCAGCAGTAGCCATTGGTTGCCGCTACTTCGGCGAGTCCGGCAAGTGCATCTAGCCCTGCCACGGCACGGGCTGCCTTGCGGATAGCGGCAGCCTGTTCCCCCACCTGCTCGCGCAGTTGGCAGAACAGTTCGTATTCACGTTGATAGGCCCGTGCCTTGAGCTGGAATATTTGTCCTTCTCTGGCTTTGAGATCGGGTGTGATGAACCTTTCCTCGTTTGCCAGGGTCTGGCGGCGTATCCAATGCTCTGGCACTGAGCTGGCCTTGGCTTTGCTGACGGCTAGGAAGTAACCGAAACTGCGGTGGTATTGGAGACGCAGATTTGCATTGCCGCTTGCCTGGCGTTCTTTGCTCTCTTGGTTTGTTAGCCAGGAGTCTTGATCTTCAAGTTGATTGCGCAGGCCATCGAGGATCGAATCAAAACCGTCGTGGATTAGTCCTCCCTCGCTGAGGCTTAGGGGTGGATTGTCCAGCAATTGGTGGCGAATGTTGGCTGCTAGTTCAAGCAGGGCTGTATCAACATCAACCAGGCTTGTAATCAAGTTTGGAGTTTTTTGCCAAAGGCCATTTAGTTGCTCGGCGAGGCGGGGAAGCTTCTCCAGGCCATCGGCGATGGCTACCAGATCACGTGCACCAGCTTGACCGGCGCCTGCTCGTCCGGCTAATCGCTCTAGATCGCCCATGGGCCTTAGCAAGCGTCGAAGTGAAAGACGCAGTGGGCGGCTTTCCACAAAGGTGCTCACCATTGCTTGACGGGTACGGATCGCATCGGCATCTATCAGTGGTGCTTCCAGCCAGCGGCGGAGACAGCGGCCGCCCATGGCAGTGAGCGTGCGATCCACAGCCCAGAGCAGAGAGCCATGAAATTGCCCATCTCGTTGTGTGTTCGTTAGTTCGAGATTGCGGCGGGTTTGCGCATCAAGCACAAGGGAATCACCCGCGAAGGTTGTGCGTGGTCGATCTAG
>CAJWUF010000134.1 GCA_913047395.1 uncultured cyanobacterium
TCTCGGAGTTCTTGGCGGATGTAGCGCAGATGACTCACTACTTGTTCACGTTTTGATTGCGACATTGAAAATCAGCTTCTTCTTTACTCTCTTTTAACGCATGGACGGTCAATGGTGTTGACGCCAGCGTGACAGATTTCCAGATAAGGCAATTAATGCAAATGTGAGCAGGGCAGAAGGACGGGTTGGCACGGTAATTGCAACAAGACCTGCCAGACCAATGAGTAACGGGGTCCTGTTCTTACTGGTAATTGGAAATGGATGCTCCATGGCTTCAAAATTGAGCTAAGCGGCTCTTGGATTCGGTAATCCTCTTTATTAGTGATCTCGTTTAGTCCTCAGTGGAGAATAGGGGATTCGAACCCCTGACCTCTGCGGTGCGATCACAGCGCTCTACCAACTGAGCTAATTCCCCAGCGCCAGAAACCTAGCGTCCAGGCAGAATAGAAGTGCTTCCAGCATGAGCAGTTTTCATGCAGAACTCCAATGTGCTCTTCATGGAAACTGCAGTTTCGATTACTCCAGAGCGTCTTGAGGCTTTTGATGAGGCTGCGACTGTCATCCTTGCAAAACGCCTTGAAGATGATGACTACCCCACCCCTTTTGATGGTTTGGCTGATTGGCATCTATTGCGGGCGTTAGCTATTCATCGCCCAGAGCTAACAGGGCCTTACCTACATCTTCTCGATCAGGAACCTTTCGATGAAGACTGAGGCGGCATCCCCTCTTGTTGGACGTCGTCTGCTCGTCGCAGTCACTGGCAGTATCGCGGCCGTTAAAACACCATTACTGGTAAGTGCTCTAATCAAGGCCGGGGCTGAGGTGCGCTGCCTTGTGACGCCAAGTGCAGCTCGGCTGGTGAGTCCTGTTGCACTTGCCAGTCTCAGCCGACATCGCTGTTACCAGGATGAGGATCAATGGAACCCAAGTGAACCTCGTCCTTTACATATCGCCTTGGCGGAATGGGCTGAGATCGTCATCGTTGCCCCTCTCAGTGCTACTAGTCTTGCTCGCTGGACACATGGTCTTGCAGAGGGGCTTCTAGCCAGTGTGTTATTGGCTTCTGAGCGGCCTGTAGTGGCAGCGGCCGCAATGAACACTGCCATGTGGTCAAATCCGGCTGTGCGACGCAACTGGCTGGAGTTGCAGAGTGATCCACGGGTGCTGCAGCTGGCACCTGAATCTGGATTGCTGGCCTGTGATCGGCTTGGTGATGGCCGCATGGTCGATCCAAAGTTAATTGAGCTGGCTGTGGCCAGTGGGCTTTTGCAAGTTGATCAGACAGGCAGGCTCAAACGTGACTGGCAAGGCAGGAGGCTATTGGTGAGTGCTGGCCCGACATTGGAGGCCTTAGATCAAGCCCGATTGCTTACTAACCGCAGCAGTGGCCGCATGGGTGTGTTGCTTGCACAGGCAGCTCGCCTACGTGGTGCCGAGGTGGATCTTGTACATGGTCCTTTGAACTTGCCGCTTGCTTGGTTGGAGGGGTTAGAGACCCATTCAGTTACAAGCGCTGTTGAGATGCAGTCCATGCTGTTGGAGCTGCAGCCCTCTGCAGATGCTGTTGTGATGGCTGCGGCTGTTGCAGACGTAAGGCGATTTGGCAGTGCTAAGGCTGAGAAACTGCCCAAGGATTCTTTCTTGAAGTCTTTGGAGCAGGACTGGGAGGAAGTCCCAGATCTCCTTGCTGAGCTCGTTCTTAGGCGAACTACTGGTCAGGTTTTGCTTGGTTTTGCTGCATTGGCTGGTGATGATGCTCAGATTCAGGCGCTTGGCGAGGAAAAGCGTCTTCGCAAAGGATGTGACCTCCTAATGGCAAATCCCATTGACCGTCCTGGTCAGGGTTTCGAAGCGAACTTAAATGGAGGATGGTTGCTCGCTGAGGGCGGTGTTCGTTCTTTGCCTGTCACTTCCAAGCTGGTCTTGGCTCATCAGTTGCTCGATGCTCTGCTGGAGGTACAGGTAGCTATTCCTACGTCATCGTGACCAAACAAATTGTTGGATTTTTGCAGTTGCGCTCGAGGGAACTTACTGAAAACGAAAGTTTCCTTTTTTGTATGAAGCCGGGAACGAAGACCTTGAGGGCCTGCCCGTCGTAAAGATCTTCCGAAAGGAACTTCCCTGAATGTCTTGGTGCAAAGCTCTTGTTACCACCAGGGCCTCTGCCTAATGACGCTCTTTAGCCACCTCTGGTAGTTCAGTGATTAATGGTTGTATCTGCTCTTGTAGGGCATCGTCTTTGTGGCTGGGAATTGAGCTCAGTAAGCGACGGGTTGTTGAGAGGTGCAAAAAGCTAACCGTAACGCCTATTTGCGCCCTGTAGGATCCGAACGATCAATTGGGCGGTTTATACCGCAGTCATCTGGCCTTTCGGCTTCTTCCCATGCTGTTTCGTCCTTTGCTGGCCCTGGTGCTGGCTTTCTGTCTCACCTTTGTAGCTGCCCCAAGCAGTGTCTCCGCCGCGATCTCAAGTGGTGCAGGCAATAGCGATTTCGTTGTTGGCCCTGAACGGTCGAATGCACGTTTTGGCGGCATCGTTAATACCGGCAGAGCCAATGATTGCCCAACCATCGCCGCTGGTTCGAATGGATCCATCAGCATTGGCTCGGGTGACACGCTCAGTGAAATTTGCTTGCATCCCACTGAAGTGTTTGTGAAGCTTTCAGCTTCAAAGCGTAAACAAGCTAATTTTGCTCCTTCAAAAATCATCAGCCCTTCTCACAACACCACTATTGAGCAGGTCTACGGAGACATCTCAGGTTCTGGCACCTTTACAGAAAAGGGTGGCATCGACTTTCAGCTAATCACTGTTCTTGCTCCTAATGGTGAGGAAGTGCCTTTTGTCTTCTCGGCGAAAGAGATGGTGGTTGATTCAAATGGTTCTTCAATCTCGGCTGGTACCGAGTTCAAAGGACAAACACGTACACCTAGCTATCGCACTAGCAACTTCCTTGATCCCAAAAGTCGTGCTCTGACAACAGGTGTTGACTATGCCCAAGGGTTAGTTGCTCTAGGTGGTGATGACAAGGTCCTTAAGGATGAAAACATCAAGCGTTATATCGATGACAAGGGGCAAATCACCCTTTCAGTCGACAGTGTTGACAGTAGTTCTAATGAATTTGCTGGCACCTTTGTCGCATTACAGTCGGCTGATACAGATATGGGAAGCAAGGAAGCTCGTGACCTCAAGATCACTGGTGTCCTCTATGGCCGTAAGAGCTAATTAGAAAACCTCTGATTACTTCTGGCAAAATCAACTGAATACTTTTCATCTAGGGGCCTATAGGGCCCCTTTTTTTTAAGCAGGCTTTAGATCGAGCATTCTCCTGGCTGATCCGGAACCATCCATCTGGGAGAATCTCCCGGCATCCCTAGGCTCGTCATGATTGCCAGTAGTTCTGCATCTGCCCAGTCTTCCGGCGTGATCGCTCCCTATGGAGGCACCCTGGT
>CAJWUF010000135.1 GCA_913047395.1 uncultured cyanobacterium
CGCGACTCGATTGAAAAAATGCTGCGCGACAGCCTGCGCCGCGGCCAAACTCCCACTCTGCGGATGTGTGGCCAAATAGCAGCGGGCCTTGGCCTGCATGTTGCCGGAGCCAAGGTACCCGCCCTAATGGGTACTCGCTTACAAACACCCACTTTGGTGCCATGGAAGCAAAGCTTTGCTCTAGTAACTCGCAGCGATCAACTAGGCCTCACCTTGGCCTCACCCAGCGAAGGCTTTATCAAGATGGGCCCAAGCCAGCTAGAGGATGCCTTCCCTGAAGGCATCGAACTGCTGCTACTCGATCGCTCCAACACCACACCTGAACAAGCCTTTGGTCCGAGTTGGTTTTGGCCAGCAATTCAGCGCTATAGGGGAGTACTGATCCAAGTCTTAATCGCTGGCTTCGTAGTCCAGCTGTTCACACTGGCCAATCCCTTGTTGATCCAAGTCATCATCGACAAGGTAATAAATCAGCGCAGTCTTGACACCCTGCAGGTTCTTGGTTTTGCCCTTGTAGCTGTGACCGTACTGGAAGGAGTATTGGGTAGTCTCAAAACCTTTCTTTTTGCTGAAACAACCAATCGAATCGATCAGCGTCTAGGTGCTGAAGTAATTGACCATCTATTGCGCTTGCCACTGGGATATTTCGACAAGCGCCCGGTTGGCGAATTGGGCTCAAGAATCAGCGAACTGGAAAAAATCCGCAACTTCCTCACCGGCCAAGCATTGACCACCCTGCTTGATGCAGCCTTCTCTGTGATCTATGTGGTGGTAATGGTGATATACAGCTGGGTGCTCACTTTAATTGCCCTGGCTGTATTGCCGATTCAAGTAGGCCTAACCCTGCTAGGCGCACCACTATTTCGACGTCAATTTCGCCAAGCTGCCGAGGAAAATGCCAAAACCCAGAGCCACCTCGTAGAAGTACTAACAGGCATCCAAACGGTGAAGGCTCAAAACGTTGAAATGATCAGCCGTTGGAAGTGGCAAGACCGTTACGGCCGCTACATCAGCCGCACCTTCGAAAAAACCATTAGTGGTACAGCACTAAGCCAGACCAGTCAGGTCCTTCAAAAAATCTCTCAGTTACTTGTGCTTTGGGTTGGCGCAAGCATGGTTTTATCAGGAGATCTGACCCTTGGACAGCTGATCGCTTTTCGAATAATTTCCGGCTACGTCACACAACCACTGCTGAGGCTTTCAACCATCTGGCAGAGCATTCAAGAACTAAGGGTCAGCTTTGAGCGTCTTGCAGATGTGATCGATACCCCTCAAGAATCAAACGAACTCGATAAAGGCAAGGTCCCACTACCACCGCTTCAAGGAGATGTGAGCTTTGAGGATCTCAGCTTTAGCTTCAGCAAATCGACTGCACCAGTCCTAAAAGACATCAATCTGAATATCAAGGCAGGCACATTCGTAGGCATCGTTGGTCAGAGCGGAAGTGGCAAGAGCACATTGGTCAAGCTGCTGCCACGTCTCTATGCCCCCGATCAAGGCCGCATCCTGATCGACGGATATGACATCGACAAAGTAGAGCTCTACTCCTTACGACGCCAAATCGGGATCGTGCCACAAGATCCACTACTTTTCTCCGGCTCAATAAGCGAAAACATTGCGCTCACTCAGCCTGATGCAGATAGCGACGAAATCATGATGGCTGCAAAATTGGCAGTCGCTCACGAATTCATTATGTGTCTGCCGAGCGGTTACAACACGCCGGTGGGTGAACGGGGCTCCTCCTTGAGCGGAGGGCAACGTCAACGTATAGCCATCGCACGCACGCTGTTAAGTAACCCCAAGCTCCTGGTGATGGACGAAGCCACCAGCGCCCTCGATTACGAAACTGAACGCAAGGTATGCGACAACCTCGTCAACGCATTGCACGACTGCACAGTTTTTTTTATCACCCACAGACTCTCAACAGTGCGCCGGGCTGACGTAATCGTAGTGATGCATCAAGGGGCGATTGTAGAAATGGGAACTCACGAAGCATTGATGGAAAAACGAGGTCGCTACTACGCCCTCTATTGCCAACAGGAGTCAAGCTGAGATGAATAAACCAAACCCCTTTGGCGGACTAATCCGCAAGGCCCAGAACCAACTGGAGCAGAAGGTGACCACCGTGTCACACGATGAAAGCGTGCTCCAACAAAGCCACTTTTGGATGCGTGCGGTGACCTGGACCTTGATAGGCACATCTGCCTTTGCAGTGGGTTGGCTGGCTATCGCCAGAACAGAAGAAATCGTTGTGGCTCAGGGTAAACTTGAGCCAATGGGTCGTGTAAAAGATATTCAAATCCCAGTAGGAGGAGTCGCCGAAAATATCCTGGTCAAAGGAGGCGATCGCGTTAGCAAAGGTCAGATCCTGATCCAACTCGACACTGAAACATCTACGGAACAGGTCGACTCTTTAAAAGCACAATTCACCAAAAAACAAAATCAACTACGACTGAAATTGCAGGAACAACAGAGAACCCTTGCTCTATCCCAAGAAACAGTGAACAACACCAGAGAAAATCTAGTACTTGACCAGCAGATCCTTAGCCGTTATGAAATTCTTATCGCGCAAGGCGCCTTTTCTGAGCTGCAATACTTGCAACAACGTAACAAGGTACGAGAACTACAAGGTCAGATTACAAAAGAGCAATTGGATAGTGCTCGCAAACAATCAATCCTAAATCAAGAAATTGAAAAGCTCAATGCAGAATTAGCCCAGCTAAAGGCTCAACTTACAGAAGCCGAGGTAACTCTTAGGTACAAGTCTTTGCGTTCTCCCGTCGATGGAGTGGTATTTGATCTCAAACCCACCACACCTGGGTTCGTAGCCCAGTCAAGTGAACCGGTAATGAAGATCGTGCCGTTCAGAAATCTAGAAGCCGACGTGGAAATCCCCAGCAATAAAATTGGCTTTGTGCGAGAAGGTATGCCAGTTGACATCAGCATTGATTCCTTCCCCGCTACAGACTTTGGCGTGCTGGAAGGCAAAGTGATCTCAATTGGCTCCGACGCCCTACCACCTGATCAACAAAAACAACGACAGGAATATCGCTTCCCAGCCACCATTCAACTCAACAGTCAGCAACTCAGGCTAAAAAACGGCACCAAACTTGATTTGCAGGTTGGGATGTCTCTAACTGCAAACATCAAGCTGCGCAGTGTGAGCTACTTACAACTA
>CAJWUF010000136.1 GCA_913047395.1 uncultured cyanobacterium
TGGTCTCATCGCCATATTCTTGATTTGGCCTCTTTCTCCAAGGAGGATTACACCTCTGTTTTGGAGCTTGCTCATCGGTTTCGGTCCATGCCAGTAACTGGTGCTCGTAAGTTGCCGGCTTTGCAGGGGCGTCTTGTGGCGACCCTTTTTTTTGAGCCGAGTACGCGTACCCGTAGCAGCTTTGAGCTCGCAGCTCGCCGTCTATCAGCTGATGTTCAGAGTTTTTCTCCTTCTAATAGCTCCCTGCAGAAGGGGGAGACTCTGTTGGATACCGCCCGCACCTATGTGGCAATGGGGGCAGATGTTTTGGTTGTACGCCATTGCTCGACCAGCGTGCCTGAACAACTTGCGTGTGCTCTCGACCATGCCGGTGAACGCACTGCCGTACTAAACGGTGGCGATGGGCTTCATAGCCATCCCAGTCAGGGATTGCTTGATCTCTACACCCTCGCTCACTATTTCGATTCGGAGAATCCCCTGCCCGAGGCCCTTCAGGGCAGGCGGATTGTGATTGTTGGCGACGTCCTTCACTCTCGTGTGGCTCGCTCCAATCTCTGGGCTCTTACCGCTTGTGGCGCTGATGTTGTGCTCTGTGGTTCGCCGAGCCTGGTGCCTCAAGATTTTGCTGCCTTTGTAGAGGCCCCTCCTCCTGGTCAATCGCATGATCCGGTTCAAAAACGTGGACGGGTTGAGGTGGTACGCACTCTTGAGGAGGCATTGCCTGGTGCGGATGCGGTGATGACCCTTCGGTTGCAGAAAGAACGGATGCGCCAGCACTTGCTAACGGATCTAGACCGATATCACCGTGATTACGGCCTTACTCACGAACGCTTGAAGTTGTGTGGGAAGCCCGTGCCAGTGCTGCACCCAGGACCAGTGAACCGAGGCGTTGAGTTGGGTGGTGCATTGCTGGATGATCTGTCAATCAGTCTTGTAGAGGAGCAGGTGCGTAATGGAATCCCTATCCGCATGGCACTGCTCTATTTGATGGCAGCTGTTGAGTCTTCCTCAGAGCCGTCTTTGGGATCCATTGGCTGATGAGTCACGCCCGAGATTGTTCTGCTGTAGTAGTTGATCGCAGCCTTTAGCGCTGCATCCGGTTCCGCGATTGAGGGGCCTTGGCCACTCAGCATTGGGAAATGTGCATCAGGGGCATCAACATTTAAGTGCTGGCTGGGCATGCCCGTGAGCAGCATTGATGAGCGTTGTTGAGACACTACGGCTACTAACCACTTGAAAAGCAGAGTGATGCGGTTCTCCGGGTTGGGCATGAAGGCCAAGTGGGCAAGAGCCCAGAACATCCAGCCGATACCTCCTGAGAATTTGAAACCACGTAGATCTGCCACAGCTGCTACTCGATCAAGTACCGCCATGCTGCCGAAATCAAACCAGTTGAATTTTGGGCGGGATGAGTTGCTTATCAGTGCAGCGATGTCTTTGCCCACAAATCCACCGGCTTGGCTAGCTGGCCCTGCCATGCCAGGAAGGGGATTGCCGTTGGCGGTGTGCGTGTAGCAGCAGAGATCTCCCACTACGCGGATTTCAGGATGCTCAGCTATTGAGAAGTCTGGTTCAACAACGACTCGCCCCCTTTTGTCGAGTTCGCAACCGATGGATTTAGCAAGATTGCGGCCGAGGTGTGAAGGACGCACTCCAGCGGTCCAGATCACAGTTGCGGCCTGAAGGCAGCGATCTCCATTTGGGCTGCTGATTATCACTTCGCCTGGTTGCATTGATTGCACTCTGCCTTTGAAAATCATCTCCACACCTAGTGATTCGAGTGTGGTGCGGGCTGATTCCGACAATGTCTCAGGCATGGCACGCAGCACTCTTTCGCCTGGATCAATCAAGTAGATCTTGGTTTTATTCGGATCAAGTTGTTTGAATTCACGGCGCATGGCGTTGCGCATTAACTCAGATACAGCTCCTGCCATCTCACAGCCAGTGGGCCCGGCACCGACAATCACTACGGTCTGTAGGAATTGACGGGAGTTGGGATCTGGCATTTGTTCTGCCTGCTCCATTGCCATCAGCAGCCTGCGCCTAATTTCTTCAGCGTGCTCGAGGATTTTCATTGGCGGAGCAAAACTGCGCCACTCCTCATGTCCGAAGTAGGTACTGCCAGAGCCAGTGGCAAGTACTAGGTAGTCATAGTCAAAGGCCTTGCCGTTGAAGAGGATCTGCTTTGCTTCTGGGTTCAATTGGGTGACTTCTCCCAGCAGAACCTGCACATTGAATTGGCTGCCTACTAGTTGGCGAAGGGGAGTTGCTACATCTGCCTTGGAGACAAGACCAGTAGCTACTTGGTAGAGAAGCGGCTGGAAGAGGTTGAAATTCCGCTTGTCGATCAGCGTGATGCGCACTTCGGAACTGGCTAGAGCTTTGCAAGCACGTACTCCTGCAAATCCACCTCCAACAATTACGACATGTGGGGCATGGCGCAGACGTTCTTCGGGGGGTTCTAACTCGAGGAAGAAGTGCTCTTTGCCCATGCACTTTCTGGTTAAGGATTGGTTGAAGACTATTGATCATGTTGGTAGTTGTCTTTGAAGTGATTCGCCTCATTGAGATCACAACAACTTGAAGCCCTCCAGTAGCAGGCCGTAGAGCAGGCCAATCCTTGCCATGTCCAACAATTGACGGGCCAAGATTGCCTTTTGAGGTGAAGGCCACTGGCGTCGAAGGCGCACCATCGCTTCCCAAATCATCACAGTGAAAAGGGCCCCGATCGGGTCCATTAGATCTAGGGCACCGCTGATGGTGCCAATCGAGCTACCTAAAAGAAAGGCTGTGAGTAGAACGATTAAAAACAATGAGCTTCTACGCCATGGGTTTATTGCCCATAGTTCCAGTCGCTCTCCTGCTTGACCAACGCTGCGGTGCAATCGAGTTGACTGAAGCCGTTGAAGCATAAGTAAAGCCTGAGAGGGTTTTTAAGTTGGCTGGACTATTAGGTGGCTCCGGCTTTGGCTTTGCGCGATGACTTGCCTTCCAGTAGCTCAAGTAGAGCTTCCATTTGTGCCATTACTCCACGTACTTCACCGGCTTCTGGAAGCAGGCCATCTTCCATAACGCCTTGATGCATCTCTCGGAGTTCTTGGCGGATGTAGCGCAGATGACTCACTACTTGTTCACGTTTTG
>CAJWUF010000137.1 GCA_913047395.1 uncultured cyanobacterium
GTAATGAATCCTGGGGCTACAGCATTGACGGTGATTCCGCGACTGGCAAATTCCTTGGCGGTACTTCTCGTTAGACCAACCACTCCAGCTTTGGCTGCTGCGTAATTTGCTTGCCCTGCATTACCCATCAGGCCCACCACAGAGGTGATATTGATTATCCTTCCGCTTCTTTGCTTGAGCATCGTTCGGGCAACTGCTCGTGTGCATAGAAAAACTCCTGTGAGGTTGAGGTTGATCACGGCCTGCCAGTCTTCTGTTTTCATCCGCATCAACAAGCCGTCGCGGGTAATGCCGGCATTGTTCACCAGAACATCTAGGCGACCACTGCGCTCGAGAACTGTTTTAATCAGCTCGTCGATGGCTGTTTCTTCGCCAACATTGGCCTTAACCGCATAGGCCTTCCCTCCAGCGGTTTTGATGGCGGTGACCACTTCTTCAGCGGCATTTGGAGAGCTTGAGTAGTTCACTACTACTTCTGCGCCTGCTTCTGCCAGGGCCAGGGCTACGGATCGCCCGATGCCGCGACTTGCTCCTGTTACCAGGGCGGTCTGACCAGTAAGGGGAGCAGTTGAGGTCATGGCGTTATTTGTTCTCGCAGGATCGTACGGACCCATTGCAGATTTTCTTAGCCAGCCATGCTCTCGACAGAGTCCAACGCCTGACCTAGCAACTCACGCAATTTAGATAGTTGGCTTTTACTGCCAAGCACCACAAGCAATTGCCCTGGTGATAGTTCAACTTCGCCGCCAGGGTTGGCCATTAGCTTCGAGCCATCTCGGATTGCCAGCACCATTGCTCCACTGCGGCGGCCTAGTTGAAGTTCTGACAGGCTGCGCTTGATGAGGTTTCTGACTCGCAGTGGGTCTTGACTGAGGCGGAATTCTTCGATTTCAAAATCTGCTCCGGCAAGCAGATCCATAAAGTCCACAGCAAGTGGACGAAGGGCTGTTGCGGCCATGGTGCGTCCTGCCGCTACATAGGGACTGACAACCACAGTGGCGCCTGCCAGTTTCAGCTTGATGGCAGCTTCTTCACTATCTGCTCGCGATATCAGCCGACAGTGGGGTTGCAGGCTTCGTGCACTGAGCACCACATATAGATTGGCGGCATTGCTGGGTAATGCCGCTACCAGGCTTTTGCAGTGCTCTAAGCCAGCTTCCAGCAATGTCTCATCCAATGTGGCATCTGCTTGCAATACCTTCAGGCCTTGTTCTTCTGCGGCCAGTTTATTTATTGGATCTAATTCAACTACAAGTACTGGAACCTGCTCAAGCCGAAGCTGCGTGGCGATTTCTCGACCGATGCGGCCATAGCCGCAGAGGATGACGTGATCACGCATACGCCGTAGTACTCGGCGAAACCTCAGTTCCCGCACCTGGCGGAAGTAGCCGGATTCTGTCAGGCGAAGCACCCGTTGAATCGTTAGCTGAACCACCACCAATCCTCCGGCAATGATCAGCACCGTGACTAGTCGCCCAGCTTGCGAGAGCGGCTCTACCTCGCCATAGCCGATGGTGCTGATGGTAATGAGCACCATCCAGAGGCAATCCCCCCAATCCCATCCCTCCGTGAGGCGATAGCCCAAGGCACCAGCCAAGATCACAAAGGTCAGGGCCAGGATTGGACCTAGCCAGGGTTTAGCTAGACCACGCAGCCTCATGCCCTGAAAGGGTGCTCGTCTTGTTAGGGCGCTCAATTTCACCATCAGAAGCCCAGAGTGCTGAGCACCTCCTGCTGGTTAAGTGCGTTTAGCTCTGCACTGTTGGAAACCAGGCAGTGGATATTGTCTCGATTAGGCAAGGCATCGGCTGGAGTCCCTAGTGCTACTAAGGAGACACCTGTATAGACAGCAAGTAGTTGGGTAATTGGACAACTGCTGAGGACTACGTCAGCGCAGGCCACTTCGGCGGCACGGCGGATCAGCGGTGTTTCTATAGGCAGAGTGATGCTTCTTAGGTTGGATAGCTTGCTTTGAATTGCATGCGGCAGCCTTAACCACTCTTGAGCGGGCCAGTCATTTTCATTGCCATTTGGTGCCAGCAGTAGCAGGGGCCCCTCTCCGGTTGGCTGCAAATCACGCATCTTTTGGAGGTTGGCATCAGGAAGAGAAACCCTGAAGGCATCGGCGTCTAGGGAAAGGCCAATCGGGTGCAGGTAGCACTCCAATTGCTGGGCTGACCAACAACCTCTACTGGGATTTGCTATTGCTGTATTGGCAAAGCCTTTCTTCGCAATCCTGATGGGGATGTGGCTCATCGAGAGCATCAGGTTTATTGGCAAACCTTCGGCAAAGTTGAGGCAAATCTGAAAATCCTCTTCTCTTACAGATCCGAGGAGATTGGTCCAGTCTGCTAGCGATGGGATTGAGTCAAAGGGGAAGGGGATCACCTTTTCTATCGCTGGCAACAGATCCCATACCGCTTGATGGGCGGGGTCACAAGCCACCTGCAGCTTGCCTTGAAGCTGGTCTGCGGCGGCGGCGAGGGCTGGAAGCCTATGAAGTTGTTGACTTAAAGAACCCGGACTCAGGGCGAGAACACGCATTGATCCAGGAGCAGAGGCGGTGCGAGCTGATTGTATGGAGGAGGTTTCAGCCTGCTTGCGGCAGGAGGCACATATGCATCTGTTGATTGTCGCTGCAGGAAGTGGAAGCCGTATGGGAGCGGATCGCAATAAGTTGCTTTTGCCACTGGCGGGACGCCCTGTTCTTGCCTGGACGGTTGATGCTGCTATGCAAGCCGATTCGATCACTTGGCTCGGCATCGTTGGGCAACCCGTTGATCAAGCAATGATCATGGAGTTGCTGGTTGGGGCAGCTAAACCCGTTGTCTGGATTGAGGGGGGGAGCACAAGGCAGGAATCCGTAGAGCATGGATTGCAGGCTTTGCCTTCAGCTGCTGAGCATGTTCTTATTCATGATGGGGCCAGGTGTTTGGCAGAACCAGCTTTGATCAATCGCTGCGCTGAAGCGGTGGTTGCTGGGCAGGCCGTGATCGCGGCAACTCCAGTCACGGACACGATCAAGCGCGT
>CAJWUF010000138.1 GCA_913047395.1 uncultured cyanobacterium
TGGCTACATTCCGCCTCGATCTAATTGGCCGTTACCTGAAGCCCCATCGCCGCACCGTGCTGATGGGAGCACTAGCCCTTGTGGTGGTGAACGTTCTGAGCGTCATCATCCCGCTGGAGGTAAAGCGCATTATCGATGATCTTCAAGAAGGCTTTGCCATAACTGAAGTACTGCATCAGGCCGGCTGGATTGTGGTTTTAGCCAGCGGCATGGCAATCGTGCGCCTGGTGTCCAGGCAGCTGGTTTTCGGAGTCGGGAGGCAGGTGGAAGTGGAACTGCGTCAGCAGATGTTTGACCACATGCTCAAGCAAGAAACCAGTTGGGTGCAGGAAACCGGAAGCGGTGAAGTCATCAGCAGAGCAACCAGCGATGTTGAAAACATTCGCCGCTTACTTGGCTTCGCAATTCTGAGCCTTACCAACACAGTGTTGGCCTACTGCTTCACGTTTCCCGTGATGCTGGCCATCGACCCAATGCTAACCCTGGCCGCCATCTCCCTCTACCCAATAATGCTGGGCACAGTGCGCCTCTTTGGGGGGCGGATGATGCGGCAACAAAAACGCCAGCAAGAAGCACTCTCAAGTCTCAGTGAACTAATCCAGGAGGACCTCTCAGGCATAGGGGCCATCAAGATCTACGGCCAAGAGCAACCTGAACAGGAGGCTTTCTCCCAACGCAATAACTCCTATAGAGATTCTGCTATTCGCCTGGCACGCACACGCAGCACCCTATTTCCGTTACTAGGGGGAATTTCTTCGATTTCATTACTACTGCTTTTAGCCATAGGCAGTGACCAACTACAGCGTGGCAGCCTCACCATCGGCGGTTTGGTGGCCTTAATCATTTTTGTAGAACGCCTAGTTTTTCCTACCGCTCTACTGGGCTTCACGCTGAACACTTTTCAAATAGGCCAAGTGAGCTTGGAGCGCGTTGAAGAACTACTCAAGCGTGTGCCCATCATCGGCAACCCAGCTACACCATCAAACCTGGAATCACCGCTGCAGGGTCGAATAGAAGCGCATGAATTGCGGATTCGCTACGACAACAGCAACCGCGACACACTGGCGGGACTGAGCTTTGTCATTGAACCAGGGGAACTGGTTGCCGTAGTAGGTCCAGTTGGATGTGGAAAAACAACCCTGGCGCGCGCCCTTGGACGCATGGTGGAGGTCCCAAGAGGCCAACTGTTCATAGACAACCACGACGTAAACGATCTCCTACTCAATGATCTGCGCAGCAGCGTTGCCCTTGTCCCACAAGAGGGTTACCTGTTCACCAACAGCCTCGCCGACAATCTTCGCTATGGCGATCCACAGGCATCAATGGAGCGCGTTGAAACAGCTGCTGAACAAGCCCGGCTAATGGACGACGTGCGCGGCTTTCCTGATGGCTTCGACACACTGGTAGGAGAAAGAGGGATAACACTCAGTGGTGGTCAACGCCAACGCACGGCACTTGGCAGAGCCCTTCTGGTAACAGCTCCAGTGTTGGTACTCGATGACGCACTAGCAAGTGTGGACAACAAAACAGCTGCAGCAATCCTCAGCTCAATTCGAAGCCAACAGAGTCGAACAATCCTGATGATTAGCCACCAACTCTCTGCGGCTGCCGCCTGTGATCGAATTTTGGTAATGGAGCAAGGACGCCTAGTTCAACAGGGGCACCACACAGACTTGCTGAATATCCAAGGGCTCTACCGTCGTCTTTGGGAACGAGAACAAGCCAATGAGCATCTAGAGGCCGTTGCCTAACCAACTCAAAGTAAATACCTAATTACTGAGACGGTTACGCAAAAATGCAAGACAATTAAAGCGCTAGCGGCTTAGCTATAAAGGTGAGATAGAGGGACATGACATGACAGGCGCAACCCAGTACTACTTACGCTGCACCCTCACTTTTGGCGACATCTATGGTCAGATCTTGGCCTGGATGGCAGTGATCTTTATCAGCCTTGCAGCAGGGCTAGGCCTAATGGGCTCAAGCAGACCACTCTTTGCTCTTGTCGGCGTGGGGTTGATCCTTGTACTGAGCTTGCCCTTTCTGCTCTTTGCCTTCGTCACAACACTGCTCAACCACATCCAGCTAGAGCCCAAAGAAGCTGCCTAAGGTTGGCGTGCTTTTAGAGACGTAATGCTCCCGTCCTGGCTTACACCCAAGGCTTCTAACCAAGAGCCATTTAACTCAACAACTGAGCGGCATGCTGTTCTGGGTACAGAACTGCATGCACAACTAACAACAGACCAAGAGGCTGCAATATTTGCTTGTGGCTGCTTCTGGGGAGCCGAGAAGGGCTTCTGGAGATTGCCTGGGGTTGTAACCACAGCAGTGGGATACGCCGGTGGCCAAAAAGATCAGCCGACATACCAGGAGGTCTGTTCAGGACGCACCGGACACACTGAGGTCGTACGTGTGGTGTGGAACAAAACCACTATTGATTTCAGTGACCTATTGAAGCTGTTCTGGGAATGCCATGACCCAACCCAAGGTGATCGACAGGGCAACGATCGAGGTAGTCAATATCGATCTGCCATATACACAACAACAACACAGCAAATGGAACTTGCCCAGGCCAGTAGAGATAGCTTCCAGCAACTCCTAAGTCAACAAGGCCTTGGCTTGATCACAACAGAAATCAAAGCCGATCAACCATTCCACTACGCCGAGTCATACCACCAGCAATACCTTGCAAAACCAGGTAGTCGGCCTTACTG
Organism: uncultured cyanobacterium; assembly: GCA_913047395.1. Classification (GTDB taxonomy): domain Bacteria; phylum Cyanobacteriota; class Cyanobacteriia; order PCC-6307; family Cyanobiaceae; genus Prochlorococcus. The sequence goes on from CAJWUF010000138.1 coordinate 2,712, forward strand.
CTCTGCCATGCCTACCCAGGTGTCCCTAGGCACCTTTTATGGCGCGAACTACAAGCTCCCTTGGAGCATCTGGGATAACTATGACTGGTCAGTACAGCACTGCGTTATACGCAGCAACAACGCAGCCATCAAGCTTTAAACAGCGCCCGGGACCTTGTGCACGAATATGAACCAAAGCGCAAACCCAGATTGGCAATCGCAAGAAACTACGATCCTCAATCGTCAGATAGATCGCTCAAGAGTAACGCTAAGAAGTAGTTAAACAAAGGTAATTTTGAATGAACCTAGAAA
>CAJWUF010000139.1 GCA_913047395.1 uncultured cyanobacterium
TAGCGATCGCCAGCGAAACCCGCACAACCATTCTTTATGAAGCACCACACCGGCTAATAAAACTTCTGCAAGAGCTTGCTCAACTTTGCGGGGATAATCGCCCCTTACAGGTGGCCCGGGAACTCACCAAGCGTCATGAACAACAAGTAGGGCCAACCATCGCAGCAGCCCTGCAGCATTTCCTCGAGCAAAAACCACTCGGAGAATGCACACTTGTACTTGGAGGTGCTCCAATTGAAATACCAGCCAAGCAAAGCGACGCGCACTGGCTAGCAGAACTAGAAGCCTTGATCGCCGGAGGCGCCAGCGCAAGTGATGCAGCTCGCCAGCTAGCCCAACAATCAGGCCTATCAAAAAGAACCCTTTATGCCCTGCTACACAAATCAGTAGAAGAAGAAAGCCAATAACCTCATAGAAACGGCAAACTGAAAGGACTTCAACAACACCCCATGCTACTGAGACTGCGAGTGCTAACAATCAGTCTTGCCAGCAGCGCTCTGCTGCTAATAGTGCTCTGTCTTGGCGCCCAAAACCTCAATGATCGCCACAATCTCAAACTGGGGTTTACCAATAGCGCAGCGCTACCTTCTGGCTTTCTGGTAGGAATATCGATCGTATTAGGTGTTATCAGTGGTGGCAGCACAGCCGCACTCTTACTGCCAAAGTCAAGAGAATAAACAAGCCCCAACCCACCAATTAAATCAAGCTTTACCCAAACTTATGAAGCTTGATTATCTAGGGCAAAAAGCGAACCCTCTAACACCAAACGGGTAATCCCACGAGCCAATAAATAAGAGCTGGTTAACTCAAATACACTTGTATCAGGAACCTTGATCACCCTTTGGCTGCGCCCACACTGACGTTTAGCAGAACGTGGATTAGCAAATAAACAAAGTGCCTGCCTATCTTGATCGACCTCAGCAAGTAAACCCAACTCTGGGAACTCATTCAAAGGACGCACATCAAGTTCAACGGTCTTATCCACCAACATATAAACGCAGCCAGGTAACAAGCCAGGCAAAAGAGGCTTGCAATTAACCATCGGACGATGATCATTAATGACTACACCTGCTGTCAAAGGGGCCACCTCGTGGAACACCTCAGCGGGATGATCATCGCTTGTCTCCACCTCGAGATCACCTTCTTCGCTTGAGTCCTCTTCGCAATCATTGCCAAAGTCATCTGCATCATCTAAGGCAAGAGGACCGGCACCCTCTTGCTCTAAATCGAGCACATCCTTCGCTTGCTCTTCTAGAGGATTCGGCTTCGAGGAGCTCTGCTCTAGTTGATTCTGCTCACGGGGCTGCTCAGCAATATCTGATTGCTCCTTTAGGGTTGGTTGCTCAACAACCGACACAGCATTTGTCATGACGCCACGTCCAGAACGAGAAGCCTTCAAAGCCTCATATTGCTTACTTGGAAGAAGCGTTTTAACAGTTCGAGTAACGGTGTTTGGACTGCATCCGTAAGCTGCAGCAAGGCCTGCAGCAGTTTCACCAGCTCGATAGCGTTCCAGAAGCTCGTGTTTCTGGCTATCACTAAGCCGGCTGGCCGCCATCGGATGCAAGTTCGCAGCGCCTAACCATAAGCGGCCAAGGCGGCGGCGACTGCCAAAATGTTTTTGTGCTCCCTTAGCTCAGCTGGATAGAGCAGCTGCCTTCTAAGCAGCCGGTCGTTGGTTCGAATCCAACAGGGGGCGTTCAATCATTCAAAGTGACCTGGCATTTTGCAGTCCGTCATACGGCGAGCATTTAATTCCCTGCTCGCAAGCTGTGCGCTTTAAGTAGCGAAACGGAGAAGTGATCGTGCTTAGCAAAGCTGAAAATCCACTGCACTCTTCAAGCACTTTGTACACCTGGCCAGTGATGCTCTGCGTTGCGTTCAACATCCAAGCTGCCTTCAACTCTGCGGAAGTAGCCGCAGGCTATAAGGATCTGTTTGCGCAAATGGGTGCTTGATTTGATCCAAGAGGAATGGCATTAAATTGCAGTGATGATCTGCATGGCTAATGGGATTAGGTTTGGTGATAATTAGTTCAGCTTGAAACTGGCTAGCTGAGGAGATAAAGGTATTACTTATATATAAGTTTTGAGAGTTATCATTTTAATGTGGAGTGTTTTTTACAAGCCCAATTTCGATCATTAGGATACCTACCTGAGCATCTAGAGAGGGTTCCAGTAATGGAATTACAAGTAAACGATATAAAATTGCTAGATAGAGAAAGATCAATCTTCAATGTGCTCTTTAGTAGTAAAGCTCCCAGATGAGACTTACTTGAAGAGACTATCTGCGAAAAACTAGCCGCTAGCCATGTGGTGATCCCGCCCAGTGCAAGATGATAGCTATGACAAAGCCCATCACAAGCCCGATCACCCAACTAAGGCAAAGCATCTGATAGTTGCTCAACAGGAAGCGTTGCTGTATTGCCAGAGCGGCTCTTCTATCGAGGGCGATTAAATCCATGCTTAAATTTACTCCAGGATGCCACTACCGCAATGCGGTTTTCACGCAGGTATTTACCACTGCTCTGCTTAAAGAGAGTAAGTAGAGGAATTTGCATAGGACCCAGCGCCTAAAGGCCTAAAACCCTTAAAGCTAATTACTTTTTTTATTTTTCGCATTAGGAGCCTATCCATGGCTGTTGCTATTAGCCTTACTTTCAATTAACTACTCAATCCAATGGCAGATTAATAAACCACTGTCATAATTAAGTACGTGCGCAAAAGGCAATGACTTTTATCTTCTTCTAAATATTTAGCTTCACCTATCGCAACTCATGTTTGCAAAAACCATCTAAGAACAATCAATATTTACATCTGTGCAATAAATTTAGCCAACACCTTACCAAGGCATCAAGAAAGCATCACGGGAAACAACGTCTCTGGATTTATGGTGATTCGCTCTGGAGAATGGGCAATAAGAAGTTGACAGGCATTTTGCGACGGGGATTCCC
>CAJWUF010000140.1 GCA_913047395.1 uncultured cyanobacterium
GTATTTAAGAGCTCATCAACGCGGCATCTTTTTAGCAGCATCTGGTATCAGTACTGCTGGATCTTTTGCCGGACTAACGGCAAAAGGCTGGATCCTTATGGATGGCACGAGCAATCCGATATTGCTTGCGACCCATTTTGCGGCCCTCTCTTTGCCTGCCCTTCTAGTGAGCGGAGCCGCTGGTGTAAGTACAGACCGCTTTGGCTGCGAACGGGTTCTAGTGAAGGCTCAGTGGGCACTCCTTGGAGCTGCCTCATTGGGGGCATTGGCTATTCCTTTAATGGAAGGAACCGCTCTGGTGATAGCCCTTTTAATCAGCACGTTGCTTGTGGGAGTGGCGAGTGCTTTTGAACTCACGGCTCGCAACAAATACTGCGCTCTATTGGTGGATGAACCCAACCAACTAGCTCCATATCTTTCTAGCTTCTCGGTCGTGTTCAACGTGGGGAAGCTAATTGGTCCACCCATTGGTGGCTGGTTACTAGCACTAACTGGACCTACAGCTGCCCTCAGCATTGATGCCGCTAGTTACTTATTCCCAATTATCAGCATTATATGGTTGCTAAATCCAAACCTAGAACAAGAAGAACGCAGTGTTGCTGGAAAGCAAGCCACATTGATTCATGCCTGGCGTGATGGTGGATCAACCCTTCGGCAGGTGCTGTGCTTCACGGCAATGTTCTGCTTGGTGGGGTTTTTCCATCCTGGCCTAGCCCCTTTGATTGCAGATCAGGTACTGGGTTCCGATCCGAGAGATCTAGGCCTTTTCACCAGCGTGCTTGCATCAGGAAGCATTGTTGGAGGCTTGTTATTACAACGGAATAGCCATCGCTTTTGCCGCCGCCCATTCCTCACCCTAAGTGGATTTGCTCTGATTACTGGTGTGGCTCAACTTGGAATGGCTCAGGATCTCTCCAAAGCTTTTAGCCTCGTCATGACCTTGTTGATTGGTGTAGGCACCGCAGGCCTATTGACCAGTAGCAATCTGATTACTCAGGTGGGATCTCCTCAGGTTTTGCGTGGTCGAATGGCAGCACTTAGCCAAATCGCTTTTCTTGGAGGAGGAGGGTTCAGTGGAATTATCGCTGCCCTGATGGTGATGGCAGCAGGTTTGCCATCAACCTTCGCCACCGCTGGAGGCATAGGGATTGGCATAGCAATCTGGGGATTGTGGCGAAAGGGAAAGACCGTTTTGGAGGAATTCAGATCAGCTTGATCCCTTTAAGAATTTTGGTAAGTGCGAACGCTCCCACAAGTCCACCACCGATAAGCCCCAAATAAAAGACGATGCCCATGTCCAACAAATCATGTGAACACTATTAGACCAGAAATCGGGCCGTAAGTTCCTTAAAGATCCTAAGGTTCCAGCAATTCCCTATAAAAAACTCGGAGGGTTCACAGCACCGAGTAGTCCTTCTGTATTTTTTGACCTGACGCATAGATCTGCATGCGCACTCTTTTTATCTACCCAAAGTTCCCAAAGACATTCTGGAGTTACGAGAAGATCCTCGAGCTAGTGAACCGCAAGGTGCTGCTTCCACCTCTCGGGCTGGTGACCGTGGCAGCTTTGCTACCTCAAGAATGGGAGATGAAACTAGTTGATCGCAATGTAAGAGAAATCAACGAAGTCGAATGGCAATGGGCCGAGCTTGTTGTGATCTCTGGAATGATCGTTCAAAAAGATGATATGCAGCAGCAAATTGCGCAGGCCAAGAAACGTGGCCTGACTGTTGCCGTTGGAGGTCCATTCGCTAGTTCCACCCCAGAAGCTCCCGAACTTGATCTGGCGGACTTCAAGGTGCTCGATGAAGGAGAGATCACTCTGCCAATGTTTCTTGAAGCAATCCAAAGTGGCGAAACAAGTGGTCGCTTTAGTGCAGAAGGAGACAAGCCAGATGTAACCGAAACCCCTATCCCTCGTTTCGACTTACTGAATCTGGATGCCTACGACTCCATGTCGGTTCAGTTTTCAAGGGGTTGTCCATTCAACTGCGAATTCTGCGACATCATCGTCTTGTATGGGCGTAAACCCCGCACGAAAACACCCGAGCAATTAATTGCTGAGCTGCAAAAGCTCTATGACTTGGGTTGGCGTCGTTCGATTTTTCTTGTAGACGACAACTTCATCGGTAACGCACGCAATGCCAAGTTGTTGTTGCAAGCTATTCGGCAATGGCAGCAAGAGAAGGGGTATCCCTTCAGCTTCGCGACAGAAGCTTCAGTCAACCTCGCTGATGACGAAGAGATGATGCGGATGATGCATGAAGCACGCTTTGAGAGCGTCTTCCTGGGGATCGAGACACCAGATGAGTCAAGCTTGGAGACCGCTGGGAAAGTTCAGAACACACGTAATCCGTTGGATGCAGCTGTCGAGTTGATCACCGCTAATGGAATCCGAGTTATGGCTGGATTTATCATTGGTTTTGATGGTGAGAAGGATGGAGCTGGGGGCCGGATTGTTGATTTCGTTACTCGCACTGGAATCCCCGCCGCAATGATGGGAATGCTCCAGGCTTTGCCTAACACAGCCCTATGGCATCGATTAGAGAAGGAGGATCGCTTGATCCAAAATAAGGATGCTGCAAAGGGAGTGAATCAGACCAATCTGTTGAATTTCAAGCCAACTCGGCCTATTCGAGACATTGCCAACGAATACGTCGATGCATTCTGTGCTCTTTATGAGCCCAATGCCTATATGGATCGTGTCTACTCCTACTACCTGAAAATGGGAGCTCCACGCTGGAAAGCAGCGGCAACATTACCTACTTGGATCGATATTCGTGCTCTAACTATTGTTATCTGGAGACAAGGCATAAAGCGCAATACCCGTAGTCGTTTTTGGCGCTATATGCTCGGCATGGCGCGGCAAAATCCCGCCATGCTTGAACAGTTTCTAGTTGTTTTAGCCCA
>CAJWUF010000141.1 GCA_913047395.1 uncultured cyanobacterium
CTGTGCTCGTTACAGCTTGCAGTGGCTTTAATCCTGTGTATGCGCAGCGGATGGTGAAGAAGTTGAAAACCATCTGCCCGCTGGGCTATGTCGATACCTTTAACGGCAAATGCAGCACGCTTGGACTGATTACCTACACCGTGAAGCCCACCAATGGTGAGGCGTGCCCTTCTGGTTGGATGAACGTAGGTGGCGGCTACTGCCGCAAAAAATGAACATTGATAAGGAGATGATCGTTAACGCTGAAGTTGAGCTCACGCTCTTGTTTGACGGAGCTTGTCCCTTTTGCCGCCGTGAAGTGAATTTTCTACGCGCCCATGATCATCACGATCGATTGGGTTTTGTTGATATTGATGCTCCTGGTTATGACCCTGCGGCTTTTGGAGGCATCACTTACCGACAGGCGATGGGGCGTATGCATGCTCTGCGCCGTAATGGTCAGGTGGTGCGAGATGTTGCCGTGTTCCGCGAGGCTTATCAATTAGTAGGCATGGGATGGCTCTATGCACCTACTGCATGGCCTGGTGTTTCTCTAGTTGTGGATAGTACATATCAAATTTGGGCTCGACTGCGCTTGCGGTTCACTGGTCGTGAGTCACTAGATCAGCTATGTAGTTGCCGTATTAATCGGCCTTAGCTTTCGGCATTTGTTTTTCTTGATTAATAAGTCGGGCGATGCCATCAAGATGATTTGGGCTTGGGCCAGGTGTCTGTTTAAGGTTCATGCATTCATGGATCCAGCGCTTGTCTGCACTGGCTTGGCAACAACTTGGTGAATATCTGCACGAGACCCAGCTTTTGGGTTCTATCCAGAGCACTCTCTATTGGGATCAGAACACCCGGATGCCTTCTGCTGGTGCTGCTTGGCGGGGTGAGCAACTCAGCCTTCTGGCTAAGCAATTGCATGCACGTCAAAGCTGCTCGCACTTTGAAGGTCTACTTGGGGACGCACGGGCTGAATTTGAACAGGCTCGCCTGGTCGGTGAATTGGAACAAAGCCAGGTGGTGGAGCGATGCCGAAATCTGGAGCTGCTTGAGCAAGACCTAACGCGTCAGCAGCGCCTAGATCCTGACTTGGTGGGAGCACTTGCTACTGCGAAAGCCAAGGGATATGAGCTATGGCAGCAGGCTAGAGCTCGTGATGATTTCCCGACCTTCGCGCCGGCATTGAAGAATTTGATCGCCTTGCGGCAGGAGCAGACGCAACAGCTAGCGGAACCTCGCAGCTGTTGGGAAACCTTGGCCCAACCGTTTGAGCCGGACCTCACGTTGACTCGCTTGCAGGAGTTATTTACTCCACTGCGTCAGCGTCTTCCTGATTTAGTGGCCAAGGTGCGTGGTTGCTCTGGTGCTCGACCTGGCCAATTGGGATGGGATTTGAATGAATCCACTCAGCAGGGGCTTTGTGATCGACTACTGCAGGAGTGGGGACGGGATCTGAGCATCACATGCGTGGCGCGATCACCGCATCCATTTTCAATCACCCTTGGGCCTAAGGACTTTCGACTCACCACCAGGGTGGTGCCTGAGCAACCCCTGTCTTGTTTTTTGGCAACAGCGCACGAGTGGGGACATTCCCTTTATGAGCAGGGCTTGCCTTCCCAAAGCCATCAATGGTTCGCCTGGCCATTGGGCCAGGCAACGTCGATGGCAGTACATGAAAGCCAGTCTTTGTTTTGGGAGAACAGAATTGCCCGCAGTAGAGCTTTCTGTGAGCGCTGGTGGCCTCACTTTGTATCAGCAGGGGCCCCGCTTGGTTCTGCAGATCAGCTTTGGAGGGCGATGAATCCTTTGACTCCAGGCCTTAATCGAGTTGAGGCTGATGAGCTCAGCTATGGCCTGCATATTTTGATTCGAACAGATCTTGAAATTGCGCTGCTAGAAGAAGGTTTGCCAGTAGAGGATTTACCTGAGCAGTGGAACCAGCGTTATCGAGATTTGCTTGGGGTTACTCCTGAAAATGATGGTGAAGGTTGTTTGCAAGATGTTCATTGGAGCGAAGGTTTGTTTGGTTACTTCCCTTCTTATCTGCTTGGTCATTTAATTAGTGCCCAGTTGTCGGAAACGATGCAGCAGGCGATTGGGGCACTGGAGGAAAATGTGGCTCGTGGTGATGTGCCCCAGTTGTTGGCTTGGCTTAGAGAACAAGTGCATCCCATTGGCCGGATGGTGAATGCTGAGCAATTGGTGGAGCAAGTAACCGGTAAATCTCTTTCTAGTCAGCCTTTTCTTGATTATTTGGATGACAAGCTTGAGGGTTTACGAGGGCTTTGAGCAAGAATGCCATTGAGGCTTGATACCATGTGCAAGGTAACTTTTGCTGCAATTAAGTCACATCAATTGAATTGAAGGGCTATGGGGCGATTCACTTACTTCTATGAGATCAGATGATCTTGCTAATTTTTTCATTTTTGGGGAATTCTTCCGAGGTCCGTTAGGATTGATACAGCAGAAAGTAAAACATGAAGGGTCTTAACAGCTTATTGGCAGCTATTGGCTTAATGTTTTTGGTGTTTATTGTTATTACAGCTGGAAAAGTCACTCATCAAGCTTCTGTCGGCAATCAAGTGACCTCTAGGCAATTAGCGATTGAAGAAGTGATGGTTGAGAATGCTGCTATTAATCAAGTGTTAACTGAAGAAGCGACGTCAGAACGAGTAGCTACTGAAGAAGTGATTGATGAAGAAGTTGGTGCTAAATGTGCACCTGGTTGGGTAGCGTCAAAAGATGGCATCTTTTGCTCGCCTGCGATATTTAGGCAGCTAGATATGGCTAGGCAGAGTGATAACAAATGCTGGGAAGGAGGAATGTTGCTTAGATGTCGTGAATGAAG
>CAJWUF010000142.1 GCA_913047395.1 uncultured cyanobacterium
AGTCGGCGTGGAGCGCCTCTTAAGCGTCGAGGTTGTTGTGCTTCAAGAGCGGATCGGAAAACTTCTGTACTTGCTAGAGATGTTGCTGAGGCTGCGGGATTCTGACCTTGCTCGTAGCGCTGAACACCTTGCTGGATCAGTACTTTGGCCATGTTGCTAACGGTACGTGATTCCATTTCGGCAAGAGCTGCCAAGCGAGCGCAAAGCTCTTCAGGTAGTACGACCTGAACTCTCGGGGATTTGGGCTTCCCGTTGGATGAGGTTTGACGGGTAGCCACGACCCAAAAGATGTAAGTCCTACTAATAAGTGTACAGAGGTGTGCAAGGATAGTATCCAGCACTATGCTGATCCCACAGCTCGGAATGGTCTATTCCGATGGTCCAGTCCAAAAGGTCATCTGGATCGTTTGTCGGAATACCCCAGGCCATATCCCCTTCCCCCGCAATCGTCTAACCAGGCCACCAATAAGGATTGCCCTATGACCAACCCCACCCTTCAGCCTTCAGCTCGCAATAAGGCCGTTCAATCAGCCAGCAGCCGTATTGAATCGAGCAGTCGTACCAAGTCAAGTAGAGCTCGGCGCCCAAGCCGTAGCAAAGAAAATAGTGCCGTGCTGGTATCAGCTGTGATCAGCAGCTATTTGCTCACCCACCTGCACCAAGTTTTGCAACGGGCGGAATATGGCGCTGCCAAGGACGGACGTGAATCCCAGGCTGCAAATTTTGCTCAACTGCGCAAAGTGCTCTGTATGGATGCCCGCAGCATGGAAGACGCATCGGCAGAAGGCACGCCAGAGGTCGATATGCAGCAGGCAGCATGAGCCAAGAATCAAGTCAAATCACTACTGGATGAATAGGGTTCCAACAGCTACTTCCCTCCGATGAGCAGCAACGCTTCAGAGCTCTACGAACGTATTCAGAACGATCCAAAGCACACCAAGGTTCTCTTTCGTCAGGCCCTTCAAGATCCACAGGGAGCCTTGCAGGCAATCTGTGATCTTGGGCAAAGCATGGGACTACCGGTCACGCCTGATGAAGTAAAAGCCCACTTGGCCAGTTTGGATGACGCAGAAACCAAGCAATGGCTAATCAAGGCCCGGGGGGGGCTTTAAGGCCAGGGTTGAATTCAAGGGAGTTCCCTTCCTGAACAGTTGGGGACTTCTGAATTCCGCGACGGTCATAACCGCCGCCGCCAGCCAAACTCCAGAAAAACCAGTAGCTGGGGATTGCCAAGCCTGCAGCCAGCACAAGAGCGGTGATTTGTTCGAGCTTCACCATGACCGGGGATCCGGAATGGGTAGCTTCCAGTCTGCCTTTAGATCGAAGCGGGATGATGGTCTCACGGTTGATATTCCTCTGTGCTGCGACTTGAGCGAATTAGCAAGATCTATCCAACGGGTGAAGTCCTCAAAGATGTCACCTGGGAAATCAAGGGTGGGGACAGGATCGGGCTGGTAGGTGTGAATGGGGCTGGCAAATCAACCCAGCTCAAATTAATCGCGGGACTAGAGGAAGCCAGCAGTGGCCAGATTGTCCGTCAGGGGGATCCACATATCGCCTATTTACAACAGGAGTTTGATGTAGATCTCAGCCGCACAGTGCGAGAGGAGCTCTTCCAAGCTTTTGGTGAAGCTGCTGCTGTAGTTGATCAACAGAGGCTGGTGGAGGCTGCGATGACTACAGAGAGGGCTGCAGAAGACCCCGTTTATCTCGACAGCCTGATCAAGGACCTAAGCCGTTTGCAAAGTCGTTTTGAAGCTCTACATGGCTATGAGCTTGAGGCTCGAATCGAAAAATTGCTCCCCACCATTGACTTCAGTTCTGAGGGGGCCGATCAGCTGGTAGGGGATTATTCCGGCGGCTGGCAAATGCGCATAGCTTTGGGCAAGATCCTTCTTCAAGATCCTGATCTTCTTCTGCTTGATGAACCGACAAATCACTTGGATGTAGAAGCCATTCAGTGGTTGGAGGGATATTTGATTGAGCAAAGTGCCGCCATGGTTGTGATTAGCCATGACCGAACCTTCTTGGATCGGATTTGCACCCAAATCGTTAGTACCGAAAGAGGTCTCTCGCGTACCTATATCGGCAACTACAGCGCGCATCTTGAGCAGAAGGCACTTGAGCAGGAAGCGACTCAGGCTGCGTTTGAACGTCAGCAGAAAGATCTCGCTACCCAACAGGCATATGTAGATCGATTCAGGGCCAGTGCCACTCGAAGTACTCAGGCCAAGAGCCGAGAGAAACTCCTTGAGAAAGTGGAGCGAATCGAAGCTCCAATTACAGCTGTCAGCGGCCCTAGCTTTCGCTTCCCGGATGCACCGCGTTCTGGTCGACAAGTGGCGGTGATCGAAGACTTAAGCCACAGCTACGGAGAAAAGATCCTTTTCCTTGGGGCCAATCTGGAGGTGGAGCCAGGCGATCGAATTGCCTTCGTCGGTCCCAATGGCGCTGGCAAGTCAACTCTGTTGCGCCTGATCATGGGCTTGGAATCTCCTGATGACGGCGTGGCCTCCCTGGGAGAACACAACGTGATCGCTAGCTATTTCGAGCAGAACCAGGCAGAAGCGCTGGACCTAAGCAAAACCGTTATCGACACGATGTTTGAAGTCGTACCGGACTGGACTCAAACCCAGGTGCGCTCGTTGCTAGGTAGCTTCTGCTTGAGCAATGAAGCTGTATTTAAAGAAGTTGGCAAACTCAGTGGTGGTGAGAAGGCTCGCCTAGCCCTAGCTCTGATGCTTGTCCAGCCTTGCAATCTGCTAGTGCTCGATGAGCCCACCAACCATCTCGACATCCCTGCCAAGCAGATGCTGGAAG
>CAJWUF010000143.1 GCA_913047395.1 uncultured cyanobacterium
GCTGCTCGAAATGGATCCAAGCGTTGATGCTGCGAAGATGTTTTGGTTCGATGTCGCTGCAGTGCCAGATGAGCTTTGGGAACAGTTTCTGAAAAGCAACGGCATGTTCGCCACTGCCACTTGCAATTTCTAATACTCTCCCATCGGTTGGCAGCGTCTTGATCAGCACAGAAGTAATCGCATCACGATTTCTCTCTGTTGCAGAAAAGTGCAGACGGTCTTGATAGATATCAACGCTTTCATTCATGGATAGGTTTCCACCAGCTCTATAGCGCGCAAAGGCAAGGCTCCAAAAAGATGAGGAAAAAGCTCTCCTTCTGATGAGGGCTCGGCTCGTAGAGGCATGGTCAGTTCCTCTGGATTTAATTTCAAGCTAAATACCGGGCCTATATCGCGATAAAATTGATTATATGTGGACTTAAGTTGATGTTGATAGCTCAAATGGATGAATCCAATTTTTTTTAGATTCAATCCACGAGTAGAACATTGATAAACGCCTTGATTGCATGCTTCTTCCCAGTCTTCAATTAGTGCTAGATGGAATAATGCTTGATTTGTATTGACTAAACATGCATCAACAGGAAAACTCTTTGGAGGATCTGTTCTTTGCCATGGTTCGGTGGGTGTCATCAGCCTGATGAAAAGTGGATGCTTTAGGAAGGCTTCCAACCATCTTTTGATGGCTTGTAGATCTTGATCGAGGTCAAAGTTTGATGGATCAGCAAGACGATACTGGCGCACAAAAGGCCATGTAGCCCAGTCTGCCATGCTCTGAGATTCTCCCACTAACCAACCATGGCAATTATTAGATTCTTGTTTTGCTAGGCGAATATTCCATTCCAAAAGAATTTCTCTAGCCATGTTGCGATGTTTTTCTGCATCTTCTCCTTGGAATCTGTAGGCGTATTTGAAACGATCCAAATGGTATTTGAAGGGACCGTCATTCTGCTCAATAAGCTGGTTAATTTCTTGCTGTTCTGTGGTCTTTCCGCTTCGCAGTCCATTCAAGGGATCAGCTTGCTTAAGGGCCCAGTGCATGATTTCTATGCTTTCATCGATTACCGTCCCATCTATATCAATCAGAACGGGCACTGTTCCTTTGCTAGAAGCCTGGAGAAGCTCTGGTGGTTTATTTTTCAACGCTACTTCTCTCAAATTCACTAAAAGACCAGAAACCAAAAGGGCCCAACGGGCTCTCATCGCATAAGGGCAACGACGGAAGCTATACAACAACGGATTCGACATCAAGCTCAAGGTTGAGGATGACTTGGTTGGTTATGTACGCTGTCATTTTTTGCCATAGTGGTAAATGAGTTTTCAGGTCAGTGTTGTGTCTCTGGAGTCGTTGTATTGAATTGGTTTGTGTAGCCTAGCTGCTCAATCAAATGTTGCTGATGTTATGGCTAATCCCTGCTGCACGTATCAGCTGAAATTGGTGTACGAGTAGATTATAAATGAACATTCAGGCTGAATATATTGGCTTTTATTTGAATTAAATACTAGCTTTGAATTGAAGCAGTATTGACCAACTTGTTCAGACTATCGAAAGCTAGATCACAATTGCTGAGATTCTGCCTGTTGGTGATCAAACCACCTCCTCAGTACTGAGATGTCTTCCTCGCTATGACCTTGTTCAATCAGGTTTGCCTCCATGGACTTCACTTTGCTTGTGATTGGCAGTTGTAGTCCCACGCGTTCTGCAGTGTCCAGGGCAATGCCGAGATCCTTGTGATGTAAAGCCAGCTTGAAGCCGAGCGGATAGTTGTCTTCCAGCATCGCTGTTGATCGGTGCTTGAGGGCCCATGAGCCTGCGGCACCATGTTGTAACGCTGTGATGACTGTCTGCATCGGTAGACCCAGCTGCTGCCCTAGCGCGATTGCTTCTGCTAACGCTGCATAGCTGCCCGCCACCAGTACTTGGTTAAGCGCCTTCACCTGCTGGCCACGTCCCACCGGACCAAAGTGATGAATGGTGTCACCGATCACCTCCAGCAATGGCTGCACCCGTGCAAGAACTTGTGCGTTGCCACCCACCAGAACGGTAAGAGTTCCTGCTCTGGCTCCTTCGGTGCCTCCGGTCACTGGTGCATCTAGATAGGTCACCCCTTGATGAGCAAGTCGCTCAGCCATGGTTATCGACGTTGCTGGGGCGATCGTCGATAAATCCACAACCGTAGCCCCTGATGCCAGCCACCTGGCGGCTCCCTTGGCACCGAAGATCACATCCTCCACAGCAGCACCGTCGCTGACGCAGATCAATAACGCTTCTACGTCAATGGCTGTGCTAGCTGGAGAGTCGCAGCGTCTCGCGCCATGAAGGCTTGGATCTGCCTCTGCTCGGCGACTGCGAGTGTGCACCTGCAGGCTATAGCCGGCCTTACGCAGGTTGATGGCCATCGGTAGTCCGAGTGCACCAAGGCCTATCACGCCGATTCGTGCCGGTGGCTCCAGTTCAGATTGGGTCATGTTTGATGCAGAAATCCGGTCAGACCTTCAGGCTGAATCACAACAGATTGGATGGGTTATCGATGGATTTACCGTGATTGCTTTTCAGGGGTATAAAGAATTTCAACTAGATCACTGCAGCTCTTCAAGGTGATTTGGTTGGAGCGATTGGCGATCGATTAGGCGGCTGTATTCGTTTAACTCATCGATACCTTGACCGTCAAAGTAATGAACTGATCCAGCTGACCCTGCTCGGTATCGCTTGCGTTGTGTTTCTGGTGTGAGTGCTTGTT
>CAJWUF010000144.1 GCA_913047395.1 uncultured cyanobacterium
GATCCCGTTGTTTGCGGTTTGCCCGGCACCCTACCGGTGCTTAATCAGATGGTGTTGGAGTACGCGGTGAAGGCGGCGATGGCTCTCAATCTCAATATTGCTGAGCACAGCAAGTTTGATCGTAAACAGTATTTTTATCCCGATCTGCCGAAGAACTATCAGATTTCCCAATTTGATGAGCCGATTGCAGAAGAGGGTTGGATTGATGTGGAAGTTGCAGAGAAGGGCAAGGACACTTACATCAAGCGCATTGGTATCGAGCGTCTGCATATGGAGGAGGATGCCGGCAAGCTCGTTCATGCTGGTAGTGATCGGCTAGCTGGTTCCACTTATTCCCTGGTGGATTACAACCGTGCTGGTGTGGCTTTGGCCGAGATAGTCAGCAAACCTGATTTACGCACTGGGCGGGAGGCGGCTGAATATGCCTCTGAGATTCGCCGGATTATGCGCTATCTGCGAGTTTCTGATGGAAACATGCAAGAAGGCTCCCTTCGTTGTGATGTCAATATCTCCGTGCGCCAGGGGCCTGATGCTCCCTTTGGCACGAAGGTGGAGATCAAAAACATGAACTCGTTTTCGGCCATCCAGAAAGCTTGTGATCATGAGATTCAACGCCAGATCAAGGCCTATGAAGCTGGGGAGCCTGTGGTGCAGGAAACCCGTCTTTGGGATGAGGGCAAGCAACTCACCAAAAGCATGCGCTCGAAGGAAGGCAGCAGCGATTACCGCTATTTCCCGGATCCTGATTTAGGTCCTATCGAGGTGAGTGCATCTATTCGTGAGGGTTGGCGTGCTGAGTTACCAGAATTACCAGCGGCCAAGCGTCATCGCTATGCCGAAGAGCTGGGTTTGTCGGTATACGACGCCAGGGTGCTCACTGATGAGCATGCGATGGCGGAATACTTCGAGGCTGCTGTAGCAGCTGGCGCCGAGGCTAAGGGAGTCGCGAATTGGATCCAAGGCGATATTGCTGCTTACGTGAATGCCAATCGTCTTTCCTATGTCGCGTTGCCATTTCGGCCGGAGCAGTTGGCGGAGATGGTGCAATTGATTGACGGCGGCAAAATCAGCGGCAAGATTGCCAAGGAAATTCTGCCCGAGTTACTGGAGAAGGGCGGCTCCCCGAAGAAGATCGTGGATAAGCGCGGGCTTGGGATGATCAGTGATCCGGCGGCTATCACAACGATTGTGGAGGAGTTGCTGGAGGCCCACCCTGCTGAGGTGGAGGCATTTCGTGGTGGTAAGACCAAGTTGCAGGGATTCTTTGTTGGTCAACTGATGAAGAAAACAGGCGGTAAGGCTGATCCCAAACTTGCCAATCAGATCCTTAGCCAGAAGCTGAAGGGGTAATGGCTGCAGTTGATCACTCAGTCGTCAATAACTAACTGCTCTGTTGAGTGGCCAAAGCTTGGGGATGTTTAGGTGGTTAGTGGTTAACGCAAGCAATAGCAATCACCACTGGCTATTGGATGAGCCTTGTTTGCTACCTGCAGTCATGAAGCATTCTCATCTAGTTCATAGCTGCTTATTGCTGTTCTTGCCTGAGTGCTTGGTCTACAGATGGTTTCCAGCTGCCTGGTGAACCGCTGTTGTCGATCACCAGATCGGCAAGATCTCGCTTTTGGTTCATCGGCCATTGAGCTGCGATGCGTCGCTCTGAGTCTTGAGGTGAAAGTTCGTCGCGATCCATCAACCGTTGGCATTGTTGAGCAGAGCTGCAATCCACTAACCACACTTCACTGCACAAATCAGTGAGCTTCGCTTCAAATAGCAAAGGGATCATCAGCACTACTGGTGTTGTTTCAGCAAGGCGAGCCAATTCAGCATCAAAGCGCTGACGCACGATTGGATGCACAAGCTGCTCTAGCCAATGGCGCTCGGCGGCATCGTTAAACACGATCTGGCCGAGGGCAGAGCGATCGAGACTGGTTGCATTGTTCTGGCTTTCTGCCGCCACGGCTTTGCCATATCGCTGCAGCACAGCCTTGGTTGCTGCGCTGCCAGGGGCTAGGGCCTCGAGGGCGTATAGATCAGCATCGAGAACAGCAAGGGCGTGTTGCTCAGCGAGGTAGTGGCCAACGCTGCTCTTGCCAGTTGCGATGCCGCCAGTCAGGCCGATGCGTCGTTGCGACTTAGGCCAACGTGGCTGTAGCACCGGGCTAAGCGGCTCGGCAGTCATGATGAAGGTGGAGGATGTACTCAGTTTGTCTCCCAAGGTTGTGAGCTCTGCGCTTGCGTCCCTGTGGCGCCCTATTTCAGGAGGCCTCACGGCACCTCTGGGCTTTCAGGCGGCAGGTATCACTGCTGGTTTAAAAGAGTCCGGCAAGCCAGATCTTGCGCTGCTGTTGGCTCCAGAGGGGGCTGTTTGTGCCGGTACCTTCACCACCTCTTTGGTGCGCGCGGCTTGTGTGGATCTTTGCGCTGATCGATTAAAGGCTGCTGGGGGCATAGCAAGGGCTGTGCTGACCAATTCCGGGCAGGCCAATGCCTGCACTGGAGATAGGGGGATGCAAGACAGCCTGCAAGCCACCCAGCGGCTGGCTGAGCAGCTTGGTTTGCCGGTTGAGCAGGTTTTGATTTGTTCCACTGGTGTAATCGGTGTACCTATCCCCATGGATACCCTGCTTGCAGGCCTGAATCCCCTTGT
>CAJWUF010000145.1 GCA_913047395.1 uncultured cyanobacterium
GGCATTGCCCTGGGAATGTCTCGTTTCGCCTACACCCCACTGGTGCCAGCTTTGATTCGTGATGGCTGGACAACCATGCCACAGGCAGGATTTTTGGGGGGAGCCAACTGCGTTGGCTATCTGGTCAGTTGCGTGCTGGCGATCTCTTTACCGCGGATTCTCGGCGTACGCCAGGTAATGCGCCTCGGACTCGGTGTTGGACTGCTTGGAGTGCTGCTCTCCTCGTTCAATTTCGGGTTTGTGTGGCTGATGTTTGCGCGCTTCATCGCCGGGCTAGCAGCGGCACCCTTGGTGGTGTTGACCCCCTCGGTTCTGAGTGCCCAGATGCCCGAACGCTGGCGCAAGCTTTCAGCAGGGCTCGCGTTTTCAGGCGCCGGCCTGTTTACCTTGCTGGTGTGCCTCACACTGCCCTTTGTTCTGCATCAGAACGTGCAGTTTGGTTGGTTCTATGAAACCGCTGTTGTTGCAGTAGCCGTTGTCCTGACCTGGCCGCTGACCAGCCGCGCCTCCAATCAACCCCTGCCGCCTCCCGCGGCAGCCGAGCGCCTCAACGGAGTTCAGCGCAAGGTGCTCTTAGGTCTTGGCCTGGCCTACGCCTGCGTAGCGATTGGCATGCAACCGCCGACCCTGTTTCTTACCGACTACTTGCATCGTGATCTTGGCGTGCCAATCGCCACCGCCAGCCAACTGTTCAGTGTTATTGGCCTGGGGTTTGCAATCGGCGCTGGCTGCAGTGGTGTTTTAGTGAGCCGCCTGGGCAGTCGCATCAGCCTGTTGCTGATCTATTGCGCCGGAACAGTCGGAGTGTTGATGGTGACCATCAGCGATCAGCTCTGGCTGATTACCATCGCGTCAGGACTGTGCGGTTTTTTAGTACTGGGAATGGTCGCCACCACCTCGCAACGGGCGATGGAAACGGTGGGAGCAGCCCAGCATCCACGCATCTGGGGAACACTGAGTCTTGTCTTCGCCATCGGCCTAAGTGCAGGCAGCAACGGCATGTCATTCCTGCTCAAGCTGGGACTCAGCTACATACAGCTGTTCGTCATTGCCGCGATCGCTCTGGGGATAGGTGTGATTTTCACCGCCCTGCTCTCCTGCAGACCATTGCCATCTGAAGCTCACTCTTCACACTGACGATCAACGCATCGAGGCAGATCGCAAATCAATGCCGCTCATTGTTGTGTCAGCAGCAATCTGCGCATCGTTGCGGCTCTCTACTTCGGCACCCGGTGTTATTCCTAACCTGCGCAGAGATAGGCCATGCCGCTCAGAGTGAACACTTTTGAGCGGCATGGGCAAGTTGCCTCAGCCTTGTGCTGTTGCGGCGTACCCCGGAATTAGGCGTCATCTAGGGACGCAGTCGTTTGCATGCTCATTTCATCCTTGATCAATCCCTAAGACCAGTTGCACAAGATCTTGACCACTTGCACAGCCTGAGACTATGAGCCCCGAGAATTAAGCCATAGCAGGGCAAGTGAGTGCAACTAAAAACGTCTCATGGCTTGATCAAGAGTGGCCTTGGTGGCCGCTGCTGCTAACAGCTTCGAGAAGTTCTCTATGGAATCAGCGGACTGCACGGATAGAACGCAACAGGATTCGAATTTGTCCAGGACGGAATCCTTGATTGAGCTCACCAGATTCATTGAACTTGGAGTGGAGCAGCTGCAACTGACTAACTCCAGAGGGATCAAAGCGAAGCAAACGAAAAGGCAAGGCCACCGGCTTAGCTCTCAATGTGGCCTGCAGACTGCTGAAAGGAATGTCAACAAGGGTGGTTCCAGAGCCATTAGTTGGAATCGGCGCTACCCAACGCAGCTCATCAGAGATGCGTTCAGTAAGCCCAAAGATTCGATCACGCGATGCGATAGCAAGCTTGAGAGTGCGCCCCTCTCCATCAACCTCTAATTGCAAACCTTGATATGCCGAAAGATCGAGAGGCGGCATCAACATGGGGGAGCGACAACTGACAAAACCACCGCCCTGCTCAACAAGCTCACCTTCTAGAATCAAGCCCTCAGGGCTCACGCGACAGCCAGCTTGACTTGAGCCACCCATGATCGAGTCATTGAGACTCTTCCAGGCAGAGAATTCACTCAAGCGACTTAGAACCGAAGCTTCAGGTGGTGGTGTGTCGATGGTCATCTCACTAGAAGCCTTGGGCTGCTAATCATTTTTAGACACCCATCGGCTTTGCTGCGAGCTGCATAGGAAATGCTGCTTAGACGGTGTAGATCCAATGCTGATAAAAAAGGTTTACCAAGAAGGTGCCTTTTGCTATTCATTGAAATGATCTAAAAACGCCTGAAGTTGAGTGAGTAGAACAAACCCTGAGCGAGGCTGAAACTCAGCTGGAAGAATTTTTAGCAGAGAATTAATAGGATCAGTATGTTTTTCACCAGTAGATATCGCTAACGCTATTCACCCTCTATGCGACGGTTTTGTACTGGGTGCAACCCCATGCTTTACCAGTAGCAAAAACTAGATAGGCAAAAAAAAGACCCTCGCGTAAAGCGTCGGGCCTGGGTGATGGGGTAACAAATTTTACTAACCCTACGCAACCCCATAGGTAGTGCCTGGGGAGGGGTGCGGCTCTTCAGTTCCACTATAAACAAGTGTGAATTCTCCT
>CAJWUF010000146.1 GCA_913047395.1 uncultured cyanobacterium
TCATATTGACGCGTCCATCTCTTCCTGTCAGAGATTGCACCATCGCTCCAACAGCTGTTCGCGATGTCTCAGTGATCGTGCGATTTAACTCGACATCAGCAAGTATGCCCTCATCATTACCCTTATAGATATCTTCAATTTTCCGATCGATGGCTTCGGCTAAGAGCCCAGGGAGGGCACGAAGTCCATCATCTACGCGTTCAAGAGCCGCGATACTTACAAGTGTGGCAATCGCTTCCTCTGCAGTAGGCGGTTTGCCGATGGTGTGAAGCCCGCATGGAAGTAGACGACTCTCTATTTCCATTAATTGGCTATAGACCGCCCCAACAACTGCATCTCGTTGATCAAGTTCTAGCTCTGAGGCATCTTTATCTGGAAGGTCTACATCCTTATCAAGATTGCATTGACGTGAGGTCTCGACAATGGCATTAACGATTTGCACACCACGTCCACCTTCGCGCAATTGCTGGTATGAGCCGACAAGTTCACCTAGTTCCTTGAGACCTTTATAAAGACCCGCATTCTCTGCAGGAGGTGTGAGGTAACTAATGGTGGAGGCATAACCACGTCGCTTAGCAATCGTTGCCTCAGATGGATTATTTGCAGCGTAGTAATAGAGATTTGGCAGCCCTCCAATCAAAGAATCGGGGTAGCAAGTTTCGCTCATACCCATCTGCTTTCCGGGCATGAATTCGAGAGAGCCGTGAGTCCCAAAATGGAGCACAGCATCAGCCTTCCAAACTTTCTCTAGATAGGTGTAGTAAGCAGCAAAGCCATGGTGAGGACTAGCGCTACGTGAATAAAGTAAGCGCATCGGATCTCCCTCGTAGCCGAATGTAGGTTGTACGCCTACAAAGATGTTGCCGAAATGACGTCCATATATCAGCAGGTTTTGGCCATCACTATTTAGGTTTCCTGGTGGCTTGCCCCAGTTTTCTTCAAGCCGCTCTGAATAAGGTGTTAGGCGCTCGTATTCCGCCACGCTCATGCGATGTGCAATCGCCAGCTCGGGCGCTCCCTCGAGGGCTTCAGGATCATTGATTACCGCTTCCATCAACGCCTTGGAATCTTTGGGGAGGTTCTCGATGTCATAACCCTGAGCCTTCATTTCCTCTAAAACACGATGGATTGAACCAAAAACATCCAGGTAAGCGGCACTACCAACGTTGCCTTTGTCTGGCGGGAAGCTGAACACTGTGATTGCCAACTTCTTTTCAGCCCTTGACTTAATCCTTAGGGATGACCAACGAATTGCTCGCTCAGCAATGGCATCAACCCGGTCTTGAAGAGTGTGGGCTTTGCCAGTGGCATCGTCCCGACCAGAGAGCACGATTGGCTCGATTGCTCCATCCAATTCAGGGATGGCTATTTGCAAAGCTACCTGAACTGGATGCAGACCTAGATCGCTAACTTCCCATTCCTGAGTTGTCTGAAAGACAAGAGGAAGAGCCACCATATAAGGGCGGCTAAGGCGCTTCAAAGATTCGATCGCCTTGGGATGGTCCTGTCTGGCAGGGCCTCCAACTAAGGCAAATCCAGTAAGGGAAACAACCCCATCAACAAGCGGTTGATCGGGGTTAATCGGGTCGTAGAAGAAGGCATTAACAGGCTTAGAGAAGTCAAGACCACCACAAAAAACCGGCAGGACACGCGCACCTCGGAACTCAAGTTCCTGAATGACCGCAACGTAGTGAGCTTCGTCACCTGTGACGATATGGCTGCGTTGCAACACCAGGCCAATCATTGGACCTTTGCGAGCGTCTTCTGAGAGATCTGTGCGACTAGCTGTCCAGTTCAAATACTCCTTAAGGTCTTCAAACATGGAGGGCGCCATGGGATGCCAGATGCCCAGGTCCGGGAAAACCTCAGGTTCAACTATTTCCAGATTGGGGCGCTCTTCTCCTTCTGTTGCAGGGAATACGTATTTATCCGCCAGCATCAAAAGGAAATTCCGTAGGTTGTCTGGCGTACCTCCAAGCCAGTACTGAAAGCTGAGGATGAAGCTTCGGGCATCCTGTGCTTTATCAACCGGCAGATATTTGAGAACGTTTGGAAGGGTATTTAGCAACTTGAGCATTGCGTCCTGAAATCCAGCGCCGCTTGATTCCTTTCGCTTCTTCATGAAGCTGGCAATAGCACTATTGCTCTGGCCAAGCTGAGCCATGGTGAAGCTGCCCAACTTGTTTAGTCGCATCACTTCCGGCATGGAAGGGAAAACAACAACGGCCTTGAGGCGGTCACGATGCGGGGTTACAGCATCAACAACTTTCTGGGCTAGATCCTCAATAAAAATCAGCGAAGCGACGAAAACATCGGCTGAGGCCAGATCTGCCTGGAAATCTGCATAGTTGTTTGGATCGCGCAGTTCTTCGATTAGATAACCACTTAGTTCAACGCCAATGGCACCGTTTTGCTTGTTAAGGCTGATTGCAGCCTGGGTAAGAGCGTTTTGGTACTGAGGTTCAAGTACTAGATACACGGCTTTCATCACAGCCTGATGGCCGTGATTCTCAGCAGGAGCGACTCGGCGATCGGCTGAGCGAACCTGCGTGAACATTGGCGTGCAGCAAAGTAATTT
>CAJWUF010000147.1 GCA_913047395.1 uncultured cyanobacterium
CCTGGAACTACAACCGTTTGACCATGCAGGGTTGAACCAGGCTGAACGCTGATGTGACGACCCATCTCACCGACTACTTCGAGATTGGCTCCGAATGCCCGCAGCATCCGCTCGGTATGGTCTCGAGAATGGGCTGGTTCGATCACAGTGGTCGAGCCTTGAGCAGTTAAGGCCGCTAGCACAAGTGCTGATTTCACCTGTGCACTGGCAACAGGTGTACCGATTACAGCACCACGCAACTTTTTACCACTCACCGCCAGTGGGGCGAAGTTGCCACTTGAGCGGCCATTGATTGCAGCACCCATCATCGCGAGTGGCTGCGCAACGCGATTCATTGGTCGCCGCCGAAGGGAGTTATCACCCGTGAGCACGAAGTGACGACCGTGGCGTCCAGCAAGCAAGCCGAGCATCAAACGCATCGTGGTGCCGGAATTACCGCAATCAAGAACCTCTTCTGGTTCTTGAAGTCCATCGAGACCAACGCCTTCAACTCGAACTGTTTGCCCTGCATGAATCGGGCTGATGGTTGCTCCCATCGCTCGAAGACAGGCGGCGGTACTAATCGGATCTTCGGCAGGCAACAGGCCCTCAATGGTGGTGAGCCCTTCAGCGATGGCTCCAAATAAAAGCGCTCGATGGGAAATCGATTTATCTCCAGGCACCCGCACCGTTCCAGAAAGCCCACCACCTGCTCGAAGCTCACGCGATGTCGAGTTATTGCTGGTAGCGCTCAATTCAGTGTGGCCCGGATCAAATTGATTTTATGGGCCAGCGTGTGAGCTGATTACAAACTTGTTTTGTGCTGTTGAGATTGTTCCTTTTGGATCAATTCAACCAGCAGGTAGCTAACGAGTGTTTTTTGCCATCCATTAGATCTTTGATTTAGGTCTTTGTGTTTGTTGCTTGACGATGAAGGCTCTCCATCACATAACCAAACAGGCTTGGATCAGGTTCGTCGCTGCCCAGATCCGCTAGCCCAAGTTCTTGCCATCGGGCATCCACCTTATTTTCTAGTTCTGTATCACGGGTCAGTGGTTTACCCCATTCGTGACGCTTCTCTGGACCGATTTTTGTGGTGGCATCTATGGCCATTCGCCCTCCTAGGCCTAGTTGTTCGCTAGCGAAATCAAGGCTGTCGAAAGGGGTGTTCTCCAGTACGAATAAATCCCTTTGAGGATCCACTTGGGCCGCAATGGCCCAGACCACCTGGCGTGGATCTCTGACGTTGATGTTTGCATCCACAACGACAACGAATTTTGTGTAGGTGAATTGAGGTAAAGCGCTCCAGAAGGCCATGGCGGCACGCTTTGCTTGTCCTGGGTAAGCCTTGTCGATTGCGATTACTGCCAGCTTGTAACTGAGAGCCTCCATCGGCAGAAAGAAATCAACGATCTCGGATACCTGTTGCCGCAGGATCGGTGTGTAAATACGGTTCAAGGCGATGGCGAGCATCGCTTCTTCTTTGGGGGGGCGACCGCTGAAGGTCGTCAGGAAGATTGGATCGCGGCGTTGCGTCATGCAATGGAAGCGCACCAATGGTGAGGCCTCCACTCCTCCATAGAAACCCATATGGTCACCAAATGGACCATCTGCTACTTCTTCCCCTGGTGTGATCGTCCCTTCCAGCACCACTTCGCTGTGGCTTGGCACTTGTAAATCAAGTGTTTTGCAGCCGGTTAGGCGTACACCCTCCCCTGCATAAAGCCCGGCAAAAAGCCATTCACTTAGTTGCACGGGGATAGGGGTTGCTGCGGCCATCACCAGCAGCGGGTGCACGCCAATAGCGATTGCTACCTCTAGCTTCTGGCCCATGGCAGCGGCTTTGCGTAGATGCCTGGCTCCGCCGCGAACACTTAGCCAATGCACCGTCATGGTGTTTAGCGATTGGCGTTGTAAGCGGTAGACACCCACATTCGGTACTGCCGTTTCAGGGTCTTTAGTGATTACAAGCCCCAGGGTGATTACACCGCCGGCATCTTCTGGCCAAGGGCGAATCAGAGGCAAGGTATCTAGGTTGACCGCGTCTCCCCGCAGCACTTGCTGATGGCAAGGCGGTGTGAGATCTAGGTCTGGACGTGCTTTGATCAGATCCCAAAACACGCCTGCGAACTGTCGAGTCTCCTTTAGTCCCTTGGGTGGTCTTGGTTGTTGGAGTAGTGCTAACCGAGTACCTAGATCCTCAAGTTGTTCGGCCTTATCTAGGCCCATGCTCCAAACAACTCGTTCCAAGGTGCCCAGCAGATTGACTGCTACTGGCATGGTTGAGCCAATCACGTTCTCGAATAGCAGAGCTGGACCTCCTAAACCCAGCACCCGATCAGTGATAGCGGCGAGTTCTAAATCTGGATCTACTGGCGCGCTGATCCGCTTTAGCTGGCCTCGTTGTTCAAGTAGGGATAGAAAGTCCCGCATGTCTTGGGACGCAGGCCCGGGACGAAGCAGCTGCATGGTTG
>CAJWUF010000148.1 GCA_913047395.1 uncultured cyanobacterium
GTGCGGCGATGGGGCTTCAGGTAACGGCCAATTAGATCGAGGCGGAATGTAGCCATGCCGGTATCGCTACCTAGTTCAACCTATGCAGCCAGTCTGCAGCGCGACCCTAGAGGGATTCTTGAAAAGCTGTGATTACGAATCCCTCTTTGAGTAAAAACAGAATCGGCTTGTAGTGTTTCTAGCCAGTGGCGAATTTTTAGGTGATAGTGGTCTAGTCCCCATCACCCGGCCCGGAGTGCATTGCACCCGGGTTTTTTTCTGCACCGATGTCTGCTTCTACTGCTGCTTCTCCTTCATGGCCGCAAATCCTCGAGATGTTGCTTGAGGGAGAGAACCTTCCTGCTGCGGAAGCAACTGCTTTGATGAAGACATGGTTGGCTGAGCAGTTAACCCCTGTACAGACAGGGGCATTCCTGGCGGCTCTGCGGGCAAAAGGGGTAACCGGAAGTGAACTGGCTGCTATGGCCCAGGTGTTGCGAGAGGCTTGTCCTTTGCCATGCCCAATACCAGCCATTCCCATGGTCGATACGTGTGGAACTGGTGGCGACGGTGCTGACACTTTCAATATTTCAACTGCTGTTGCTTTTACTGCCGCTGCCTGCGGGGTAAATGTGGCGAAACATGGAAATCGCAGTGCAAGCGGCAAGGTTGGTTCGGCTGATGTTCTCGAGGGTTTAGGTCTGCAGCTCAAGTCGCCTCTCACCACTGTGGTGGCGGCTTTATCTCAGGTAGGAGTCACATTCTTATTTGCCCCTGCATGGCATCCCGCATTGGTCAACCTGGCGCCTTTGAGGCGAAGCCTTGGAGTGCGAACTGTCTTCAATCTTCTTGGTCCACTGGTGAACCCTTTGCAGCCGCAGGCTCAGGTGCTTGGGGTTGCCAAGGCAGAGCTGCTAGATCCGATGGCGGAAGCGTTACAGCAGCTTGGCTTGCAGCGGGCCGTTGTCGTTCATGGTGCTGGTGGCCTTGATGAAGCCTCCTTAGAGGGGGTCAATCAATTGCGTTTGCTTGATAGGGGTGAGCTAAGGCACTCTTCGATTAATTCGGCAGAACTTGGTCTTGAGGCTGCTCCTTTGCAGGCTCTTAAGGGTGGGGATCTGGCAGAGAATCAGGCGATCATTACCGCTGTTCTTCAAGGAGGTGGAACCATTGCTCAACGGGATGTGGTGGCATTGAACACTGCTCTGGTGCTCTGGGCTGCTGGTTCGCAAGATGATCTAAAGGAGGGTGTGTCTACTGCCCAAGCCTGTCTTAAGCAGGGTCTTCCTTGGCAGCGGTTACAAGAGCTTCGTGGTGCGCTTGAGCATCAAATTGGAGAATGAAACGCAGATGAGTTTGGTGTGCTTCCGCTGATGTCCGCTTCATCCCCAAATTCGGCGCTATTGGTTCTTGCTGATGGCATGGTGCTGGAGGGAATGGCCTTTGGATTTCGCGGTAGCGCGATCGGCGAAGTGGTCTTCAACACTGGAATGACGGGTTATCAGGAGGTGCTTACTGATCCCAGTTACTCCGGTCAGTTGGTCACTTTCACCTATCCAGAGTTGGGTAATACAGGAGTCAATCTTGATGATCAAGAATCCTCCTTTCCCCATGCCAGAGGTGTAATTGCTCGTCAGCTTTCTCCAAAGCCCAGCAGTTGGCGGTGCCAACAGTCGCTGCAGAGTTGGCTTGAGGCGCAGCAGGTTGTGGGTATCTGCGGCGTTGACACCAGAGCGCTTGTAAGACATCTGCGCGAGGCTGGAGCGATGAATGGGGTAATTAGCAGCGACGGCTGCTCTGCTCAGCAGCTACTAGAGCAGTTGCAGCAGGCTCCATCCATGGAGGGGTTGAACCTTGCTGAAAAGGTTTCCACAAAAGATTCCTACACCTGGACCTCGACTTGTGCTGTTGCCTTTGATCAAAGGCTTAAGAGACGCATTGATTCGCCCTATCGCGTCGTAGCGATTGATTTCGGCATCAAGCGAGCCATCCTCGATCGTTTGGTTGCTCACGGTTGTGAGGTCACTGTCCTGCCGGCTAGCTCTGATCTGGGCACTGTGCTGAGCACAAATCCAGAAGGGGTGTTTTTGTCCAACGGACCTGGTGACCCTGCTGCGGTGTCGGCGGGTATTTCCTTGGTAGGCGAGTTATTAAATAACGTTGATTTACCCCTGTTTGGCATCTGCCTAGGTCATCAGATCCTTGGTCTGGCCATGGGCGGCCGCACTTTCAAATTGGCCTACGGTCATCGTGGACTCAACCATCCTTGCGGCACCACGGGTCAGGTGGAGATCACCAGTCAAAATCACGGCTTTGCACTTGATGCTGAGTCTCTGCCGCAGACCAGTGTGGTTGTGACCCATCTCAATCTTAATGACCGTACTGTTGCGGCGATAGCTCATCGGGATCGACCTATTTTTGGTGTGCAGTATCACCCGGAGGCCA
>CAJWUF010000149.1 GCA_913047395.1 uncultured cyanobacterium
TTGGATTGGTATCAGTCCTGAAGAGCTTGCGCGTAGCAGGCGTTGGTTCAATCGTCACGGCACAGTATTGGTGTTTTGGGGACGACTGGTCCCTGGTATTCGCACGTTGATATCAGTACCTGCAGGCATTGAATTAATGCCTTTTTTGCCTTTTCTGATTTGGACCACAGCAGGGAGCCTTATCTGGACGTTGCTTCTTACTTGGGCTGGCTTGGCGCTTGGTGAGAGTTACAGCAATGTGGAGTTATGGATTGATCCTGTGTCCAAGGTCGTCAAGGTGGCCTTGGTTATTGCTCTGGTATCTGCAGTGGTGTGGTTAGGCCTGCGCATTTGGCGCAGGCGGCACAACAGTGATTGATCAATGAGTTTTAAAAGGGCACTTCCTCTTCGCTTGGGCTATCCCCAAATCCCCCTCCGCCAAAGTTGCTCGCTTCTGCATCTCGTTTTGATCCAAGCAGCTCTAGACGATCTACCCGTATAACGGGCTTGCTTCGCTCCTCGCCAGTATTGCGGTCAGTCCAGCGATCTAGCTTGAAACTTCCGATAATTCCCAGCAGGGATCCTTTCTTGACGTAGTCGGCGGCGACCTGGGCCTGCTTCCCCCAGATTTCTAGGTTGAACCAGTCAGGCTCGTCGTCGCGACTACGACGGTTTACGGCCATGGTGAGGTTGGCCACAACACTGCCCGATTCGAAGTAGCGGACCTCTGGATCGCGGCCGGCTCGACCGACGAGGGTGACGGAATTGACTCCCATAAATGACTCCTAGTGTCTGTTTTAGGTCAATGATGCGCCACGGGTTAAGTGGCTGCTTATAAGGAGTTCCACCCTTACCGCTGGGTGTAACAGACTGAGTTGGCTACTACTCCTATGATTCGCCGACTTGAGTCGCGCACCTGTGTTTTTTCGTCGCTTTCAGCTATCACGCGACATCGGTATTGATCTGGGTACGGCCAACACCCTTATATATGTTTCGGGCAAAGGGATCGTGCTTCAGGAGCCTTCCGTTGTAGCCCTTGACCTTGAGAATGGTGTGCCTCTAGCGGTGGGTGACGATGCCAAGCTGATGCTTGGCCGCACCCCTGGCAACATTCGTGCTGTGCGTCCCCTGCGCGATGGCGTGATCGCTGATTTCGATGCGGCCGAGCAGATGTTGAAGACTTTCATTCAGAAGGGCAATGAAGGTCGCGGCATTGTGGCTCCACGTTTGGTGGTGGGTATACCGAGCGGAGTTACTGGTGTTGAACGGCGTGCTGTACGTGAGGCGGGTATGGCAGGAGCACGGGAAGTCCATTTGATTGATGAGCCTGTTGCTGCCGCGATCGGTGCCGGTCTTCCTGTTACCGAGCCGATTGGCACCATGATTGTCGATATAGGAGGAGGCACCACTGAAGTGGCTGTGCTCAGCTTGGGAGGAACTGTTTTAAGTGAGTCGGTTCGCGTTGCAGGTGATGAAATTAATGATGCTATTGGGGTTTATTTGAAAAAGGTTCACAACCTTGTGGTGGGTGAGCGCACGGCAGAGGAAATCAAGATTCGAATAGGTTCGGCCTTCCCTAATCATGAGTTTGATCAGCAAGCCATGGATGTGCGTGGCTTGCATTTGCTTTCTGGTTTACCGCGTTCGATCAGCTTGCAGGCTGGTGACCTGCGTGAGGCGATAGCTGAACCACTAAACGTGATTGTGGAGGCTGTTAAGAGCACCTTGGAACGTACGCCACCAGAATTAGCCGCTGACATCGTTGATCGCGGCATCATGCTTGCTGGCGGTGGTGCTTTGGTTCGCGGTATTAGCGATTTAATCAGCCATGAGACAGGAATTTTTACCCATGTCGCAGAGGACCCTCTGCTGTGTGTCGTTAATGGTTGCGGTCAGGTGCTTGAGGATTACAAGCGACTCCAGCGGGTGCTCGATACGCCTGAATTCACCCGTTCTTCCATGACGGCCTGAATCGATGGGGGGCTCCCCTTGGCAGGCTTCTTTTCGTTGGCGGCGTTGGCGAGGATTTTTGCCATGGCTGTTGTTAGTGGGAGCCCTGGGTCTTGTGCGTTGGAGTAAAGGTTCGGGTTTCGCCGATGCTTATGCCCTCCTTAGCCGGCCGTTTTGGCCTGGAGCAGCTCAAAGAGAATGGATTCAAGCCTCTTCTGACCTGGAGCAGCAGGCCAAACTCCTATTACTTGAGCAGGACAACCAAAGACTCCGCGGGTTGCTTGCACTTGGTCAGTCCCCAAGATCGGGTCGTATTTCTGCGGCGGTAATTTCTCGTACCCCGCAGGGGTGGTGGCAGCAGTTGATGTTGGGGAAGGGGCAGCTTCACGGCATTGGTCCGGGTGACGCTGTGATGGGACCGGGAGGATTGCTTGGCAGGATTCAAAGTGTCACACCCACAACAGCACTTGTTCAATT
>CAJWUF010000150.1 GCA_913047395.1 uncultured cyanobacterium
CCATGAGTCCAGAGGTCTTGGCCGTTGAGTTGGCTCAAGTCAAACTCAATTTGCCCTTTGCCAAGTAAGCAGCAGCCCACCTGATAGTTGAACCAATAGAGAGGTAAATAGGTGATTGGGTTGCTGATCCAGGTTCCTGCTGCTGCTAGTAAATGGTTGCCACGCACCACACTTGCCAAGGCGATACCCAGCAGTGTTTGCATGCCGAAGAAAGGGAAGCAGCCACTGAAGACTCCTGCGGCTAGACCACGAGCGCGTTCACTAGGAGTACCTTCCTGCTGCCAGAGCCAGGCGAGCCAGCGGCGCAACCGCCTAAGGAAGCCCTGTAGTGTTTGCTGGATCATGGCCAGAGCTAAGCAATAGCGCTGCAGGGTGGCGTTGATCGTAGGAAGGGCTGATGGATCCAGCGACGATGTCCGTATCTTCTTCTAGTCAAGAAACTATTGCCGCGGTGGCTACGGCGGTAGCAGCGGGTCAAGGTGGTATCGCTGTGATTCGGCTTTCGGGCCCAGTTGCAGAGGCGGTGGGGCGGAGTGTGGTGTCTGTGCCGGGGCAGCAGCTTTGGGATAGCCATCGTGTGCTTTATGGGCATGTGATGGATGAGAGCGGCAAGGAACGCATCGATGAGGTCCTTTTGTTGGTCATGAAGGCGCCGCGAAGCTTCACGGGTGAGGATGTGGTTGAGATCCACTGCCATGGTGGATTGATAGCTGTTCAGCGTGTGCTTGAGCGCGTGCTCTCTCAGCCGGATGTGCGTCGGGCATTGCCTGGAGAGTTCAGCCAGCGGGCGGTGCTTAATGGTCGACTTGACCTCACCCAGGCAGAAGCCATCAGTGATCTTGTAGCTGCTCGGAGTCGTAGGGCAGCTCAATTAGCGATGACTGGAGTCGACGGAGGTATTCAGCGTCGTATCAACTCTTTGCGAGAACGGTTGTTGGATCAGCTCAGCGAGTTAGAGGCCAGGGTCGATTTTGAAGAGGATCTTCCTGCTCTTGATGCTGTTGGTTTATTGGATGAATTGCAGTTAGTGCGGCGAGAGCTTGAACAGTTAGTCGAGGATGCCAAGCGAGGGGCGCTATTGCGTCAGGGCCTACAGGTAGCTCTGGTCGGTCGTCCCAATGTTGGCAAGAGCTCCCTATTGAATCGCCTTAGTCGACGTGAGCGGGCAATCGTTACTGATCTGCCAGGTACTACGAGGGATTTATTGGAGAGCGAGATTGTGCTAGAGGGTGTGCCGATCACCTTGCTCGACACCGCAGGTATTCGCGCCACCAAAGATGCGTTGGAGCAGCTTGGGATTGATCGCAGTCATCAAGCTCTCGCTGCTGCTGATTTGGTGGTGTTGGTGTTTGATCTCAGCCAGGGATGGATAGCCGAGGATGCTGCCTTGCTGTCTCAGATCCCTAATGATGTGCCAAGGCTTGTTGTCGGTAATAAGGCCGATGTTCAACCTCTCTCTACGAGTGCTCCGCTTGACGATGATCTAGAAGCAATTACGCCGGACGTGACTTTGAGCGCACTCACAGGGCAAGGAGAAGAGGCATTGATTGAGGCTGTTTTGAAGGCCTGTGGTGCTAGCGAAGCGCAGGGGTTGGTGGTTGCTCTCAATCAACGTCAGCAGGATCTAGCAGCTGATGCTGCTATTGCCTTAGCTCGTAGCAAGGAAGCAGCCGAGCAAAACTTGCCCTGGGATTTTTGGACCATTGATTTGCGTCAAGCGATCCGTAGCTTGGGGGAGATCACTGGCGAGGAGATCACAGAAGCTGTGCTTGATCGAATCTTTTCACGTTTTTGTATTGGCAAGTAGAGCAACTGCTGAAAGTCGCAAGCCGTATATCTGAATAGTCTTATCTAAATCTCCCTCTCTTTTTTGGGTGTCGTGGACCTGAGCGCTCCTTCACTTAATCGCCTACTGGATGCCTGGTTGGATGAGGATTTAGGACGGGGTGATCTCACAGCTGTTGCCCTGCGAGGCTGTTCTGGTTCAGCCCATTGGATTGCCAAGCAACCAGGGGTTTTTTGTGGTGGGCCCTTGGTGCAGCGTCTTTTCCAGCGCTTGGATGTTGCGGTGAAGGTGCGTTTACTTGTTGGAGATGGAGAGCGCTTATATACGGGGCAAAAAGTTTTAGAAGTAGAGGGGTCTGCAGCAGTTCTTGTTGCCGCTGAGCGAACAGCCTTGAATCTCGCCATGCGACTTTCTGGTATTGCTACGGCTACTGAGGCTTTGGTTGCCGAGCTTGAGGGCACAAATGTTCGCCTTGCCGACACGCGCAAAACAACACCTGGGCTACGCCTATTAGAGAAATATGCCGTGCGCTGTGGTGGTGGGGTGAACCATCGCCTTGGCCTCGATGATGCGGCGATGCTTAAGGAGAACCACC
>CAJWUF010000151.1 GCA_913047395.1 uncultured cyanobacterium
TCGGCCAGTTTGGTGCGTAATTCCACGGCAAGTCTTTCGGCTGTGCGCTTGCCTACACCTTGAGCTCGACAGAGCTTGCGTAGATCTCCTTGCACGATCGCTTCTATGAGTTCTGCTACTTGGCATTCCTCTAGAAGGGCTAGGGCCACTTGAGGTCCCACCCCGTTGACCCCAATCAGGATGCGAAAAATGTCCCTTTCTCTACGTTCTGGGAAACCGAACAAGCTGGCTCCATCATCACGCTGTACTTGATGAATCCAGAGGATGAAGGTGCTTTGATCTTCTCCCATCTGGCTTAGATGACGCGGTGTGACCTGAACTTCGTAGCCAACACCGCCACATGCGATAACAACTCCCTGACGAGTTCCTTGCTGCCAGGCGTCCACCTTTTGCCCTTGCAGCCAGCCGATCATGGAGTTGCTCCTTATTTCACCCATGCTGCCTGATCCGTCCAGCCCTTGGCCTGACCTTTTTCGATCTTCAGGTCGTGCCAATGGACGTGTATTGCGTTCCTGTGACTTCTTAATGGTTCGCTGTCTGTTTCAGATCTCAGCAGCTTCCTTATCGTGAATTATTGGTGTATTTGGGATTGCAGATTTAGTTGGCGTAAGCGCTATTGCTGGTAATTGGATTTAAGAGGCAGATGGTTGTTTATTTGTAAGTCTCAGGAGGTTTTAGAAGCGGGAGTAGAGATTTCTCGTTGCAGATCAAGTTCTTAGTGATTGATTGCCCATTGGTAATTCCTGTTGATCTGCTTTCTATGGATAGTCCCATGTGAATTGCTAGTTGGGTTTTTTGAGAAGCAGCAGAGTTGGCATTTGTCTTGGCCTATGGATTCTCTTTAGATGGAATCATCTAGAGAGAGGACTTTCTCATCTTTTAGCGCGTTAGGAGAATTGATCTCAATTTCCTTTTCAGCTTGGTTGCTTAAGGGCCGTAGTTTGCCTTGAGCTGAGGCTAATTAGAGTTGCTGCAAGTACAAAAAGCGCACCAAGTGCGACCCAGCCATCAAAAGGTTCAGCGAATAACAGAACGCCCCAGATAGTTGCGAATAAAACTTGGACATAGCCGATTGAGCTGGCTCTTGCTGCAGGCAAAATGGCTAATCCCTTAGTAATCCAGATTTGGCCGAGTTGGGTGAACAGGCCAACGCCCAGAATCCAGATCCATTCCATACCCAGAGGAACTACTCCTTGATGCCAGAGGAAGGGCAGAGTTATCGGCAGCGAAATTAAAGGGAAGTAGAAGACGATGACTAGTGGATGTTCTCGCTTTGATAGCTCACGGACGCAGACGTAGGCCAGAGCGGTAAATAGGGCCCCAATTAGGGCGATTGAAACGGCTAATGAGGGCAGTCCAACGATGCTGCTGCCTAGCCATTCCGGTTGCATGACCAGGGTTATACCCAGCCAGCCAAGAAGTACAGCTATGCCAATGCGGCGTCGGACCCTTTCTCCCAATAACAGCCAAGCCGCTATGGCTGTGAATGTTGGATAGGTGTATTGAAGGATGGTTGCGGCGGCCAGGGGTAAGGATGCCAGGGCTTCAAATACGCAGAAAAGTGCTGCTGTTCCAAGCAGTCCACGTATTAACAGCAAGCTTTTGCGATGCCCCCATGGCGAGATGCCAACTCGACGGAGCATGAACCAGGTGATTACAAGACTGATCAGGGACCTTGCCAGCACAATCTCTGCAACAGGCAAGCGACCATCAAGGTGTTTGACGCAGACGGTCATCAGGCTGAAGGCCAGGGCGCTACCGACAAGAAATCTGCAGGCAGCCCATTGATCGTTTGATTGGAAGTTCCTCACCAATTACCAACAGTTATGTGTTCAAAGTCGGTAACTTAACGACAAAGCCCCTGACTTGTTTTATCGAACGATTAGATAATTCGCGCGTTAGCCAGGCTTATCAAGCTAAACCAGGACTGTTTTTGATACATCCGTGCAAATTTAGGTTGATAGATTGCTCGAACCAGATTAGTTGATAACTTAACTTGCGAGTCTCTTGACATTAAGCTGTGGCCGAGTCGTTTGATGAGTTTCC